>CALCZU010000053.1 GCA_937903155.1 uncultured Bdellovibrionales bacterium
CCTAGACTTTATCCAGTGTGGTGACAATTTAAAAAATTCGACGGGATGATTTATCTTAGGATGCGTGGCCTTGGACTTGCAATTTAGTAGAATTGGATGTGAGCCCATTTGGGTCGATCCAGGAGTAGTTTATGTTGAAACGGAAATCCCTTTTTGTTTTAGAAATCTTAAGTCTCGCGCTTTTGCTTTCCGGTTGCGGAAAGAAAGAAGTCCCTCAGTTTAATTCGCCTGCAGATGGAACGACTTACCAACTCCAGGGAAATCAGATGCAAGTTTTTAACGTGACTTTGGCGGATAACGACTACAAAGATACGACGATTCAAATCAAAGGTAGCTTACCTTCGAGCAATCAAGTTCAGTGCAGTGGTGGCAACGGAACCTATATGGTTTGCTACATCCAATCTGGCAATTCGATGCAACAAGCTTCTGGAATGTTGTCTAATTTAACCGGCCAAAGATACACTGTGGTTTTTCAAGCCGTTCGCGGTGATAGCACGGCAGATGTCATCGTCAATTTCGATTACGGAACGGTCCAACGCTAACGCGATTCAAGATTTAGGTTTTTAGTCAGCGTGCCTTCGATTCTCAAAAGATTCCAGGCAATGAGTCGTCTTTCGACTTCAATACTATCTAAATCACTTTGAGCTTCGGCTGCATCGTCACCCGCTTGGATGATATTGGTGACCGTGGAACGAGCAAGGCGAAAACGCTGTTCTTCGAGGAGCACTCTTTGACTCTGCGCCTTTTTCAAATCCAAAAACTCTTCTCGCGAATTCTCAGCGCGTTTGAGTCTTTCGCAGAGATCTTTATATTCTTTGACCCAAGTTTTGCGGGCAATTTCCCATTTTGCGTGAGATCGCATCGCTTCCGCTGACGCTTTCGCGGCCTCGGCCTTTTTATCGTAATTAAAGATCGGAATCGAGAGTCCTAAACCAACACTAAAGCCAGGATTCGAAAATCGGAAGTTTTCTTGCAATCCTTTAACGGCTCGTTCGTCGATTCCATTCGAAAAGAAGTTTACTTTGAGATCAAGATCCGGCGAGAGAAGATTGCTTGTCGCTTTTGCATATAACTCTCCGGCTTCGGCTTCCTTCGCGTACTGACGGAGAAGGCGGTTCTCAGAAGCATCTTTTTCTGTCTTTGGAGTGGCACAAGCTTCTAGAATTTTATCCGAGAGAGGATCAAGCTCTAAATCTACCGGTTCCGAGTCAGGCGAACCCGATATGACTTGAAGCGCGCGCCATTTCTCACGGCTTTGATAAACCCAGTCGGTTTGTTTGAGCTTTGCCCGCCGAAGGGCCGATTCCGCTTGGATGACATCGGGCTTTTGTGAAGTGCCTCTCTGCGCTCTGATTAAAGTGACTTTCAGAAAACGTTCTTTTCTCTCAACTTCTTGAATCGTCATTCGAAGCCGGGCTTGGGCCGTCCACGCGGCGTAGTAACTTTCTATCAGGTTAAAAACCCAGTCTTGCGTTGCTTTTTCAAATTGGACATTTTTCGCGTCACTTCTTAAAGCCCCGGCTTCTTCCTTGTAACGGGTCGCACTTCCAAAACTATTCCGCCAAAGGTTCTGGGTCAGTCCAACCGTCAGTTTCGTTTCACTCAATCTTCCCGAGGGACTATTCGCAAACTCAAAGTCATTGATGCTATTTGCAAGCTCAAGTTGAACCGCAGTGCCAGTGGGAAGAAGTGTCGAGAGCGAACTCGAAAACAAAGTGGAATAGAGAGACGTCGGAGAGTCTGGGTAAAGAGGTTTACGCCGATCCTCAATCCGACTGACACCTAGACTAACCCGAGGGTCCCAAGTCACTTTCTCTTGCCAATAGGGCGCGTCGACTTCGAGCTTGTCCGATTTGACCACTTGAAAAGAGCTAGACTGTTGAAACGCTCGTCTCACCAAAGACCGCAAATCCAATTTTTCCGTTGCTGCAAAAAGTGGCAAGGTCAAAAAGAGAAAGATTAGACTGCGAAAGGCCATTCAAATTCCTTTACGTGAAGCGCTTTTTGTTCAATGGCGACAAAACCAAAATATCCTTCGGGCAGTGAGAGGGGTTTGAGATCCCACGCGGTCGTGACATTCTCTTGACCTTCAATCCAAAGCATTTCGGGTTTTGATTTTTCAAGTGAGAGGCAAAGACGCGTCGGTTCGAGAGAGAGGCCTGTGCCCAGTGCTTTTAAGACCGCTTCTTTGACCGTCCAGTATTTAAAAAACCAAGACGATTTTTCGGATGGAGGAACAATGCTGAGATGTCTTCTCTCGGTTTCAGTCAGTGAAACTTGGGAAACTTCATCAATGTCCAGATTGGAATCGACCTTTTCGATATCGACTCCAATCTCGCGGTCGCGAGTCAACGCAATAACTCCCCATTCACCTGAATTTGAAAAATTGAAATGCAGATTTGGAAAGTCTTTCAGATAGGGTTTCCCCTGAGGTCCACTCAAAAATATAATTTCCTCAGGCCTACAATCGAGATACAAACTCAAAATACGCCGCACCGATTGTCGACCCAGGATCCAAAATTCTTGAAGATGGGGGAAGGCAAACTTCGCAGAAAAAGCGACTTCTTCCGGCGTCAGGTGATTGAGATCGTTGATTCCCTGAGATGTCAGAGGAAAACGCCAGACATGGGTTTCAGCTTTGGGGAGCTCTCTTACCATTTTTCACCTGACGCTTTTTTGGGGGCGCCTTGAATGGATTTGAGATCCGAAATAATGTCTGCAATGACGGCCGTTGGCTCGTCTTTCAAAAAGAAGTGTCCTCCGGGATAAAGGCGTGTTTCGAGTTTTTTCGAGGTATGATCTGCCCAGCCGCCGAGCCATTCGGGCGTCGATTCGGGATCTTCTTTTCCGGCAAATACGGAAATGGGACAATCTAATTTGGGTCGCTCTTCATACTGGTAAGAGTCGAGAATTTCAAAGTCTGCACGCACGGTGGGAAGAACGAGCTCTAAAAGTTCTGGGTTTTGAAAAATTTCTTCCGGAGTTCCACCTAAACGACGGAGTTCTTCGATGAGTTTTGGTTCATCCCAAAGATGGCGATCTCGTTTTTCTGTAAAGTATTTCGGCGCGCGAATAGCGCCAATCCCTAACCACACAGGAGCTTGACCCGATCGACTGAGCTCCACTGCGATTTCGTAAGCGAGCATCCCGCCAAGGCTGTAACCTAACATGGCATAAGGCCTGTCGAGATCTTGTTTTAGAATCGTCACGAGATCTTCTGTCAGTTTAGACATTTGATTGTAACAAGGATCAAAAATGCGAGAGCCCCGTCCCGGAAGTTGAACATTAATCAGACCCACTGTGGGAGGAAAAAAATCTGCCCACTTACTAAATAAGCTTTGGTTTCCTCCAGCGTGGTGAAAGCAAAGAAGTAAAGTCTCTGCACGTGTCAGGTCATTAGCGGAGACCAGCCAATTCTTATTCTGCAAGAGCGACTCCTTTTCCTTCAAAAAGGCTCGGGAATCGCTTTTTGATTTTGAGAACGAGCTTGGATACAAAATTAAATTCGCCGGCTCTTGCGTCGTCGAGAATCGCTAATGCGCAGGGGACAGCGAGTAAAGTTAAACCCGTGCCGAGCAGAAGTCCCCAACTTAAAGCGAGAGCGACGTAGGTGACAAACGGGTCAAGTCCACCAATTCCGTAGGCCGTGGGAACAACGCCAATCACGGTGGTCAGAGCGGACAAGAGAATCGGTCTCAATCTTAATCGCGCTGCTTCAAAAATCGTTGCGCGGCGATCCGGATTTTCTTTTCTGAGGTCATTCGATAAGTCCAAGAAGTAAATCGCGGCATTCACGACAACACCACTCAGAGCCACAACACCTAAAATCCCCATAAAGGTCATCGGTTTTCCATGGGCTAAAAATGCCCAGATGACGGAAACAATTCCTAAAGGAATGGCCAGAAAAACGAGAAACGATTGCAAAAGTTGTTTAAACGTCAGAATCAAACAGACAAAAATTCCTAAGAGGGCCGCCAAAAAAGCAATTCCCATCGAAGCCATGCTCTCGCGAGTATCCGCGTCCTCTCCCCCAAAATTCACGGCCAAGCCCGGGAAGTTTTTTTGAATTTTTTGCCACTCTTGTCGAAGAGCTCCATTGACCTCAGTAGAAGTCGTTTGGGCCTCATCGATATTGGCGAAAACTTGAATCTGTCTTTTTCCGGCGTGATGCTCGTAACGCGAGAGGAGCTTCACAGGTTCTTCGTGAATCAAATGAGATAGCGAAATCAATTGTGCGCTTGAATTGGTCACCGTCAGTTTTTTCAAATCGACTCTAGCGGAGGGTTTTAAAATGACTCTGACGGGAGATTCTTCGCCTAAATGATGCACTTTCGTTGCGATGTAACCATCGGTCGCAGCCCTAATAATGGTGCCTGTGTCCGAGATTCCCACACCCGAGGCTGCCGCTTCGCTCGCCGCCAGTCTGAGCCGAATGCCTTCCTTACCCAAAGCATCCGAAGATTGGATATCCGTGACCCCTTTGACTCCCGAAAGAAACTTCTTAAAGTGTTCTACAAGCGGGGCGACTGCTCCATACTCGTTGCCCTTGATCGCAAGATTCACCGGCCTTCCAACGGGAGGACCGTCAGAAAGCGGAATAAACGACATCATTTCAAAACCGTTTACTTGTCCTAGTTCCGTTTTCAACTGTGAGAGAATTTCTTCGTTTGTGCGTTTGCGCTCCTCCAGAGGAACGAGTTGAACCACGATTTCTGCGTACTCCGAACCGTATAGGTGATGGTAGCCGCCGTGATCGTATTGAAATCCCACGGTTGTGATGAAATCTTTTAATTCGGACTTTGGCAATTTACAAACTGCCATTTCAACAGGCGCTACGAGCGCTTCGGTTCGGTTTAAAATGGTTCCAGACGGCGTTTTCATTTGAATAGAGAAAGAGTCAGAGTCTCCGGATGGAAAAAGCACAAAGGGCATTTTAGCGTAAGCAAGAGCAAGGGACCCTACGACGAGTAGAGCCAATAGGCTCATAAACGCATAACGACGAGCAATGCAGAACTTCAGAGCCTTCATGTAAATAGATGTCACGAGACCTTCAAAACGATTTTTACGATTAATAAACGTTTTGATTTCTTCTTTGTTTAATTTTCTGAAAACCAAAACGAAAAGTCCGGGTAAAATGAAAAGCGACGTAATCAAACTAAATAGCAGTGAGATAATGACAGCGATAGGCATTTCTTTGACAAATTTTCCAAAAACTCCAGACATCATCGCCATAGGAAAAAATGCGAGAATAATCGATAGGGTCGACGTGACATCGGGAAGCCAAACCTGATGAGCGCCTTCGACGGCCGCTTCTTCAGGGGACGCCCCGCCTTCGAGTTTTCTTAAACAAGCATCGGCGACAACGACCGCATCATCGACCAGCATTCCGCTGACGATAATCAACCCCAAAAGCGAGATCAGGTTTAAACTGTATCCTGCCCAATAGAAACAAAGCATGGTTCCTAGAAAAGACAGGCACAGACATGAGCTCACAATCAGTGCAATTCGAAACGGTAAAAATAATGACAAAATGCCCAAGACCAAAACGAGCCCAATCAGGAAGTTGGAATAGAGCATCGATAGGCGACGTTCTATCAGCGACGATTGATCGTTAATAAAAGAGTACTTAAGGGTCTCCGGCAGTTGGGGTTTTAATTCATCTAAGCGGCTTTTAATTTCTGCGACAAGGGTTAGAGCGTCTGTTTTTTCTTTCTTTAAAACATTCAGGCGAGTGGTTCGTTGAGCATTGGTATGGCTAAAGAGTCGGAGCGGTTCTATCGAGTGAGTGACTTCGGCAATGTCTCCCACACGAATCGGTTTTCCTAACTCATTGGCTCTGAGGACAACACTTCCAATATCCTCAGGCGTCAGGAGTTGGCCCGACATCCAAACTGATTTTTCGCTATCGAGCGAGGGGTAATTTAGAAGAGCTCCGCCGGGAATGGAGACATTGTGTTCGTTTAAAGCTTTCGTGACGTCGCCTAAAGAAACATTGAATTGGTGAAGCTTCGCTTCGGAAGCTTCGACCCGAATTTCAGGTTTAATGGGGCTAATGGTTTCAATTTCAGAGATCCCGGGAATTTCTCTAATAGAAGATTTGATATTATCGATCGCTTGATACAGGGAATGGGACGGCAAGGTGCCGTGCTCGATGTGGACTTCAATCACCGGAGAATCGCCAGAGCCTAAAGAATAAAGAACGGGTTTGTCTGCGCCCTGCGGAGAGATAGATTGAAAGCGCTCAATGATTTCTCGGATCTCAGCTTTGGTCTTTGTGACTCGAGCAGGATCCGCGTCGACGTCCATCACCACCGTGATGACACTTCTGCCTTCCATCGAATCCGAAATCAGATTGCGAATTCCCGAAAGACCGTGGATTTCGCGCTCTATCGGATTGGTCAAAAGTTTTTCAACCTCTTCGGAAGAAGCTCCAGGGAAGAGCGTCGAAATCATGGCGGTTCCGTAATTAACTTCGGGCCATACTTCTCGTCGTAAAAGAAAACAGGCGAGAATTCCAAGGATAATCGTTCCGACGGCAAGAAGGCCAGTCACGAGAGGTTGTTGGATAAAAATTTGGATTATCTTTTTCACTACAGAGTACTTCTTAACGAAAACAGAAATTTAAAGAAGTGTTACTCTCTGCGTCACGCAAAGTCAACCTTCCGCTAAGATGCTATTTATTTGTTTTTAAAGGGTTTTTCCGTTTTTTGAGGTTGTCCTCGGAAGGGTTTTCCTCGAGAAATCGTCGATTTTGAAGCGATTTTGAAAGTGTCCTTACGGTGGGAAATTGGAAGAGACTAATGAGTTCCAATTTTCCTTCCAATTGCATTTTTAATTTCGCGTGCACTTGAATCATGAGAAGCGAGGTGCCGCCCAACTCGAAAAAGTTTTCATCAATTCCGACCGACTTTATTTTTAAGACTTCTTCCCACAGACTTTGAATTCTGCGTTCCATCGGGGAAAGTACTTGGTACGAACTTCGGGGCCGTTTTCGAGAAGCTTCTTTCAGACCGTCAGGCGGAGGCAGAGCTTTACGATCAATTTTTCCATTTGCATTCAAAGGCATTTTTTCGAGAAGCGTCCAGTGGTGCGGGATCATATAGCTAGGAAGCTTGTGACCCAATTGTGCTTTGATATCCGCGAGATCTTTTGATTCCGCGACGAGGTAGGCGGAGAGACGCTTCTCAGTCGGAGTGACGTACGCGACAACCACGCACTCTTTTACTTCCGGGCACTGACGGAGTGTTGCTTCAATTTCTCCGAGTTCGATTCTCAAACCGTGAATTTTCACCTGAAAATCATTTCTACCTAAAAACTCAATTGCACCGCTCGGGAGGTAGCGAGCTAAATCGCCTGTACGGTAGAGGCGTTTGCCTGGAGTTTTTGAAAACGGATCCGGGACAAATCTCTCGGCCGTGAGATCGGGTCGGTTGTGATAGCCACGGCCGACTTGAATTCCACCAATGAAAAGCTCCCCGTGCGCTCCGACCGGCACGGGCTGAAAATCGGAATTGAGGATGTGCATCGTCGTGTTTGCGATCGGAAATCCAATGGGAACAGGAGCGTCAGATGTTTCGCATTTCCAATGGGTCACATCGATTGCCGCCTCCGTGGGCCCATAAAGATTATGCAATTCTGCATTTAACTTTTTGAAAAAGAGATTCTGAGTTTCTGTGGGGAGCGCTTCACCGCTGACAATCACTCGTTTTAAACTCGTACACAGTGAAGGTTCAAGAGTGTCCAGAAAAATCTTCAACATGGGCGGAACGAAATGCAAGGTTGTGACTTTAAAATCCTCGATAACTTGAGCGAGATAGAAGGAATCTTTATGGCCTTCGGGTTTCGCAATCACCAGGGAAGCCCCAGTCACAAACGGCCAGAGGAACTCCCAAACCGAAACGTCGAAGGTATAAGGTGTCTTTTGTAAGAGGACGTCGTCACTTTGTAATGGGAAAGCCTCTTGCATCCATAAAATTCGATTCGAAAGCGAACGGTGAGAGTTCATCCCGCCTTTTGGGGTTCCCGTCGAACCGGAAGTATAAATGGTGTAAGCCAGACTGTCGGGGTGAACAGGAAGATTTAAATTGGTAGTTTCGTCATTGGCGTCAGATTCAAAATACGAATCTACGAAGAACGTTGTAAAAGCGGAACTTTGGATCTCGCTTTTATGGGCGTCTTTGCGAGTCATTAGGACTTTAATCTGAGAATCTTCCATCAGTGCTTTTAACCGCTCGTGGGGTTGAGTCGGCTCGAAAGGAATATAAGCGGCCCCGGCTTTTAGAATCCCGAGAATACTTAAAACCATTTCGGGAGAACGATGGAATAAAATTCCGACAAAACTTTCTGGAGTGACTCCCTGTCTCCTTAAAACGCGAGCCAGTTGATTAGATTTTGCGTTTAACTGCGCATACGTTAGCGAGCCGCCATCCCATCTGAGAGCGATTGCCTCTGGATTTTTAGCGACTTGTCTTTCAATCCAATCGTGAATTGAGACTTCAGATGCATAGGGACGCTTGGTCTGATTCCAATTTTTAAGCGTATTTTTTTCCTCGAGATGGAGAAGAGGTATCGAACCGAGCGGCATTTTACATTCAAGTAGATTTTCTAAAAGCGCTTCAAAGTTTCTCGCCATCGCTTCGATGGTCGACCGATGGAATAAAGAGGTATTAAACTCAAAGTCTCCTAGAAGTTTATTTTGGTCTTCCATCAATGAAAGAGAAAGATCAAATTTCGACGAGGGGAGGCTTAAATCAAGGATTTCACCCTTGATGTCGCAGAATTCAATCTTGGGAAAAGCTTGATTGAGCACAAACATTGTTTGAAAAACCGCCGGCCGGCTGAGATCGCGTTGAGTCGCGACGGCTTCCGTCACTTTTTCAAAAGGCAGATCAGAATATTGAAACGCTTCAGTCAGTTCCTCCGCCGTCTTTTGAACAAGTTTATCAAACATCATTCGTTCGTCTAAGTGAGAGCGAAAGGCGATAGTGTTTAAGAAGAAACCGATAAGAGGTTCAATCGAGGCATGGTTGCGATTGGTGATCGGAATCCCCACGGTGATGTCTTTTTGTCCTGAGTATCGACTAAGAAAAACGTTATAGGCCGAGAATAAAGTCGTGAAGAGAGTAGTCTTTTCCGCGGCGCTGAAAGCTTCGAGCCGTTTCAGGAGACCTTGATTTAAAACGAATCGGACGTGATCCCCTTCAAAAGTCTGGACGGGAGGTCGGGGCTTATCCAACGGAAGCTCGAGCGCATTTGCGTTTGCAAGCTTATCTTTCCAATAGGCGAGACCCAAATTCATTTTTTCGGCGGTGAGTGAAGCTCTTTGCCAACTTGCGAAATCGGCAAACTGAATGGGCAGCACCGGGAGTCTTGGAGCTTCGTTTCTTTGCATTTGCTCGTAAGCTGAAACAAACTCACGGTAGAGAATCGGGACAGACCATTCATCGAATGCGATGTGGTGAACCACGATCTGTAAAATGAAATCCTGTTCGTCAAATTTTAGGAGGAGTGCTCTGACAATAGGACCCTTTTCTAAATCGAAACGGGAGAAACAATGCGCTTTCAATCGCGAAAGCCAGTCGAATTCCTTAGCAACGGTTTCAATATCGAACTTTAGAGGCTCTGATGTAAGAATTTCCTGATGCGTTGCTTGTCGCTGGAAGGGGTAAACCGTTTGCAAAATCTCATGACGTTGGATCACAAAATTTAAAGCCTTTTCGACAAGGTCACAATCCAAAAGACCTCTAAGCCTAAATGTCAGCGGAATATTATAAGCCCGGTTGTCTCTTTCGAGTTCGTGCAGAACCAAAAGACGTTCTTGAGAATAGGAGAGGGAAGGTTTCTTTCCTGTTCGGGAAGAAGGAATAGGAGCGGTCGTGTCTGAAGGAAGGCCTAAACTCAGAAGACGAGCAATTTCTTCGACGGTAGGATTTGCGAAAAAGGCGCGCGTCGAAATTTGTTTTCCAAAAGCCTCAGAAATTCTGGAAAGGGCTTGAATCGCGAACAATGAATGGCCACCCAGTTCAAAGAAGTTATCTTTAATGCCGATCTGAGTTTGATTTAAGAGCTCTTCCCAAATAAGCGCGATTTTTTTCTCGCTCTCGTTTCGCGGAGCCTCAAAAGATTTCAAGCTCCTCGGTGTCGAACCTTCTAAAATGTCCTCAAGACTCAAAAGGGCCTTTCGATCGATTTTTCCGTTTGAGGAAACAGGAAGCTTTTCGACGAGAAGGAAATCCGAAGGAATCATGAACTCGGGAAGTTTTAATTTTAAAGCCTGCTTCACGTGAGGAATCAGTTTTTTTGCTACCTGACTTTTTAAAGGATTCGTCGATAAAATAGCATCCTCTTTAAGAGATTTGATCCCTTGAAGGACTGCTAAAGAAAGCGAACCATTTCGACTTAAAATCACATCGTAGCGACCTTTGCACTCCGGGTGACAGAAACATAGCGTCGCTTTCCATTGGGAATCTTCAATGAACTCTTTCCAAACGCTTGGAAGAACAGCTCCTTCGTTCGCAAGTCCACCTAAAAGCACTTCATCTGCGACAACTCGCGGATCCGAAATTCCTTTGTAAGCGAGAATCGTTTCAGAAGACTCTCGCATCTGTTTTTTCACCGCGTCTAGATTTAAACCTTGGGACCATTCTTGCCACTGAATCGAATTCTTCTCTACTTTGCCGCATCCTAAAACGACATCATACCGATACCGATTCATCTCGTTGTCATATTTCCCCTGCTTCGGCTGCAGAATGATGGATTGAATCCAAGGAAGTTTTGACTTAAGGCGACTGAAAATTTCAGGACTGAGAACGAGTTCAGATTCTGCTTGAATCGCGTGTTCAACCTTTCGCTTGAGGGTCTTGGTCGTCATTTTAGCCTGGCTGAGCGCTGAAACCACACCTGCTTGGAAGAAATCTAAGGTGTCGAAGTTTCTTAAATCACCTAAGAAGACTTTTCCTCGCGGATTGAGACGTTTGCCGGCCTCATCCAAAACCTCGACCAAATATTCCAGGTTCGGGAAATACTGAACGACGGAGTTTAGAATGATGAGGTCAAATTTCTCATCTTTTAGTTTTGTGAAGTCATGTGCGCTTGCCTGAAACACTTCGACGTTCGAAAAACGTTTTGATGACCGGATGTAATTTTCTAGTTTCGCAACGGCGACATTTGAAATATCGCATCCTACGTAGCGCTTGCAGTGGGGGCTAATGCGGTAAAGGAGAAGGCCCGTTCCACAACCGATTTCAAGAACCGTTTGCGGCTGATGTTGAAGGACCCTTTCCACGGTGTTGTCGACCCACTCCTGCATTTGTTCCGAAGGAATCGGTTTCAAATCATAGCTGCTATTCCAGCTCACAATATCAAATTCAGATTTCGCTGAGTCTCCTGATGTCGCGTAGCTTTCATTAAAAACGCTCTGCCATTCATTCACTTGATTTTTTAAGGCAGGGATATCCTGGGATGTTTCAGATTCACTCTTCGCGACGAGATAGGCAATCAGACGCTTATTGCCCGACTTATCAGCTTTCGGTAAGACAACGGCATTTGCAACCCCGGAATAATCTCGAAGAGCGTTCTCGATTTCACCCGTTTCGATTCGAAAACCACGGATCTTTACTTGGTTGTCAATTCGTCCCTGATACTCAATATTTCCGTCCGGCAACAGCCGACAAAGATCGCCCGTTCGATAAAGGCGGCTTCCACTCTCTCCAAAAGGATTTGGAATGAATTTTTCTGCGGTCATCGCTGGCTGATGAATATATCCCCACGCGAGGCCAACGCCAGCAAGGTAAAGTTCGCCCGAAACTCCAAAAGGGCAGAGGTTCAAATCCGCATCTAGGACGTAAGTTTGAATATTTGCGATGGGCTTTCCAATGGGTACCGATTGAATGGATCTGTGCCGTTCGCATTCCCAGGAGGTGACATCCACTGCGGCCTCTGTCGGACCGTAAAGATTGTGAAGTTTTGCAGGAAGGGACTTAAAAAAGTCTTCGACAACATCGGCAGGAAGTTCTTCGCCGCTACACATCACTTGCTTTAAAGAGTGGCAGGAATGCGAGGTTTTCTCTTCTAGGAAGACTCGGAGCATCGGAGGAACAAAATGGAGAACCGTGATTTTTTCATCCTGGATTATTTTCGCTAGATACGCGGCATCTTTGTGCCCTTCCGGTTTTGCGATGACGAGTCTTGCACCTACAATTAAAGGCCAGAAGAATTCCCAAACAGAGACGTCAAAACTAAAGGGTGTTTTTTGAAGGATGCGATCCTGCGGCGTGATTTGATAACGCTCTTGCATCCAAAGAAGTCGATTTACAATCCCGGCGTGGGAGTTGACCACTCCTTTCGGGCGACCGGTGGATCCTGAAGTGTAAATTAAATAGGCGGGTAAAAGCGGGTTGTACTTTCCAAGGTTGTGGGCGGCGCCATCCCCACTCCATCCTTCTTCCAGAGACTCAATCGGGACAGAAACTTGCGGAAGTTTCTCTTCTACGTGAGGCTGAGTCAGAATCAGTTTAAGCTTCGAATTTTCGATCATGTACTGAATTCGTTCAAAAGGATACGAAGGGTCGAGAGGCGCGTACGCGGCGCCCGCTTTTAAGGTGCCGAGAAGGGCGACCACCATTTCGAGACTTCTTTCCATGAAGATTCCGACAAAATCAGACGGCTTGACGCCTTGGGATTGAAGACGCCGTGCCAACCGGTTTGCTCTCACGTTCAGCTCCTCATAGGAAACTGAAACTCCTTCAAAACGAAGCGCTTCGGCAAGGGGTGATCTTTCTACCTGTCCTTCGAAGAGAGAGACCAAGTCTTTTCTAGAATCATAAATTCGAGAAGTCGCATTCCACTCGTTGCAAATCTTTTGTTTTTCTCCATCCGTTAAGATCGGAATCTGACGGAGGGCAAGAGAAGGTCGTTCGACGACTCGATTTAAAAACTCTAAAAGTTGGGAGGCCATTCGCTCTACGGTTTCCCGCTTAAACAGAGATTGGGCGAACTCTAATCGACAGGTGAGGGGTTTGCCGGGCTCGTGCAAAAAGTAAAATCCAAGGTCGAAGATCGAAGCCACGGCGGGCAATTCTTGCAATTCAAAACTGAGTTCAGAGTGGATCTTCTTCGTGCGGGAAGGGGCTTTTTCGACCACGACAAGAACTTGGAAAATCGGAGTTCGACTCGCATCTCGAACGGGTTTGATTCGCTCGATGATTTTTTCAAACGGAACATCTTGGTTTGAAAACGCCTCCGCGTGAACAGTCTTCTCTCGCGCCAGAAGCTTTCTAAAATCGAGATCGCCCGAGAGATCGGTTCTGAGTGCGAGGGTGTTCGGAAAAAATCCGACGATATTTTCAAATTCAACTTCATTACGCCCCGAGAGAAGCGTTCCCACCGTCACGTCGTCCGAAAGGCTGTATCGACTTAAAAGGACTTTCACCGCGGCAGAGATTCCCGCGAAAAGTGTCGTTCCTTCTTTCTGGCATAGCTTTTCTAACTTCTCTGTAAGCTCTTTCGTCAGCGAGAATTCACTTTGCTGGCCTGTAAAATCTTGGTTTTTCGGGCGAGGAAAGTCTGTCGGAAGTTCTAAAACAGAGGTACCTGTAAGACTTTTCTCCCAGAAGTCCAATTGTTTTTCGTAAACAGAAGAAACTGCATCGCTTCGTTGCCAGTCGGTAAAATCTGAATATTGAAAATGAACGGCAGGAAGAGGAATTTCGGGATTTCGATAGTGAGCGGCAATCTCATTGAGAAGAATGTTAATCGACCAACCGTCATAAACGATATGGTGGGCGAGGAGGTAGAGCCGATGGTCAGTATCGCTCAGTTGAATTAAAATAAAATGGACTAGGGGATCATTCTTGAGATGAAACCCGCTGTCCATTTCCGCTTCCAGTGCCTGATGGCAGGCATTTCTTTGTTCTGATTCAGATAAGTGAGAGAGATTGAGCTGTTTGCAAGGAAGGACTCTGTCTGGGACAAATTCTTGAACAGGTTTGCCATCCACTGCATAAAATCGCGTTTGGAAAATTTCGTGTCTTGAGAAAACAGTTTTTAACGTTTGGAGAAGTAAAGGAGCATTCAACTTCCCTCTGATGAGAATTTCGCCTCGTTCAATGTACGGTGACCGACCCTTTTCAAACTGTTCGACAAACCAGAGGCGCTCTTGCGAATACGAGAGAGGGATTGTCGTTTTTCTGCTGTTTTTTCGAAGTGAAGGAAGTCGCGAATGGTCGGGTTTTTCGTAAATTTCTTTGAGTCTCAAAGCAAAATTTTCTAAAGTGCTTGCTTGAAAAAGTGTTCGGAGAGGGATTTCAATCTGAAGTCTCTGTTTAAGCCTGGAAATGACTCTCGTCGCATTTAAAGAATGTCCGCCTAACTCGAAGAAATTATCTCCTTTACCGATTTCGGTCTTTCCTAAAATTTCTTCCCAAACTTTCGCGACGTGTTTTTCTATTTCGCCTTCGGGGGCTTGTTTTTTTGTCACTTTGAAATCTGTAAAGTTTGGTTTGGGAAGCGCTTTGCGATCCAATTTTCCATTAGGCGTTAAAGGAAATGCCTCGAGGTAGACGATTCGTTCGGGCACCAAATAGTATGGTAACTCTTTGAGCAGAGCTTCCTTCAAAATCTCTTCGTGAGGAGAATGCTTTTCGCGAAGACAGTAGGCGACCAGGTGTTGTTTTGAGTCGGATTTAAGGAGGGTGACGAAGACTTCTCGGATCCCCTTTTGCGCCTTGATCTTCGTTTCTATTTCACCGAGTTCGACTCTGACGCCTTGGATTTTTACCTGTTCGTCGAGACGGCCTAAGTATTCTATGGTTCCGTCTGCAAGTCGTCGTCCCAAATCTCCCGTTCGGTAAAGTCTTGAACCTGCGATTTTTGAAAAGGGATCGGGAACGAATGTTTTTGCAGTGAGTGAAGGCAGTCTTAAATAGCCGCGGGTGACACCGCTTCCTCCGATGCAGATTTCTCCCGGAACTCCCAAAGGACAGATCTGTAAGTAAGAGTCGACCAGATAAACCTGATAATTGGGAAGCGGAGGACCCACTGGAATAAAAGCTCTTCCTTCGTCTTTCGAAGTACAAAGATAAGAAGTAGCATCGAGCGTTGTTTCGGTAGGACCATAGACATTTAAAAGCTTCGCCCAAGGTAGCCGACGACGAAATTCAGAGAAGAGGGAAGTCGGAAGCGCTTCTCCCCCAGAAAATGCCCATTCAATCGAGGTACATTCGTCCAAGAACGAATCTTGGAACATTCCCTTTAATTGCGAAGGGACCGTCTGCAAAATTCGGATTTGATGTTGGATAATTAGGCTTTCGATATAGCCCGGAATTCTCTGTCCTTCTGGCTTTGCTAAAATAAGGCGAGCTCCCGCAAGCCACGGAGAAAAAATTTCCCAGACAGACCCATCCCAGCCAATGGAAGTCTTTTGAAGAACCGCGTCCTTTTCGTTCAGCGGAAAATCTCTTTGCATCCAGTGGAGGTAGTTATGAACTGTTTCGTGAGAAACCGAGATACCCTTGGGTTTTCCCGTAGAACCGGAAGTATAGACGATATAGGCCAGTTGATTCGGTGTCTCAATTAATTCAGGGAATTTTACATCGGCAACAATCTGAAGAAGATGTTGATCCCTATCTAAACACAAAGTCAGTATTTGAATTTTCGAAAAGACCTGACTCCATTTTTCCTGAGTGAGAAGAAGTCTCGCCTGACTGTCCTCGACAATTTCTAAAAGCCGAGACTGTGGATAATCGGGATCCATTGGCACGTATGCGGCTCCTGATTTGAGAATCCCTAAAATACCGACGACTAATTCCAAAGATCGTTCCATGCAGATCGCAACTGTCATTTCGGGACCGATTCCTTGAGATCTTAAAAAATTGGCAACTTTTGTCGATTGAAGATTCAACTCATCATACGTGAGTCTCTTTCCTTCAAATTCTAAGGCACAGGCTTGTGGCGTGAGAGCTCGTTGCTTATCAAAAATATGATGGAGAAGAATCGGATTTGGGAAACTAGCGGGTGTGGAATTCCATTCCACAAGGCGCATTTTTTCGTCTTTTGTTACAAGGTCTCCCAGAAAGACAGATTGGGAAGGATTTGAAAGAAGACTCATCACGAGCGCTCTAAAATGCAGTACCATTCGCTCGATCGTTTCAGCGTCGAAAAGATCTTCGCTGTATTCAAAAACCCCTTCTAAAGACTCTTTTGATTCGCTCAGGGCAAGAAAGAGGTCATACTTCGCGGAGCCAGAATCCAAATCTCCTACGACTTCAACTTTTGGCCACGTTTCATTTTTTTGGACTTCCCATGCATTTTCAACGGTGAAGACCGCTCGGAGAAGTCCGTTGAGCGAACCTTCTGATTCCGTTTTGCTTAAGAGAGAAAAAGGAACCTTCTGATGGCGTAATGCATTTAAAGTTCCCTCAGAAACCTGCTCGAGAACCTTCTGAAATGAAGATTCGATCGTGAAATCGGTGCGAATGAGAACCGTGTTTAAAGCGCAACCGACGAGGTTTTGCAGCTCTGTCAGCGTACGATTAGAAATCGGTACGCCCACAAGAATATTTTCTTGGCCACTATATCGACTCAATAACGTTTTAAAGACCCCGAGCAACGTGACGAAGAGAGTGGTTCCTTGAGCTTTTGTAAACTGGCGGACGAGAGCTGATTCTTCTTCCGAAAACTTAAAACGCAGGCGCTTTCCCCGGAAGGTAGGCGTTTTTGGACGAGGTCTATCTGTGGGGAGTTCTAAGACTTCGCTGCTTTTCAAAAGCTTTTGCCAGTACTCTAAATCTTGTGTCAGCGATTTCTCTGAAAACGTAGTTCGTTGCCAATTCGCGTAGTCACAATATTCGACATTTAGCGCCGGAAGCTGCGGCGTCGAACCCCGGTGTAACTGTGAATAGACTTCACAGAGCTCTCGAATCAAAATAGGAATCGATACTCTATCGATCACCGCGTGATGAAATGAAAGTACGAGCGCGTTTTGATGTGTTCCCGAAAGTAAACTGATGCGTAAAAGAACATCCGATTCCAATCGAAAGGGCAGGAGGGTTTGCTCTCGTACGATTTGCGGGATCAATGCTTCAATTTCGGTATCGTCGACTTTTCGGAGCTGAAGCCGCACATTCCGATTTTTGACTGTCCGTATCAGCGGTTTTGAATCCGATTCAACGAAATTCATGCGGAAGGCTTCGTGACGTTCGATCAGGAAATCAAAAGCTTTCTGCATGAGAACAGAGTCGACAGAACCTTCGATTCGAATCGCCCCCGTTTCAATATCGGCAGTACTGTTAGGGTCGAGTTGCGCCGACATCCAAAGAAGTTCCTGTTCGAAAGACAACGGAATCGCTTGTTCTCGTCCTACTCGAGCAATTTGGCTCGCAGAGGGAACTGCCACCACATTCTCTGTTTTACTTCCATCGAGATGACCCGCAAGGCCCTCGATCGTTGGAAACTGAAAAATCACGTCTGCGGTAATTTGTTTCTTAAAAAAATCTGAGATGGCACCCGAAAGTTGAATGGCGGCAAGCGAGTGACCGCCCGCAGAAAAGAAATTCATCCGCGTATTCATGATGGGACGCCCAAGTGCCTGGGAAAAAAGAAAACCCAAAGCGGCTTCGGTAGGCGTCTTGGGATTCACTATTTCGGGAGCCGCAGTTTCAATTTTCGATTCTTCAATTTTCTTCGCTCGGCTATCCGCGACGGCTGCGAGTTTATTTTGGAGTAAATATTTTTTAACCTGCTGTCTTTGGATTTTTCCACTCGTTGTTTTGGCAATACTGCCTTCAGGAATCAGAATGAGAATATCGGGTGTCACTTCGTGCTCTCGCGCGACACTTGTGCGAATCGCTGAGAAAATATTTTCAGCATCTTCTTCAGTTTTGACAAAATTTCTTCTGACTTCATGGACCAGAACAAGTTGTTCTCCGCTTTCTGCCTCTAAGCTGAAAGCAGCGCTGCAGCCGGGACGCAGTGCGGAATGACTCTCTTCAGAAGTCCACTCGAGATCTTGAGGGTAGTGATTTCTTCCTCTTAAAATGATGAGATCTTTGATTCTTCCAGTGATGTAGACCGAGTTTTTATTCAGAAAACCTAAGTCTCCCGTTCGTAAGTAAGGACCTTCACCGGACGCGATCTTCGCTTGAAACGTCGATTCTGTTTCAGCGGGACGATTCCAATAACCTAAAGCGACGTTCTGACCCTTGACCCAAATTTCGCCGACTTCCGAGCCAGAAACTCTTGCGAATGTGATGGGATCTACAATTACGATTTCGACAGAGTCTGAAATACGGCAGTTCTCTGCAAAATCGTTGGTATCGTTTTTCTGAGCCTCGATTTGCACCTTGTGGTCTTCAAGTGCATTGGTATCGACAGAGAGATAGGTTTGATCTTTCTCTCCATCCGGTGCACCGCCCGAAACAGCGAGTGTGGCTTCCGCTAGGCCGTAGCCAGAGCGAACCGTGAACGAAGGGAGACCCGCTTTAGAAAAAACGGCTTGGAACTGTTCGACCGTGTTTCGTTTCACTGGCTCCGCCGCACAGAGAGAAAATTTCCAACTCCTTAAGTCTAAAGCTTTGACTTTTTCAGCAGGTATTTTTCGATAACAAAGATCGTAAGCAAAGTTGGGCGCGGCAGAGTGCGTGCCCCGATATTTGTCGATGGCGCTCAGCCACCGGCTCGGATCGGAGATAAATGAAGCGGGCGACATCAATACGCTATAAGCGTTCGAAAAGACGGGTTGAAGAACTCCTCCGATGAGTCCCATATCGTGGAAAATGGGAAGCCAACTCACGTAAACCGAATTTTCGTCGTCGTTAAAGGCTTGCTTCAGCAAAACTGCATTGTGGATGAGATTTCCGTGGCTCACCATCACCCCTTTGGGGTTTCCGGTAGAGCCTGAAGTATACTGTAAAAATGCTAAACTCTGTTCGGTGAGTTTAGGGGGAGTAAATGCGATCGAGTTTTCTAAAGAAATCAAGTCCGTTTGCAGCCACGTCAAATTAGCTAAAGCCGGCCAAGTTTCGATTGAAATTTCTACTTGAGCAAAAACTGAAGAGGGACACAGAATGATTTTCGGAGTCGAGTCTTGAGCCATGAGCTCGAGCCTTGTGGCTTTACGGCTTTTGTGAGGTGGAAATGCCGGGACTGCAATGACACCCGCATAGAGACAGCCAAAAAAAGCAGAAATAAAATCGAGACCCGACGGGTACATGAGAAGCGCTCTATCGCCCAACGAGAGTCCTCGTTTGTTTAATTCAATCGCAATGGCTTGAGCGCGTTGATGAAGTTCACCAAAACTTAAATGTTTTTCGACCGTGTGAGTTTCATTTAAATAAGTAAAAGCTCTGCGCTCAGGATTTGAAGTGGCTCGCTCAGTTAAAAGCCCCACCCAATCTCTATGCATTGAGCGCTCCTTCGTCTGTGGCGAGAAATTCTCTAAAACGTTTATTGAACGCCATGGTAATCGAAAGAATGGCTAGGAAACCTCCGCTGCATTGATAAATGAGAGGAATATTCTGATTTACAAAGTCTGCGACAATTCCCGCAATACCCATGGCAAGTGGAGTGATAAGTCCACTGATCATTCCCGCAACTCCCATCACTCGTCCTCGGAGATCTTCAGGGGTATGAAGCTGAACGAGGGTAATAAAATTTACGTTCGTAAAGCTTAAGATAAAACCTACGATTCCAATCAAAATCAGCGCGACGTAACGGTTTTCTAAAACTCCGAAAGAAACTACCAGTAGGGCATAAAAAATATTCAACCCAATCAAAAGGTAGGGACGGATTCGCGGAGGGATTTGAAAAATACCAACCGCTAAGTATCCAAGAAGCCCACCTACGCCGACGGCCGCCATTAAAAAACCATACCAATCCGGCGGAAGCTTTAAGTAATCTTCGACGTAAAACGGAAGCAGCACGATACAAGGAGTAATGAAGAAATTATCAAACGCCATCAAGATAAAAAACGTTCGCATTCCTGAATTTTTCCAAACAAATCGAAATCCAACCGCCGCATCTTTAAAAAAGTCCGAAAAGAAATTCGTTTTCACTGAAGTCACGTCTTTGACTGGCGGGGTATGGGGTAGATCCATGAAACAAAGGCTAAAGGCGGAAAGAAAATAGCTTAAACCATCAAATAGAAACAAAAGTGGGGCTCCAAGCACTCGAAATAGGACGCCCCCAATTCCAGAGCCAATCAAATTGGAGATTTCAATGGTGGACTCCATCAGGGAATTAGCGCCGGTGAGTTTTGTTTCCGGAACCAAGGAGGGAACCGACGCCATGACCGACGGTCGATAAAGAGCTTGCAAACCTCCTACGATAAAAGCCGTCGCGAAAAGTGCGGGGGTCACAAGGGTTGAATTGTCAGGCGTGAAATAAAGTAGCAAGACAAGAATCGATAAGGCGATTCCACAAAAAAGATCACAACCGATCAAAATATTTTTTCTAGAGTATCTGTCTGCGAGTACTCCCCCGAGAGGTTGTAAAATAAGACCTGGAAGATTGGCCGCCATGAGGACCATTCCCATCATGGTTGCGGATCCGGTTCGGTGTTTCACCCAGAATGCAATCGCAATCGCATGGGCTTGATTTCCAAGTTGGCTAATGAGCTGGGATTGCCACAATAAGAAAAAGTTTTTGTTAAAAAGATTCATACTCCCTTTTCAAACGCATTAAATTGCGGTTTGTGAAAGGGACTGCCGAAGACTCAATGGCCGCATGTCTAACCAAATGCTTTTAATAAATTCAAGACATTCAGCTTTGGGGCCTGTTTTTCCAACCGCCCGCCAACCTGTTGGCAGTTCGCGGTCTGAAAACCAAATGGAATATTGTTCTTCGTGGTTTACCACAACGGTGTAAGTGCGTGTATCCTCAGCTTCGTTCCAACTCATGGGCGATACTCCTTTTTACTTTTTTCTCCTAAAAAGTATTTACCTTACTAATCAATATCGATATGACTTTAGCTGATGCGTGAAGTCAATAATTTTGTTACGCATCAAGAGTGCAATCATTCGGCATCTAGTAGGGAGTTTGGGTAATGACGAATATTGAAAATTCAAATGCTCTCTCAGCAAAAAAACAAGCGTTGCTCGCTCGTTTCAAAAATCGTGCACAAGAAATAAAACCCAGCTCAATTCCAAGACGCGTTCAAAAAGAATGGGCGTGTCTTTCCCCGATGCAAGAATCGTTGTGGTTGTTATCGCATTTAGAAGGCGCGCAAAAAGCGTATACCGAAACTGCTGCTGTTCGTATCGAGGGACCTCTCGATATTTGTCTGCTCGAAGAAGTGATTAATGAAATTGCAAATCGCCACGAATCCCTGCGAACCGTATTCATGCTTCGAGGCGAAAATCCTCTGCAAAAGATTCTGCCGTCCGTCGAAATTCCTCTCTTTCAAAATAGTGTCGAAGAGGCTCCAGAAGCGAAGAGAGAGGAAGCGGCTTTAGATTTTCTTTTAAAACAATCTCAGATTGAGTTTGATTTCAAACGAGCTCCCCTTTTAAGAGTGAGTTTGGTGAAGTTGTCAGAAGGGAGTTGGATTCTAGGTTTCGCCGTCCCTCATATCATTTTTGATGAACTTTCCGCACGTCTTTTTTTAGCCGAAATGATTTCGTTGTATGAGGCCCAAGTGAGGAAAAAACCTTCCACACTTTCTGCGCTCGAAGTTGATTATGGCGACTACGCAGAATGGATACGAGGTCGGACGACGTCTGAAGAATGGAAAAACCATTTAGAGTATTGGAGGAAAAAACTGGCGGGAGATCTCGAACCCCTTTCGCTTCCTACAGATTATCCACGGCCGAAGGTGCAGACGTTCGATGGAAAGACCTTTAATTTTCGTTTTGAAAAAAGTCTCGCTCAAGGTTTGCACAACTTCGCCCAGAAGCAAGGATTTACTTCCTACACGGTGGGACTCGCCGCTTATCAAGCGTTGCTCGCACTGCGCTCGGGCCAAAAAGATATTTTTGTGGGAACGCCCGTTGCGGGAAGAGTTCGACCTGAGCTCGATAGACTTTTCGGTGTTTTTATTAACACTCTCGTTTTGAGAAATCAGTTTTCTGGAAATCCAAAACTCATGGATATCCTAAACTCAAGCCGGACCACTTTGTTTGAGGCGTTTACTCATCAGGAATATCCTTTTTCGCTCTTGGTTAAGAACCTCCTTTCAGAACAGGGTAGGAGTCTCGATCGAAATCCATTCTTCCAAACTCTATTCACCCTCCGACAAAAAACGAGCGCAAAATATCAGATGGGGGATGTCGTTTTAACGCCGATTGAAATGCCTGACGCTGGGATCTCCCAATTTGATCTGACTTTAGATATCCGGACAGACGAAGAGGGTGGCCTTCAGGGAAGTTTTGAGTACAACACGCATCTTTTCAACGAAGAGACCATTAAAAGCTTGGCAGATCATTACCAACATCTTTTAAAAAACATGATCGAAGAGCCCGAGAAACGTCTGAACGCGGTCGCCTTCCCCTCGCCGGAAGAAAAAAACCTGGTTCTCAATGTTTTAAATCAGACAGAAACCGAAGCAGTTGACCCAACTCCCGTACACTTGCGATTTTCAAAAAACGCAAAGAAATACCCGTCGCGTCCTGCGGCGACCGTAGAATTTTCGGATGGAATCAATCGATCCATTTCGTATGAGGAACTAGACATCTGGAGTCATCAGATTGCGCGATACTTGCAGCAGTGCGGGGTGAAACGCGGCGAGAGCGTTGTGCTGCTCTTAGACCGCTCTTTAGAGATGGCGGCAGGGATGCTTGGCGTTTTAAAAGCAGGTGCTTCCTATATTCCATTAGAGACCACACTTCCCAAAAATCGAATTCAGTTTTTGATCCAGGATTCAAACGCACGAGCGGTCTTAACCCAATCGCAATACGTTTCGACTGCAGGAGAGACGGATCGCTTAGTTCTCGTCTTAGATAAAAGAGAAGTTTTAGAGTCCACTTCAAAAGAACCGGTAGAAAGTTTCTACTCTCCCGTCGATCCGGCTTATGTCATGTACACTTCGGGGTCGACTGGCACTCCGAAGGGAGTCGTCGTTCCGCATCAAGCGGTCATTAACCACTTAGATTGGATGCAATCGCATTTTCCTTTACGAGAGACAGATGCCGTCTTGCAAAAAACAAGTTACGGATTTGATGTCTCTGTCTGGGAATTTTTCGCTGCATGGAGTGTCGGAGCTTGCGTTGTTTTCCCTGAGCCCGGCGGACACAGAGACAACCGCTTTTTGATAAAACTTCTCCAGAAATATGGAATTCGTTTTTTGCAGACAACGCCCGCACAATTGGAGACGATGCTATCGGATTCAATAGGGCTCAACCGTATAAAACTCGAGCATATTTTCTGTGGGGGGGAAGCTCCCTCGCGTTCTTTATTTGAACTTTGCGTAAAAAATCTCCCCCAATGTTCTTTTCACAACATGTACGGCCCGACAGAAACCTGCATTGATGCCTTGAGAGAAACGGTCGATGAGAAGAGCCTTTTTGGCGACTCGTTGTTGATGGGAGAACCTGTTTCCAACACTCAAGTCTATCTCTTGGATTCGGATTTACAGCCTGTTCCGCTCGGCGCTATTGGGGAAATTTACATTGCGGGAAAGAGCCTCGCACACGGCTATTTAAACGCCCCTGGCACGACCGCGAGAACTTTTTTGCCGAATCCTTTTTCACTAGAGCCTGGGGCGCGGCTCTATCGCAGTGGTGATTTAGCACGGCGTCTTTCCAACCGAAAAATTCTCTTTTTGGGAAGACGAGATCATCAAGTTAAATTGCGAGGGATTCGGATAGAGCTCGGAGAAATCGAAAACGCAATCTTGAGAGTCCCCGAGGTTTTTCAGTGCCTTGTAAAAATTGAAGAGCTCGCGAGTGGTGAAAAAACTCTGGCTGCATTTTTTACAACCTATCCTGAAAAAACAGTCGAAGAGGGCGGATTAAGACATTTTCTCTTTGATTCGATTCCTGCGCACATGGTTCCGTCGGTCTTTGTACACTTAGACAAATTCCCTCTGACATCCTCGGGAAAACTTGACCGACGTGCATTACGAGTTCCTCAAAACGTCTCACTTTCACAAGGCGCGCGTGCCGAATCTCCAACTGAAAAGAAGTTAGAACGCATCTGGAGCGAACTCTTTCAGGTTGCTGAAGTGGGCGTCGAAAAAAACTTTTTTAGTGAGCTGGGAGGACACTCTCTTTTGGCCGTGAAGCTTGTGTCGCGGATTGAAAAAAGTTTCGGAATGGCACTTCCTTTGAAATCGGTTTTTGAAAGACCGACCATCCGGGCTTTAGCTCAGACATTACTCGAAGCGGATTTGCAACCCGCCCATGGGTCCCCTCTCGAGCTGAAGCGTCAGGATTTGCGAGAGGAGCTTCCCCTTTCCTTCGCTCAAGAACGTCTCTGGTTCCTGGATCAGTTAAATCCGAATAGCTCCTTTTATAATATTTCTAGAACGCTTCGCTTAAAAGGGAAGTTGGATACCGTTGCCCTTCAAAAGTCTTTAAATACGATCCTTGAAAGGCAAGAGCTTCTCCGAACGAATTATTTCTCAGGAGAGAATGCAACGCCAAAACTTCGGATCAGTTCCGAGCCTCAACTGTTTTTTAAGTCTGCAGATTTTACTCACGTAAATGAATCCGAACGCGAAGAAGTTTTGAAAAAGGAACTTTTAAAAAACTTAAACGCACCGTTCAATCTTTCTGACGATTCGCTTCTGCGCGTGTGGCACTTTTCCTACGGAGAAGAAACTCATCTTCTTCAGTTTAGTTTTCATCACATTATCTGTGATGAATGGTCTATGGAGGTCTTTTTCTCCCAGTTGTCAGAGTTGTATGCCACCTATCTTCAGGGCGCGTTGCCCGAGCCCCAGAATTTACCCGTGCAGTACTCTGACTTTGCGCATTGGCAAAGGCAGCGCCTTTCGGGTGAGCGTTTGAATATTCAATTGAATTACTGGAAAGAAAAACTGGGAGGACAGTTGCCTCTCTTGCAACTGCCGACCGATAGAGCTCGTCCCTCCGTTCAGGGTTACAGAGGGGGTGTCGTTTCGTTAAGCTTGTCGGAAAAGACATCCTCATTATTGCGAGACTATAGCCGGGCAGAGGGTGCTACGCTGTTTATGACCTTGTTTGGGTTGTACCAAGTCTTTCTCTCTCGTTATTGCAATCAGTCGGATCTCATCATCGGAACTCCGGTCACCAATCGCAATCAGCAAGAGCTTGAAGACTTGATGGGCTATTTTATCAATACGTTGGCAGTTCGGGCTCCGCTCAATCCAAAGCATTCTTTGCGCGAACATTTATCTAATGTGCGTGAGACGTTACTCGAAGCTTATGCGCAGGCAGATATTCCTTTTGAAAAGCTCGTCGAAGAGCTTCAACCTCAACGAGATTTGAGTCGGTCACCCCTTTTCCAATCGATGTTCATCTTAAATCAACCTGATCCTGGTTTTCAGTTCGCAAACCTCGAGGCGGAAGATCTGATTCTCAATGAAAACGTTTCCAAGTTCGATTTGACTCTTTACTTTGTCGACGAAAAAGAGGCGCTGACGGGGCATCTCGAATATTCAACAGACCTTTTTAACCCCGAGACAATTGAGCGGCTTGCAAGAAATCTAGAGTTCTTCGTCGAGTGTGCAGTCGAGAAGTGGGACGATGCTTTAAATGATTTAAGCTGGGTCAGACCGAACGAAAAAAGCCAAACACTTTATGGGTGGAACGAGACGGAACGGCCTTACAAAAACAACGTGAGTGTTCACTCCCTTTTCGAAGTCCAAGTTGTGAAGACTCCAAATGCCGTCGCGTTAAAGTTCAACGACAAAGAACTGACTTACCGAGAGTTAAATGAGAAAGCGAATGAGCTCGCACACTATCTTCAAAAAAGTGGCGTGGGGGTCGGTAGTCTCATCGGACTTTTTGTTGAACGTTCTTTCGAAATGGTCATCGCAATGCTTGCGACCTTGAAGTCGGGCGCGGCTTATGTGCCGTTAGATCCGGACCATCCCGTCGAACGTTTGAAAACGGTGGCCGCGGATGCTGAATTGAAGATGATTCTGACTCAGTCTCATCTTAGAAATCTCTGGACTCAGAGCGATGGACAAACGCTTGTTTCACTCGATGAAACTGATTTTTCGTACTTCTCAAATTCAAATCCAGTGCTCAAAGATTTCTCCGACGCTCAATTAGCCTATACGATCTATACTTCGGGATCGACGGGCGTTCCTAAGGGAGTGATGGTATCGCACCGTTCGGTTTCGCATAATAGCGAGTGGATGCAAAAGCACTTTACTCTTGGGGTAGGGGACAATGTCCTCCAAAAGACACCCTTTGGATTTGATCTTTCGGTTTGGGAATTTTATTGCTCTCTTCTCAGCGGGGCAACGTTGGTTCTCGCAAAAGCCAGAGAACATCGGGATCCGAGCCGTCTTTTAGACCTGATTGAAACAGAGAAGATTACAATTCTCTACCTTGTTCCTTCACTCTTGAAAATTCTGCTCGAAGAAGATCCAAAACGACTCAGTTCGGTGAAGAGATTTTTGTGCATTGGCGAAGCGCTTCCGCTTGAGCTTGTGCAAAGCTACTTCAAAAAAATTCCGGATGGACTTTTCAATCTGTATGGACCGACAGAAGCGACGGTACACGTAACTTCTACGCCGTGTTCGAAAGACCAAACCGTCGTTTCGATTGGGGTGCCAATGGACAATATCCAAATGTATGTTTTAGACGGGGGTCTCAATCCTCTTCCAATCGGCGTCTCAGGCGAACTGTTTATCTCGGGCATCGGCTTAGCGAGAGGGTATTTGAAACGACCGGATCTGACGGCGGAGAAGTTTATCCCTAATCCCTATTCGAAAGAACCGGGCGCTCGGATGTATCGGACGGGCGATTTAGCGCGCTACCTGCCAGATGGTCAGATTGAGTTTTTGGGCCGTTGCGATTTCCAAGTGAAAATTCGAGGCTTCCGCGTTGAACTAGGGGACATTGATTCCGCGCTCAAAAAATTCCCAGGCGTCTCAGATGCTCTGACGATTTTTTCAGATCCTGAACTGACATCGTACCTCGTGACTGACGCTTCGCAGTTTAACGAGAATGCGGTTTTGGCACATTTAAGAAACTTGCTTCCGGACTATATGGTTCCGTCTAATCTCATCCCTCTTCAGAGCCTTCCTCTCAACAATAACGGGAAGGTCGATAGGAAACGTCTGCCGCTTCCTGAGAAACAGAAAAAAACAAGCTCGGTTCTCCGCCCAGCGATGGGGCCAAAGAAACGCTTAAGCACGACTGAAGAGGAACTGCAAAAGATTTGGAAAGAAGTTTTAAATGTCGAAGTTTTAAATTCAGGCGATAACTTTTTTGAATTGGGCGGAAACTCGCTGAGAATTGCGCAAGTAAAATCCAAGATTCAGGAGCGCTTGAATAAGAGTATTTCGATTGTTGATTTATTTAGGTATCCCACCCTCAATTCACTGGTGGATCTAATGGAAAGTGGGCAAAAATGAAAATGGGAGAAAACAAAGTGAAGAAAAATTCCGTAGCAGTGATTGGAATCGCGTGTCGTTTCCCTGGGGCTCGAAACAAAGAAGAGTTTTTGCAAAATCTGCGAGACGGTAAGCCCGGCACTGTCTTTTTTTCTCCCGATGAACTAAAAGCTGCGGGAATTTCCGAAGGCGAAATTTCTGATCCTAGTTTTGTGAATGTTGGAGGAGTGGTCGAAGGGGCAGAACTTTTCGATGCGGAGTTTTTTGGCGTTAGCCCGCGAGAAGCCGAACTGATGGATCCGCAACAAAGAGTTTTCCTGCAGTCTGCATGGGAGTGTGTCGAAGATGCAGGGTACGCGGGTGAAATTTCGGGCAAACGCGTCGGCGTGTTTGCAGGCGCTTCAATGAGCACTTATCTGATTTTTAATCTCATGCCCAAATTCATGACGGAAGAAGTCGACGGAGTGACGAGCTTCCAGGCCATGATTTTAAATGACAAAGATTACATTCCGAGTCGCGTTTCTTATAAGTTGAATTTAAAAGGCCCGAGTATGGCCGTTCAAACCGCGTGCTCCACTTCCCTTGTCGCAGCCCATTTGGCCTGCCAGTCGATTGCAAATGGAGAATGCGACATGGCACTTGCTGGCGGCGTCTCTCTCATGTTCCCCCAAGAGCGCGGACACCTTTACCAGGAGGGTTCAATCCTTTCTAAAGACGGCTACTGCCGCGCGTTTGATAAAAATGCGACTGGGACTCTAATGGGAAATGGCGTGGGAGTGGTGTTATTAAAGCCGCTCGAAAAAGCCCTCGAAGACGGCGACCACATTTATTCTGTGATTGAGGGCTCCGCTTTAAACAACGATGGCTCGGACAAGGTGGGCTACACGGCGCCCAGTATCTCGGGACAAGCGGAAGTGATCGAAAAGGCTCAGAAAGCTGCAGGCGTGACGGCGGATCAGATTACTTACATCGAAGCGCATGGCACGGGAACCGTAATGGGTGATCCGATCGAAATGGCGGCACTGACACAAGCTTTTAGAAGCACGACCGATAAAAAGCAGTACTGCGCCATCGGATCTCTCAAAACGATGGTAGGGCATATGGATTGCGCGGCCGGCATCGGAGGCCTGATTAAGGCGTCTCTCGCCGTAAAAAATCGTTTCATTCCTGCGAGTCTTCATTTTGAATCTCCGAATCCGGAGATCGATTTCGAAACGAGTCCTTTTGCGGTCAATACTCAGAGTCGAGAGTGGACGGGACTGGGACCTCTGAGAGCCGGGGTTTCTTCCTTTGGCGTCGGGGGGACAAACGCGCATCTGATTTTAAGCGAACCTCCAGCCTCGCTTGAGAAAAAAGAAATTGAAAGGCCGTGTTTGTTTCTTACTTCGGCTAAAACTGCGACTGCGGCGGAGCGTTCGACTTCTCAAATCCTTTCTTATCTCGAAAAAACGTCTCCAAAAGATTTTCCGGCCGTAGCTCATACTTTGAATTTTGGACGACAGAAGTTTTCTCATCGTCAATTCTTCATTGGAGGAGAGTGCTCAACTCTTCAATCTGAGAAGATTACAAAAGCCATTTCTTCAGAATTGAATTCTCAAGTCGTTTTTCAGTTCCCGGGGCAAGGATCTCAGTATGTTGGGATGGGACAAGAGCTTTACCAAACTGAAACGGTCTTTAAAGAAGCTCTGGATCAGTGCGCTGCGATCTTAGACCCTCAATTAGGCACTTCTTTAATTGATTTGCTTTACCCAGCGCCCGAAAAATTGAGCGAGGCTAGCGCGAGATTGATGCAAACAGAGTTTACCCAACCTGTTTTACTTAGCGTCGAATATGCCTTGTCGCAGCTTTGGAAAAGCTGGGGAGTTGAACCTGCCGCTTTCATTGGACACAGTATTGGCGAATATCTGGCCGCGCATTTATCGGGAGTTTGGACTTTAGAAGAAACGTTGAAGCTCGCCGTCCATCGAGGGAGATTGATTCAATCTCTTCCGCAAAATGGCGCGATGCTTTCGATCAGCTTACCTGAGAGCGAAGTCAAAGCTTTGATTCCTGAATCACTCGATATCGCTGCGGTCAATTCGAGCGATGCGTGTGTGGTTTCTGGAATGAGAGAAACGATTTTAGCGCTTCAAAAAACTTTAAGTGCTGGAAATATTTCTTGTCAGCTTCTTCACACTTCACATGCTTTTCACTCGCGGCTCTTAGAACCTGTGAGAGAAAGCTTTCGAAAAGTTTTAAGAGAGGTTCGATTCCAAAATCCTTCTCTCCCGTTTATCTCTAATGTGACCGGCGATTGGATCACCGAAGAAGATGCGACCCGTGTAGAATACTGGGTTGAGCATCTTTTTAAAGCGGTTCGATTCTCTGATGGCTTAGAGACGCTTCACCAGAGTGGATGCATTCTCCTCTTGGAGGTTGGACCTGGACGAACGCTTTCAACGCTTTCTCAGAGGGGTGCACATCGTGGAAAGTTTAAAGCGTTTACTTCGCTCAGGCACCCACAGGAGAATATTTCGGATTACCGCCTCATCTTAGAATCTGCGGGAAATTTGTGGCTCAACGGAGTAACGCTCTCTTGCAAAGCGGTCTCTGGCCAAACGAATTCTAACCGGGTTCCATTACCGACCTATCCTTTTGAACCTAAAAGATACTGGGTGGATGCACCGAGTGCGAGAAATGTGTTCGTAAAAGCCCCACAGAAAAAAACCGTTTCGTTAGAACATCCGGCCGAGACGTCTCAACCGATTTCAGGAGGGGCGTCGGAGGAAGAAGAATCGGCGAGCGGCATTGCAAAGCAAGTAGCAAGGCTTTGGGAACAGGCTCTGGGAATTTCTCCGGTGCCTTACCGTCAGGAATTTTTTAGCCTGGGAGGCGATTCTTTAGTTGCAAGTCGCATTGTTGCGAGATTGCAGCAATCTTTTCCGGTCGGCATTCAGGTTCGCCATCTTTTAGAGAGTCAGACGGTTGAAAAATTTTCTCAGACGATCGAAACACTCCTCATGGAAAAAATTGAATCCATGTCCGAAGAAGAGGCGGACAAACTTTTAAGCAACTTAAGCGAAGAAGCCCCGGCGGATGGAGTGGATTACAAGTGAAGAACTTACCGCTGTCAGAGAAAAAGAACGCGATTCTCAATCGACTCAAAAAAGGAGGGACCGTCGCGAAGACAGCTCCTTTGCCGAAACGATCGCTCGAGAAACCCGCGTTTCTTTCCTATGCTCAGCAGCGGATGTGGTTTTTAGATCAACTCATCCCCGGAATGGCGACCTATCATTGCCCTATTGGGTATCGTATCCGAGGCAAACTCGATATCGTCGCGGTTCGTGAAGTTTTAAATCAAATCATTCAACGCCATGAAAGTCTTCGAACCTCTTTTCCGATGAAAGACGGAAACGTCTATCAAGAAGTCGCTCCGAAATATTTGCTTCCTTTGGAAGTTTTTGAAATTACCGGTGACGATCGAGAAAATGAAGTTCAAAAGAAAATGGACGAGTTCATTCAACTCCCGTTTAATCTGGAAAAGGGACCGGTCATACGCGCAAAAGTATTTCGTGTGAGTCCTGAAGACCACCGAGTGGTGCTGGTCGTCCATCATATTCAATTTGATGCTTGGTCGCTTGAGTTATTCGACTCGGAATTTGTGACTTTGTTTGAACAGTATTGTGAGGGAAAACCATTTTCGCTTCCAGAGTTAAAAGTTCAGTATCCTGATTACGCCGTTTGGCAACGCGAAGGTCTTTCCGAAGAGGTTTTAAAGTCTCAATCTCAGTATTGGAAGAAAAAGCTGGGCGGAGAGTTGGAAATGCTGCAGCTTCCTTTCGATTTTCCAAGAGAATCGATTCAGAGTTTTAAAGGTCAGTGCATGACGTTTGCTCTTTCGAGCGAGTTGACCTTAAGTTTGAAAGAATTGGCCGCTCAAGAAAACGCAAGCCTCTTTATGGTTTTGATGGCGGGTCTGAATGGCTTTCTCTCGCGCTACTCGGGTCAAAAAGATATTCTCATCGGAAATCCAATCAGTGGTCGCAGCCGCTCAGAGCTCGAGCCGTTGATTGGTCTCTTCGTCAATACGGTGGTTTTGAGAACTTCTTTAGAAGGTAATCCGACGATCCGTGAGATTCTTTCGCGCGTAAAGGAAACCGCATTTCAAGCGTATGAGAATAAAGACATCCCGTTTGAAAAATTAGTCGAAGATATCCAGCCGAATCGGTCTCTT
>CALCZU010000054.1 GCA_937903155.1 uncultured Bdellovibrionales bacterium
ACCAAAGAGTCCTTTAAAATCTTTTTTGGCCGCAAAACTCTCATAAGAAATCAAAAGAATTAAAATCAAAGTAAGGTTTTTCACTGGGTTTCTCCAAAAGCGTGAAGAAGAGATTTTATATATTATACCAGTTCAGAAATGACTCGCGTGCGCTTTTTTGCAGACGGGCATTCAACGCGAAGCCCCGTGCCTGAGGCAAAAAAAAAACGGGATCTGAAACAGATCCCGTTCTTCTTAAAATTTAAAAAAACTTACTTTGTTTCTTCAGTTTTTTCTGTGGTTGTTTTTTCGGTGTGTTCTTCTTTGTGCTCACCTTTGCAACCGTTTTTACCTTTGCATCCATCTTTTCCACCTTTGTGGACAGTTTTGGATTTGTGTTCTTTTTTCACTTCAACTTTTTCGTTTGCAACTGCTTGAGTTGTTACGAAACCAGCGACTACTGCACTCACGATGAATTTCGAGAGATTGTGATTCATGGGATGTCCTTTCATTGACGTTACGAAAATTTAACATTAAATTTTCGCACTTCATTAACTGTTTAAGGCGCACACTATCTCATTAAATTTTCACTGCATCAACGCCTTTATTATCTGATATTTGAAGCGTCGCGTAACAAATTTCACACTTGACGCAAAGTGATATCAAACCTCCCACGCCGAAGTCCTGCGACCTCGGGAATTTCAATGATTACCCGCTGTCTTTCGCTCGGAGAAATTTTTTCTAAAATCGCGTCTTTACGATTCAAATCGTCTATTAACTCTCCTTTTTTTCCGCCCACACTCTTTCCAGAAAAATAAAGTTGAGAGGTGAGATCCTGAAAGCCTCTCGCAAAGACTTTAAAGTGAATATGAGGCGGACGAATCCAGTTTTCATCTGCCGGATAGTGTCCCGGCAGAATTGTTTTGAATTCATAACTCCCATTGCTATCGGTCACGGCTTTTCCGTAGTATTGAAAGTTCGGATCGAGTTCGAGGCCACTGACATCGCCCGGATGGTTGTAACGTCCGCTCGCGCACGCTTGCCAGATTTCTACCAGCGCATTTTGAACGGGAGCACACTTCTCATCTTGAATTACACCGCTGACATAAACGATCTCGCCTTTCGCTTTCCCCGGCTTTCCTTTTACGAAAGTGAGGTCCGTGTCCTTCTCAAAGGGAAGTTTGACAGGGTAGAACGGTCCCTCGGTTTGGGCGGGTGTAGTCCCGCACGCATCCATCACTTGCGAAAACACTTTTTCGCCCAGTAACAAGGTGCCGATACTTCCGAGAGTAAACGCTTTTTGAATCAACTTTCTTCTTGAGAGATTTTCCATGGTCTAAACATAACCAATTGCGAACATCCTTTGAAATTAAATGACGCTATCTCTGTCATTCAGAAATCCTATCGACTTCCGTCATTGCGAGTCCGGCGTAGCGGAGCGAAGCCGGGCGCGGCAACCTTCCCAGCTCAGCACACAAAGGTAGCCGCGTGGGCTGCGTTCACTCGCAGTGACAGCCACCGAAGTTCAGCGGAGTTTGAGTTGCGAGTGCTTGCGCTCGTGAATCCCTTTTCGAAGGGTGAGTTCTTTTCCTCGAGACCTGCCGACGGAATATGAATCCGAATCGTGAAAGCGGCGGCTATGGTGAACTTGGGTGAGTTTAGGATAACGTTCGGAAACATAGTTCTTAAGCGCCGTGTCTTTTACTTTCACTAGCGCAAAACCTGTCGCCTCATACTTTTCATCAATCGCTTTGCCACTCTCCTCGAGTTTCTCTCTAAAGCCTGCGATAACGCCTAAATAAAACGAAGTTTTAGAGCGCCTTCCGGCTGCATGTTCCGTTTTGTACGCTGTCCAGAGTGATTTCAGCTGGTTTTCCATAAAATGAAAAACGTACTCCGCCATCGAGACATTCTCCTGGCGTCCTAGGATTTCCAAAACTTTGTATTCGGTACAGTCGTTTTGATCATAAAGACTCGCATGAATAATATCGACGAAGAAATGGTCTGAAAGAAGAGATGCAATAGCGGACTGATAACGTTCAACCCGTTTCTTTTTTAAATTTAAAATGAAGTACCGCATGGGACTTGAAGTCTTTCCCGCGATTTGATCAAAATTATATTTTGCATAAAGCTCTTGAACTTTCTGCATCGCCGCGGCTGCTTCGTGTTCATTACTCGAATTCGCGAGGCTTAAGAGCTTTTCAACGCGAACGCTTAGTCGTTCTTCTTCTTGAGTGAGCGGCGTCTCTGCAAGATCTCTTAAAGGAACTTCGAGTTCAGACTCTGCCCGCACCGCCCAAGGCGAAAGTGCCAGCCTCTTCGCGGCCTCTCTAAAAAGAGGGCCGTGCAGTTCGTCGCTCTTTTTTTCTTCGAAAACAATCTGATGACAGATTTCGTGCTTAAAAACTTCGAGCACCATCGGCCACGGATAATTTTCGATAAGTTTTCGTGAAAGAGTCAGCGTCCGTGTTTCGTTATCGTACAGACCCCACTTCCCAGGGATATCATCTACGGCAATGACGGGACGCTTGAGTTTCAAACGATAACGATAAGAAATCTGACGATACTCTTCAATGAGTCTCAACGTCCAGGCTCTGACTTTTTGAGAAGAATTTTCTTCCACTAGAATTCCGCCTTCGATTGAATCGCATCTCGCAAAAGTTTTTGGTACTTCGAATCGGGGATTTCAATCGCCCCCAAAGTTTTTAAGTGGTCTGTTAGAAACTGAACTTCTAGAAGTTTAAACCCCTGCTTTTTTAAATGTTCCGTCAGGTGATACAGCGCTACTTTAGACGCATCGGTTTCTCGATGAAATTTTGATTCGGCAAAAAAAGCTCTTCCCAGAGCAAGTCCATAAACGCCACCGACAAGTTTATTTTCTTTCCAAACTTCCACCGAATGAGTGGCTCCGAGTTCGAAAAGATAGGTGTAAGCTGAAAGAAACTCGTCGTTAATCCAAGTCGATTCTCGCTCAGCACACCCCAACATCACTTCTTTAAAAGCGGTGTCGCGAGTCACGGTAAATTCGTTTTTATGAAGGGTCTTTTTGAGACTTTTTGAAACGTGAAATCCATTTAAAGGCAGTATCGCCCGAGGATCCGGGCGATACCACTCAATCACTTCAGTTTCGGAATGGGGCATCGGAAAATATCCCGATGCATAGGCATGAAGTAAAAAAGTCAGATCCAGTTTTTTTGGATCCTTCTCACTTGTTTCATTCTGCCCTATTTTAAGACTCCGAGAGCAGCATCGTAATTAGGCTCTTGCGCCGTTTCTGCAACTTGCTCAGTGTACAAAACTTTATTGGTTTCATCTAAAACCACGACACTTCGCGAGAGCAAACCTTTTAAAGGAGAATCCGTGATCTCCACTTTCCAATCTTTTCCAAACGTACTTCGGAAAGTCGAAAGCGTATCACAGTTCGTAATGCCTTCAGCGCCGCAGAATCTTTTTTGTGCAAACGGAAGATCGGCAGAAACACATAGCACCACGGTATTTTTCATATCCGCCGCTCTCTGATTAAACTGTCTTACAGAGGTCGCACAGGTTGGCGTATCGACACTTGGAAAAATATTGAGAACTTTTCTTTTTCCTTCGTAATTTGCCAAAGAGACTTCAGACAAATCTGTTTTGACTAATTTGAAATCAGGAGAAGAAGTCCCCTTCGCAGGAAGATCCCCTAGGGTATTAATCGGATTTCCTTTTAATGTAATTTTTGCCATCTTTTATTCTCCTTAAACGGGTTAAAACTTACGAATTTCTACCCTGTCTTACTGCATTTGAAAAGTTTTCAAATCTTTCGGCCACGTCGAATGCGCAGCCCCATGAAAGGGTGTAGCCATTCCCTGCATGCCCGTAGTTATGGAGTAAAACTCTACCGTTCGGAAAAGGTTCGCTTTCGACGCGCACACTTGAGCGAAAGGGTCTGAAACCCACGCTTGAGTCCAGTACAGCTGCAGTTTTAATCTCCGGAAAATACAAACCGCATCTTTCAATGATCTCATTCGAAGTGAAAGAATCGATTTGTCTATCATCATTTCCTTTTTGAGAGGTAGAACCCAAAATACAGTCGTGATTGCGCGGGATAATCGAAATCATCCCTTGAGGATGGTCCGTATCTAAAATCACTTTGCTAGTAGAGATTTGCGCAATGCGTACTATTTGTCCTCGAATCGAACTGAGTTCTGAGTCGGCGAAAAGCTCGCGAGCCCCCAATCCCGCGCAGTTGATAATGGCTTCGTAGCTTTGAAAAGCGCCCTCAAAATCCTGCAAAATTTTTCTCTCGCACGCACCACCTTTTCTTTTAAATTCATTAAAAAGATACTTATCAAAGTAGATCGAAGTGTCGATGACAACGCCGGTGAATTCGTACCCACAGACGGCACCTCTGAGTTCCGACTCGGGAATTCTTTTGAAGTCCCTCACAATCTCTTTCCACCAAGGGTCGCCCATTCTCCGATGAAAATATTTTGCAATGGGGGAAAGAATCACGCCGGATTCACTCTGCATCGCTAAGGCATAAAACTTTTCAATCGAAAGCGTCGCCCATTTCCGCGTCAGCTCTTCTGGCTGCAATTTTTCAGGATACCAAATCGCGGGCGCAATATGAGAAGTCGTCTGATCCCCAAACTCACGAGCCCATATCGTGACGTCGATCCCCAAATCCTGAAGCACACTGGCGGTGGTCAATCCACTGACTCCAGCCCCTAAAACCAAAACTTTACGCTGAGAAGGCACGTCTCTAACTAGAGGCAAAAATGGAAAACTCCAAGAGATTTATCAGTTTTGTAAAAAAGCCCCCAGCCTGATTGGGCTGAGGGCCTGCTCGCTATTCGTTCTTAGTGAGAAACTGTGACGCGGATTGGGTCGGATGTAATGGAAGCGATATCGCCGACTCTTCCTTCGAGAGTGATGTCGTATTCACCGTTCGGCGCATACTGGGTTCTCCAAAACATCAACATTTTATCGAGCGGATTATTCGTCGATCGGAGAATTTCTTCACCCGTTGCTACATTTTTCGCGTGATAAATAATTCGAGTCAATGGAACAGGGTTCACATTAATCTCAATTTTGAATTCGATTTCTTTAGAGAGCTTTTGCCCCGGAGTAATGTTTGTGATTTTTAAATCTCCTTCGAGTTCCCCATTTAAAATAATCACTCGACGAGGAGCCGAAAAGGCTTGGCCGTCTTTATGGTTTGCCGTCGCAATTAAAGTGTAAACCCCATCCGCATACTGAGTGGTGTCGATAAAAGCGCGACCTTTACCAAATACATCTCCGTAAGCCACAGGACTGTGGTCTTTATCCAAAACCCACTCAATGCTTTGGGTGTTCGGGTAAGTGGACTCAAACTCAATCGAAAAATTTCCTTTGAGCGCTTGAAATTCGGCGACGTTCTTCATCACCACATGACCGTTGCCTGAAGAAACTTCCAAACCCACACTTTGAGCTCCAAAGTTCGAAGCGTCTTTATACGCGATTAAAAAGTAACCTTTGTCGCCCCACTCTTCGCCCCAGCTATTTCGCGCGATCCATGCACTTTTAGAATCGTCATATCCAACGAGAGTCACCGCGTGTCCGCCTAACGCTTTTCCGGTCACATGTTTGTACACGCCTGTTTTATAGGAGAGAAAATCTTCGTAAACACTCATTCCCACCATTAACGGTCCTTTTTGAAGCGCTGTCTTTAATGCGGAGGCATTCACGAAAAAATAAGTCGGTGTGGAAAAGTTTGTCGCCTTCACCACTCTTGAAGCTGCATTTCCGCACGATTCAGTGCATTTATAATCTTTTCCCGTTGAACCTGACTTGTAAGGAAAACAAGCTTCATCCGGAATGCCCTTCGTTTTTAAAAAATCACCCGCGGCACTTAAGGTCCAACCTTTTTCACACCCGCCCCCACCACAAGCGAAGAGATGTTGCGCCGACAATGCCCAAGCGCTTACCGAAGTTTTTCGCGCAATATTTAATTGAGTTTCAAAAGTTCCCACCGCTGCAAACGCGACGCAACTTCCGCAATAAGCTTGATTGAGAACTGGAGAAACATAATTTCTACCGTCTTTATTTCTCCAATCAATGCTCGCTGGAAGTGCAGCATCCATTTTTTCTTGTCCGTCTGGATAAAAAAGATCTCCCGACGCCTCCGAAAGTTTTAAACCCATGAGTTTTGTCGCGGATGTTTCGTCTAAATCTGTCACCCACGAAGGCCCTGCCACCCATCCCGCATTCTTTTCTTTTAAGACGTGATTGAGGTCGCGCGTATTTAAAGCCGCGTCCGCATTCAAAGAAATAAACAACGCTAACATTGAGTAAAAGGTGCGATTCATGGATCCCCCATCCAAATTTTCGAGTTGAGTGCGCTAGGAGCTGACTGAAGTATAACAATAATCTGATGGAAACAAAACTCGGGCGCAGTCAATATTAACAAATCACTTCAGTTGGCACTTGCATTGCAGATTTTTATTTCATAGGTTTTCTTTTTAAGCATTGGGGGAAAAATGAAAAAATATTTATTCATCATCACATTAGGTTTTATCGCCGCTACAACAGGCTCCGCTGAGGGCTTCGCTCCGTTCGAAAGCGGACTCGTCAACCACTACACTTGTCGCACGCAAAATGAATTCGGCGATGTGTTTGTCGCGAGCGGCGCGATTGCTCAGATGACGCAGCAACAAGCTAATCAACAATGTAATTTCTCCGGAGCTCGGAGATGCGTTGCATTAGGTTGCAGTCTCTACTGATTGAGAAGCGATCGATAATAACTCGAATTTCGGGCGAGGATTTCCAGGTAGGGTCGGATGTCTTCCACTTTTTCTTTGGGAAGAGCCTTCAATGGATAGATATGTTTTTCAGGAACGTATCTAAACGTAAAATTCACCCGACGCACTTCGAAATTTTCGACCTGAATTTTGAATTGATATCCTTGAATCGTGTCCACTCTTTGGACTCTGTGAAAAAGTTCGTCTTTCCATCTTCTGCCCGCAAACATTTGCAGAGATCCATCGGTCAGCCATTGCTGTTCGACCACCTTCGCTTTGTGATCTCGGCTCGAGCTCGAAACAAATTGAAAGATTGCTCTCTCACCCAGCGATAAAGACGCAACAGGTCCCGGTTCGAAATCCTTGTGCTCGCCGACTCTCGCCGTATCTTCCTTTTTTCCATCGTTTAATTGCGAGCCATACATATTGACGAGACAGGTGTTCAATTTCCACCCGGCGGGGATAAAATCCCGTGGAAAGGATTGGACCGCGAGATTTTCCATCTTTTTGACGACTCTTTGCAAAACTGCGGGATAAGGTTCTGCCTTTACGCAACGAAACTCTGTGCCTTTCGGAGGATGATAGTAATTTAAGCAGGCGAATTGCCAGTTGCCGAGCCAATACACCGGACGCAAAAGCCATCTCTGACTTTCTCCGGGAGGCGGCGGGTTGTGTTTCGAATAGCGCTGTTCCCAAATTGGATGAAGCGTTTCGAGCCACTGCACAATTTCTGTCCGCTCTTCGAGCGTCAAAAAAAGAGGGTCAAAATACAACCCCGGCGGTAATTTAAAAGCGGTCTTCATAGTTATACAGAAAGGGATTGACTCATAACGATTTTTAACGGATTGACAAGCGAAAGAAGAGGAATTTTTGGCAAATCAACTTTATCGATTTTTTTCGGAAGACTTAATGGTGAGAGTTTCAGTTGCAATCACGACCGATATCGTAAAAGAAATGGTCGAGATCCAAGACCCTTACCCACTCGCGACTTTAGGATTGGGGCGGCTGATCACCGGAACCTATCTTTTGGCAGCTCAATTAAAAGAAGGTTTTTATATCAGCGTGCGCTTTCAAGGGGATGGCCCCTTGGGCGAACTCTATGCCGAATGTCATCCGAATGGAAAAGGACGTGCTTACTGTCAAAATCCAGAAGCCGATCTCCCGTTAAAAAACGGCCAGCTCGATTTAGCGGGCGCCATTGGTCCCGGAAAAATTGTTGTTTCCCGCGGACAGCCTTATCAAAAGCAGCCCCACACGAGTATTGTGCCGATTACGACGGGCGAAATCGCAAGTGATTTGACCCACTATCTGCGCCAATCAAATCAGACGCTTTCGGTCATTGCACTTTCGACTTCACTGTCACCGGAAGAACGAGTGACCCACGCGGGTGGAGTCCTCGTCGAGCTGATGCCAGAAACCCCAGAAGCCGTGATTCAAACGATTGAGAAAAAAGTAGAAGAGGCCGTTCCGCTTTCGACCTTACTCAGCCAAGGAATTTCGCCCGAAGAAATTGCAAAAAAATACTCCCATTCTTCGCGATTAATTTCGAAGGAAGAGCCTCTTAATTTAAATTTTTTCTGCCCCTGTACCCTCGAAAGAGTACACCGCACCTTGTTAATGTTAGGCCGCGCCTCGCTTTCAGAAATGATTCTGAAAGGCGAACCGGTAAATGTAACTTGCGAATTTTGCGGAAGAAAATACACGGTCGATGTGGAATCGTTAAGGGATTTAGGTCTCGAGCTTCCCGATAAAACTGAAACTTAAATAAGTCGCTTTCGGATTCGTCAATTTGTGGACGAGCCTCAAACTTCCTGTTAAAACTTCAGATCTATTTTTTGAAAGATGAGGAACGATGTCCCAACCTTTTAGTCTGACTAAGGAACGTATTACCGCTGAAAATGTTTTAAGAAATATTTCGCCCGCAAAACTCTACGAACAAGCGTTGAGATTTGAAAAAGGGTCTGCGATTTCAAGTGCCGGAGCACTTGTTGTTTCCTCCGGAGCAAAAACCGGTAGAAGTCCTAAAGACAAACGCGTCATCGACGAAAACAGCACCAACAAAGATATTTGGTGGGGCGATGTCAATATCAAGTTGGATTCTCATATTTTTAAAATCAACCGCGAGCGAGCGATTGATTATTTGAACACTTGCGATCCGGTGTATGTCGTCGATGGATTTGCAGGCTGGGACCCGGATTATCGTTTAAAAGTCCGAGTGATTTGTTCTCGCGCATACCACGCGCTTTTTATGCACAATATGCTCATTCGTCCGACGAAAGAGGAGCTTGCAAACTTCGGGGAACCGGATTTTACCATCTACAACTCTGGCCGATTCCCGGTAAATCGCTACACTTCGGGAATGAATTCCACGACGAGTGTTGAAGTGAGCTTCGAAGAAAAACAACTTGTGATTTTAGGAACGGAATACGCCGGAGAAATGAAAAAAGGCGTCTTTACCGTCATGAATTACCTCATGCCAAAACAAGGCGTGCTCTCCATGCATTGCTCGGCCAATGTCGGAAAAGAAAATGATTTGAGTCTTTTCTTCGGCCTTTCTGGCACGGGCAAAACAACTTTATCGGCCGATCCGAATCGCGGACTCATTGGCGACGATGAACATTGCTGGAGCGACTCAGGCATTTTTAATATCGAAGGCGGTTGTTACGCAAAATGTATCGACCTTTCCGCCGAAAAAGAGCCCGAAATCTTTGATGCCATCCGATTCGGAACCGTGCTCGAGAATGTTGAGTACAATGAAGAATCCCGAGTCGTCGATTACACGAGCAAAAAATTCACTGAGAACACGCGAGCGTCGTATCCCATCGAGTACATTCCAAATGCGAAAATTCCATGCGTCGGACCGAATCCCAAGAATATTATTTTCTTAACGGCGGATGCGTTTGGAGTGCTTCCTCCGGTGAGTCGTTTGACCCCTGATCAAGCGATGTATCATTTCATCAGCGGCTACACGGCAAAAGTTGCAGGCACTGAAATGGGAGTGAACGAACCTCAAGCGACTTTCTCGGCTTGTTTCGGAGCGGCGTTTATGGTCTGGCATCCGAGCAAATACGCAGAACTTCTGGCGGATAAAATCCAAAAGAACGGTTCAAAAGTTTGGCTCGTCAATACGGGCTGGTTTGGTGGAAGCCACGGAGTGGGTCAACGTTTCCCGCTCAAACACACGCGCTCCATTATCGATGCGATTCATTCCGGAGCGCTTTTGGATGTGAAAACAGAGACCGATCCACATTTTGGTTTTGAAGTTCCGCGTGAGTGCCCGAATGTTCCTGCAAATCTTTTAATTCCCAAAAACACTTGGAAAGATGCAGGCGAGTACGAACAAAAAGCAAAACACGTCGCAGGTTTGTTTAAACAAAACTTTAAAAAATTCGAAGCAGGATGTTCAGACAGAATTCGAAACGCGGGACCTAAATAGCGTTTAAATGAATCTTCTCGCCCCACACACCGAACGTATTTCAACGATCATCTTTGCGATCGCTGTTTTGCATACTTTTTTGGTGAAAGAAGTGAGGCATCTCGCACGAAAATTTCCTCCTGGAAGTTTTTTGGAGGTCTTTTTCCATTTGCTGGGTGAAGTCGAGCTTGTGTTTGGAATTTGGGCGATCGTTTTTCTCACTTACATGGGTTTAGTACAAGGTTGGGAAGTTCCGGGGATTTATCTAGACTCTTTGAGTTTTACAGAACCCCTGTTTGTTTTTGCGATTATTGTCGTTAGTGCTTCGAGACCTATCTTGGATTTGGTTTCAAAGCTGCTTCAAACGATGGCTTCGTGGATTCCACTCAATCGAGAAGTCAGTCGTTACTTTATTACTCTGACCTTAGGCGCGCTTCTGGGAAGCTTTATCACCGAACCTGCGGCAATGACGGTTTCAGCCATGCTTTTAAAAACTTCTATCTTTGATAAGCATCCGTCGAAGAAGCTTGCCTATCTGACTCTGGGAACCTTGTTTGTGAATATTTCCATCGGAGGGGTTTTGACGTCTTTTGCAGCGCCGCCTGTTTTAATGGTTGCCTCCGCGTGGGGATGGGATAGTGCGTACATGATGCGACACTTTGGAATGCAGGCGACCACCGCCGTCTTTTTAAATGCACTCCTCGTGACTTTTATTTGCCGCAAAGAAATCGCAAGCTTCTCGCATTCGACAGCGATTAAAAAATCAAATGAACCTTTTTGGCTGACGGGGTTTCATCTCTTGTCGCTTATCGGAATTGTTCTCACCAGTCACACTCCGATTCTATTTTTGGCGATTTTCTTACTTTTTATTGGTGTGACGTTGGTCACGAAACGCTTTCAGTCTCCTTTGAAAATCAAAGAGGGACTTTTGGTTGGACTTTTTTTAGGAGGACTCGTTGTCCTCGGAAAAACTCAGTCTTGGTGGCTTGAATCGCTGCTGGGAGGACTTTCTCCATTTGCCCTTTTTGCCGGTGCGACTGGTCTCACCGCATTTATCGACAATGCGATGATCACCTACTTAGGAGCTCAGGTTCCGAACCTTTCCACGGCGGTTCAACATGCACTCGTCGCAGGAGCGGTGACCGGTGGAGGGCTTACGGTGATAGCCAATGCTCCTAATCCGGCAGGATTCTCTATTTTGCAAAACAGCTTCGGTAAAGATGGGATCAATCCTTTGAAACTCTTTTTGAATGCGTTACCCATGACTTTAATTGCATTCATTCTATTTTGGTGCTTCCCATGAAAAAAATCGTTTTAGCCAGCTCGTCAAAGTATCGAAAAGTTTTACTCCATCGAATCTTAAAAGAATTCGAAACCGTCTCACCCGATATCGATGAAAAGAGTTTTCATTCTCTCGGGCTTTCCCCTCGGGAACTTGCCGAAAGACTTGCACTTGAAAAGGCATTGGCAGTTCAAAAAAAACACTCGGATCAAACGATTATTGCATCCGATCAGCTAGTACATTTTGAGAACCAGGTTTTTGGAAAACCTGAGACTAAAGAACACGCCATCGGACAGTTGGAACTTTTTTCAGGTAAATCTCACGAGCTCATTACTTCTGTCTGCGTTTTAAACCACGCCGAGTGCTTACTTGAAACCAATATCACTCAGCTCACGATGAAAAAGCTCACGCACGAACGGATTCAGAAATATATCGATGAAGATCTTCCCTTAGACTGCGCGGGCAGCTATAAAATCGAAAAACTGGGAATTTCACTTTTTGAAAATATTCAAACCAATGATCCCACGGCGATTGAAGGCTTACCGCTGACAATTGTGGTGAAGTTATTAGAACAACTGGATTTCCAAATTCCCTAAATCAAACGGAGAGTCGTATGGCCTTAAAAGAAGACTTCGAAACCGCTACCCAGCAAGTAAAAACCCTAACGAAAAAACCTTCAAACGATGAGCTTCTGCAAATGTATTCGTTATACAAACAAGCGACCGAAGGTGATGTCCAAGGGAAACGTCCCGGAATGCTCGATCTGAAAGGACGCGCAAAGTTTGATGCTTGGACTGCGGTCAAAGGGAAAAGCTCTGACGCTTGTATGAAAGAATACATCAGCGTTGTCGCCGGGCTTTTAGTCAAAAATAAATAAGCCCAATGGGTATGAGCGATAAACTTACTCTTCACTCTTATCTCAGGTGTCCGTTCGCGATGCGCGTCCGAATGACTTTACACGAGAAAAATCTTGAATTCGAAGTCATCGAAGAGGATTTGAAGAATTTTTCGGAGGCCCTCCGGAAGTTGCACCCCCAAGCGAAAGTTCCGCTCCTCGTTCACGGTTCAAAGGTCATTTATGAGTCATCGGTGATCACTGAGTACTTAGACGAAGCTTTTCCAACACCTCCACTGATGCCGACTGACCCCGGATTAAGAGCCGAAACGAGATTATGGACTTTCTGGTGCAATCAGATTTTCAAACCCGATGTTGACCGTTTGAAATATGGCAAAAGCCGTTTCCCTGAAACGGAGTGCGTTGGGATCGATGAAAAAGTTTTTACGCATCTTCAAAAACTAGAGGAGAGACTTCAGAAAAGCGAATGGCTCGTAGGTCACCACCTCACGCTCGCAGATATTCATGTTTTTCCCTTTTATCGGCAGCTGTCGAAAGTGACGCCGACTCCAGTTTTTTTAGCTCAGCTTCCCGCAAGTACGAAATGGCTCGAAAAAATGACACAACGAGAGTCTTTTCATAAAACAATGAAACCGTAATTCACTATTTGATAACGATATCAGGAGCGACGAAGACATTGTAGTAATTGGAAAGATTGCACTTCACTTGCCCAATCGAAACATATTCACCCCAACAAAATTCGACCTTTTCCCTCTGATAACAGGGTCCATTCTCAAATTCTAGATGTATTTTTTCAATCTGAGCAGATTTTGAGCGGATTTTTATTTTTTCAGGATTGATTGGGCACAGGCGCCGTATCCTTAATCACGGGGGCTTCGGCGGGTTTTCCCAGGTGACGCGGCCTTTGCATCAACTCTGTAATTTCCTCGATATCTTTATCCGAAGGAACGCTCCAATCCTGCTCGTAATTAAACAGTTCGCAAATTGATTTTCCCTGAAAGCGATCATTGATGATTTCAATAGAGTGACTCGAAACCAGAGAGGGATGGGGAACTCCACACGCACGGCTCAGTCTTAAAATTTCTTTTCGAAGAACCGTGACGTAATTTGCGAGCCGCGCCGATTTGAGTTCAGGGTCCAGTCCCCGCATCAGCCACTTGGATTGAGTCGCCACTCCCGTAGGACAACGATTGGTTTCGCATTTCTGCGCTTGGATACAGCCAATCGACAGCATCGCTTCGCGCGCGATATTGATCATGTCGCATCCTAAAGCGAATGCAAAAAGAGAAGCTTCTGGAAAACCCAGTTTACCGGATCCGATAAAAACAATCTTTTGATGAAGATCGTTCTCCGCCATGATTTTATAAACTCGACTGACGCCCATTTTAAAAGGAAGTGCCACGTGATCGGTAAAAACCAAGGGTGCCGCTCCAGTTCCACCCTCACCTCCATCCACCGTGATAAAGTCCACCATCTTGCCCGTTTCACGCATCCTCTTTGCGAGTTCTTCCCAAAAAGCCATGTGACCGACAGCGGATTTAATTCCCACCGGTAAACCTGAAATGTCTGACAAGTTCTCAACAAAATCGAGAAGCTCGTCTACCGATTTAAAAGCCGAATGACTTGCAGGACTGATACAATCTTTTCCCATCGGGACTAAACGGATTCTTGAAATTTCCTCAGTGACTTTTGCAGCAGGAAGAACTCCTCCTAATCCGGGTTTTGCCCCTTGGCTCAGTTTAATTTCGATCGCACGAATCGGAAACGTTTCGAGTTTCGCTTTGAACTTTTCGACATTGAAAGTTCCGTCTTCATTGCGACAACCAAAGTATCCGGTGCCTATCTGCCAGACCATCTCACCGCCTTGTCGATGATAATCGGCAAGTCCCCCTTCACCTGAGTTCTGCAGACAGTTGGCGAGTTTGCAGCCTTTATTCAACGCCTCAACCGCACGGGGACTTAACGAACCAAAACTCATCGCCGAAATATTCACGATCGATTTAGGTCGAAATGCGTGGCGCCTTTTGCGATAACCTCCAAGGATTTTCGCACAAGGAATCTGATAGGTGGGATCATAACTGGGTTCGGTGGGAAGCGCTTCGTTGAGAGGAAAAGCAGATTGTTTAATAATAATGTAATTGGGAGAATCTTCGAGCTCTTCGTCGGTTCCAAATCCGAAGTAGTCGTCTTCTTTTTTCGAAGAAGCGTAAATCCAACGTCTTTGATCTCTGTCAAAGGGCCTCTCTTCACGATTATTCGCAACAATGTATTGTCTTAACTCGGGACCTAAAGCCTCTAAAAAATATCTGAAGTGTCCGAGAACCGGAAAATTTCTTAAGATGGCGTGTTTCCGCTGCATCAGATCGTACAGCGCAATTGAAATGAGAACTAAACAGGCAACCGCAAGCACATAGAGCATCCCTTGGAGTTATCACGGGAGGTGCAGGTTTAAAACTCTCTTCGTAGCAGACTCAACGGACTACTTAGCCGCTTTGTCTTTTTTCGCCCAAAAGGCTTCGTACTCTTTTTCGCCTTTTTCAAACCAGTCTTTGGGAATTCCGTTCTCCGCGAGCTCATTTTGCATTTTCTTTTCGCAATTGGTTTTTGTCTCGCCGAGCTTTAAGCAGGAGGCTTGGTTTTTGTGAACCTCGGCTAAAATTTCGTGAAGTTTGATCCGAGCGGGGAGCGGATCGACAACCGTTTGGGTGGCTCCCCAAGCAAAGAGGGGAAATAAAATCAAAAACGCTTTCATGGACCGTCTCCTTTTAGAATCAAAAGAACCTAAACGATTAAAGCAAATCTTAAGGAATACGACAAGCCAGGGTTACAGGACGTACTGAACGACGAATTGGACAACGCCTTTTCTGAGCGCTTCTCCCACCGAGTCTTCCGTTCCGATAAAATTAGCGCTGTAATAGGACGTTCCAAAGCTCATCGTGTCGGTGACCTGATAGATAATTTCAGGGTTGATCCAAAGTTCGGAGTGACTTCTGGAAGAATCTTTAATCCACTGCCAAATCAGAGGCGCTCTGACGACCAGTTTTCGGTTAAAGTAAGCAGCCTTCGGAATTAACTCAAAACGGTTTTCAAACCAGGGATTGGCGTTGGAATTTCCATCCTCATCGTAAAATGCGGAAGAATAGCCTTTGAGAATTGGGCTTTCTACCAAATCGACGGCGAAAGGCCCAGGATTCCAAACCTGATAAATCACCATCGGCCGGAAAGCCCCGTAAAAGCCGCGAGACCTCTCAAGAACATGGGTCGGAAGAATCAGCCGGGGTTCAAACTTTAAATCGGAGGTCACATTATATTCTGCACGAACATAACCATCGCGAGTTTGAACATTTTTATAAGATTCGCTTTGCAGCAGTCCGGAAGTGAATTCTTGGAGGTAGCCAACGGAGAGGTTTTCTTGCAAAAGAACTTTCGCACCGATTTCGTTTTCGGTGTGCAAAGACGAACCCGAGGGCGTCCAAGAGGGCCGCAAATCGAGCGAAGCCTCAAGAGAAACTTTGGCCCAAGCAGCGGGAGTGGTCGCAAAAAAAAGTCCGAGGAGGGTTAAAACTCTATTTAAGTTTTTCATAGGATCCTTTAATAATGAGAATCATTATCATGATTCGACCGCTTGTCAATCCACAGAAAGAGCGATTTATGGTACTCTAGCGGCTATGAAACCTATCCGTTTGTCTGACTCTACGATTCGGGTATTGAATTCACGTTACCTTAAGCGCAATAAAAAAGGCGTTATCACTGAAACCTTCGAACAACTGATGAAGCGCGTCGCTTATCACTTGTCCTTGCCGGAGAAAGCAAAAGTTCGAAAGCATTATGAAAAGGAGTTCTTCGGGCTTCTTTTAAATATGGATTTTCTTCCCAACTCGCCGACACTGATGAATGCTGGTACCGAGATGAAGCTTTTGAGTGCCTGCTTTGTTTTGCCTGTCGAAGACTCTATGGACGGCATCTTTGATTCGCTAAAACTGATGGCCCTCATCCAGCAAGCAGGCGGCGGAACAGGGTTCTCTTTCTCACGGCTCCGCCCCAAGGGCGATGACGTCAGTCGAGGGTTTGGAACCGCCGCGGGACCGGTTTCTTTTATGCGCATATTTGATACGGCGACCGAAAATATCCGCCAAGGGGGGCGCAGGCGGGGCGCAAACATGGGAATTTTAAGAGTCGACCATCCTGACGTCTACGATTTCATTGAGGCGAAAAGCGACGGCAAAAGTTTTCAGAATTTCAACCTCTCGATCGCAATTACCGACACTTTTATGCGAGCGCTTGAAACGGGGTCGGACTACGCGCTAAAAGATCCCCGCACGGGAAAAACTTGCGGAAATCTTTCGGCAGAAGAAGTCTTTCAAAAAATTTGTAAAGCAGCGTGGACGACAGGCGATCCGGGAATTGTTTTTATCGACCAAATCAATGCGAAACATCCCCTTCCTGGTAAAATTGAGGCAACCAATCCTTGCGGTGAGGTTCCGCTTCTCCCTTTTGAAGCTTGCAACTTAGGTTCACTGAATTTGAGCCACTTTGTAAATGAAGCAAACGCTGAAATCGACTGGAAAAAAATGGAAGTCTGCATCGGGACTTCCGTTCGACTTCTCGACAACGTGATCGATGCACAGGTGTGGCCCTCGAAAGAAATTGCAAACGTGGTCCAAGGAAATAGAAAAATCGGACTCGGAGTCATGGGTTTCGCGGACATGCTGATTCAACTCGGAATTCCCTACAACTCGCAAAAAAGTGTCGCGACCGCTGAGTCGATCATGAAGTTTATCCAAGAAAAATCCTTTGAAACTTCCGCAGAACTTGCAAAAGAAAAAGGCGCATTCCCTGAATTTAAGAAAAGTATTTACGCCAAAGGTGCGAAAAAAGTAAAAATTCGCAACGCGACCCGCACGTCGATTGCGCCGACCGGAACAATTAGCATTATCGCTGAGACTTCCGCAGGGATTGAACCCCTCTTTGCGTTGGCTTACGATCGACACGTCTTAGACGGGCAAAAATTGGCTGAGTTAAATCCCCTCTTTTTAGCTTACTTAAAAAAACATGGTCACGATGTTCAAAAAGTAACCCAGGAAGTTCTAAAAAAGGGACATCTCAGCGATGTGCAAGGAATCGACGCTGAGGCGAAGGATCTTTTTAAAACAGCGCTCGAACTTCCGGTTTCTGCCCACATGAACATTCAAGCCGCTTTTCAAAAATACACCGAAAATGCGGTTTCAAAAACGATTAACTTGCCTGAGAAAAGTACGTCTGAAGAGATTTATTCCATTTACAAAAAGGCTTGGAAAATGAAATTAAAAGGCATCACGATTTATCGATACGGTAGCAAAGACACTCAAGTCCTAACCCTCGGTTCGTCCGAAAAATTGGAAGAAAAAGAATATTTCGCGCGATGTGATGCGAATGATTGCAAACTCTGAACCCTTTATGATTAAACGCATACTCGTAATCCTCCTCTGTCTATGTTTCGCTTATCCGATTTCTGCAAGTGAATTGCCTGACAAAGACCCTAAACCGATCAAAAAACGAAATTACTTTTTTAATCCCTTAGGAAGTTTTTTTGTGCCGGGACTTGATCAGTTTATTACAAAGCAGCCTCTCACAGGTGCTGCGTTTTTATCACTCGGTGTTTCAGGTCTAGGCTTGTATGCACTTGGAGTCTCCGAAAATAGTCGCTCGGGTGGCCCCACCAAAAACGATAACCTGGATTCTAGAGACAAGAATTTAAGGCTCGCGATGCTGGGTTACGAAATGTATATGACGGCAGGTGGACTGAGCATGTACCACAGCTTTCGCGATACGGTCGAAACGCGTCCCGATGATTTTCCCTTTTTAAAAGCTCGCGATAGCGATTGGGATCTGGTTTTATCCCCTGTCAAAATGGATTATCTGACTCGGCCGACGACGTTCATTCCCCTTCTCATTCAAGCGGGTTTAGTCGGGCTTCTGGTAAAAGAGGGTGGTTATCATTGGCAAGGTTTAACTTTAGCTGATGGCGCCTTCGCTACGGCGTTTTCCTTTGGCGCCGGAACTTGGGAAGAATGCGCTTTTCGCGGATGGATGATGCCCGTCTTTCGCAAGTGGGTGCAAAATGACTTTTGGAGTAATGCGATGACGGCGACGGTTTTCGCAGCCGCTCACTATTCGAACCATAACCAGCTCCCTATTTTCCAGCTGCTCTCAGGCTGGTACCTCGGCTACGTGACCCAGCGAAATGATTGGAGTGTTTCCGAAAGCATTTTCATCCATAGTTGGATTGATGTGATCGCATTCACGGCAGCGTTCGCATTTGGAAAAGAAAAAGAAGCAAAGATCCAGCTGACGCCTATTATGATCACTTTTTAAAACCGACCTCTAATGTTATAAATAGAGGATGAACACATTCGACATGAATAATAAAGAGATTCAGAAACCCGCCGCAAAACAAGGGCATGATACTGAGCCGCCAGCCAATCTCATCAGCTTTATGTTGAAAAGTTGGAAGCCCTTTAAGGTGAATGCTAAGCCTCTTAAAGGTCAGAAAAATCACGCCCAAAGACGACAGACTTTATCGGAACAATTTCCAGGCGAAATGCTTGTCATTCCGACAGGGCATTTAAAAGTCCGAGCCAATGATACCTTCTATCCTTTCAGACCATGCAGTGATTTCTTTTACCTCACAGGAAACATGGAACCCGACTGCGTTTTAGTTCTGGTACCCGAAGGCAAAGGCCATAACGCGGTTCACTTTGTCGAACCCAATTTAGGTAAGACCGATAAATCTTTTTTTACCAATCGAATCAAAGGTGAAATCTGGGAAGGTCCAGTTCTTGGAGTTCCCGGAAGCCAAATTCGATTCGGGATTAAAGACACCCGGCCCCTAAATGAATTGGAATCTTTTTTGAGAGGCCAAAATTCCAAACACAAAGGGCTTAGAGTTTTAAGATCGCACTCCCCTGAAACGGAAAGTTTCTTACTTCCGACAACAGCGGATCAAAAGAAAAAAGATCAAGAGTTCGCAACTTTTCTCTCTGAAATGCGCCTTCTAAAAGACAGCTTAGAAGTAAAAGAACTCAGCTCTGCAATCGATTCCACAAAACGCGGCTTCGAAGATGTGATTAAACGAATCAAAACCGCGAAAACCGAGCGAGAACTTGAAGGCGTCTTTTTTACGCGTGCGCGCTCTGAAGGCAATGATGTCGGATACGGTTCAATTGTCGCCTCGGGCCCCCATGCCTGCACTTTGCACTGGAAAAGAAATGACGGAATTTTGAGAAAAGGCGATTTGCTTTTACTCGATGCCGGAGTCGAAGGAAATTCTCTTTACACGGCTGACATCACACGCACTTTTCCAATCAGCGGCAAGTTTTCTAAGGAACAAAAAGAAATTTACGAAATTGTTTTAGAAGCTCAGCGAGCCGCGATGAAAGCTGTAAAACCTGGAAATGATTTCTTGGAACCTAATCGAGAAGCCATGATCGTGCTGGCTCAAGGACTCGAAAGACTTGGAATTCTTCCGACGACAGCTGAAGAAGCTCTCAAAGAAGAAAATCAGTTTTATAAACGCTATTCGCTCCACAATGTCAGTCATATGTTAGGACTCGATGTCCACGACTGCGCTCAGGCGCGTGCTGAAAATTACAAGTGGGGAAAACTCGAAGCCGGAATGGTTTTGACCGTTGAACCCGGACTTTATTTCCAAATCGATGATCTTACGGTTCCCGCGAAGTACCGAGGGATTGGCGTGCGAATTGAAGACGACGTTTTAGTCACACCGAAAGGTTGTAAAAACCTCTCGGCCCATATCCCGACGGAAGTCAGTGAAATCGAAAGCTGGATTAAAAAGCTTTGGAAAAAATAGAAGAGTCTAGTCCTGTTGGAATCGATAGATGTCTGACATCTCGCTTTTCGAATCCATCATGATGAGGTCTTCCAAAACCCCGGTGCCTAAATTGTAGATCCAACCGTGCAGTAGAGGCCTCTGCTCATTTTTCCACGCTTGTTGAATCACGTGAGTTTTTGCAAGGTTATTTACCTGCGCAATCACGCTGAGCTCTACCAGCTTATTTACTTTTGCCTCTGGAGGCAGAGGGTCCAAAGTGTCCGAATTTTTAACGTAGGTATCTTTAAGAGGCTCGAGCCATTTATCAATGAGTCCTAAGTGCGTTCGACTGAGAGACCCCTTTACGCCCCCGCAACCATAGTGACCACAAACTACGACGTGTTTCACTTTCAAAAAATTAATTGCGTAGTGAAGCACGCTTAAAAGGTTTAAGTCTGTGGCAACAACTAAGTTCGCCACATTTCGATGAACGAATAGCTCTCCGGGACGAGCACCCGTCACTTCCTCTGCCGGGACTCGACTGTCTGAACAACCTATCCATAAGAAATCAGGTTTTTGATCTTTCGCAAGGTTCTCGAAAAAACCGGGGTCATGCAATGTTTTTTCGCGAACCCATGCCTTATTGTTTAGAAGCAGTTTTTTGTAATTTTCCATATTTTTTTCCTTTAAGTGATCTTGCTTTAATCATGTTCGTTGCCATTCGAGAGAATGATTTATTTTCCACCTCGACTAATTCAATACTGATATTTCGTTTTTCAGCCACCCACCTAAAATCTTCAATGGTCGAGTAAATATCATGATCGATATAAAGAGTTCTGCTTCCGTCAATGACAAGTTTCGAACCTTCAGGCAATGCCATGAGTTCTCTTTTTAACTTCACACGATGAATAAAAGTCACATCTTTAGTGAATTTAATAAGGTAATCGCTTCCGGAAGAAACAACTTGAATGGATGAGTAATAACTCGTCCAAATAATCAGAAGTGCAGCAGAACAAAAACCGATTCCAATTCCTTTCAGCAAATCAGTCGATAAAATCGCGACGACCGTAATAAAGAAAGGGATATACTGCTCTGTCCCCTCTCCCAAAACTTTTCTAAAAACCGTATGGTTTGTCAGTCTGTAGCCGACGATAATCAAAATCGAAGCGAGACTGGCTAGAGGTACCATATTGATCATGCCGGCAAAAAACAAAACGGAGACCATTAAGAAAACGCCCTGAAATAATCCAGAAAGTCTAGTCTGAGCGCCTGCAAACACATTCGTCGAACTTCTTAAGAGCACCGAGGCAATGGGAATCCCGCCGATAAATCCACATAACGTATTTCCAATCCCTTGGGCCACGAGCTCCGTACTGGTCTGCGAAATCCGGTGCTGGGGATCTTGTCTATCTGTCGCTTCAATACAAAGCAGCGATTCAACACTCGCGACGACCGCAATCGCAAGTCCTAACGACCATGTCTTTGACTGACTCAGCATCGCCCAGTTTGGATTTCGAAACTCTAAAACAAGTGCATGGAAGGAATCAATATTCGGCAAGTGAACAAGATGACCGTCTTTTGCATAGAGCGCGAGGCCCGGATCATGAAGCGAGAAGAGTTGGTTGATGACCGTGCCTACGACTACAGCGATGAGAGCCCCCGGCACAAAACTCATAAAGTGCTCTCTTTTTCTAAAATAATTATCCCACACCGCATACACGAAAAGGGACACCAAAGAAATCGTCACTGCAGTCCAATGAACCGCAGAAACCGTGTCTTGAATTGCTTTGACCGCATTTTCGAGAGAAACAAAATTCCAAAGAACAAAGTCATTTTCGAAATAGGCCCACGCTCCCAGGGCGTACGGCACCTGCCGAATGATAATCGTAATTCCAATCGCTGCCATCATCCCGCGCATGACACTCGTCGGAACTAAGCTGGACAGCTGACCGGCTTTTAAGGCTCCAAGAAGAACTTGAACGCAACCCGCGATGACAAGTGCCGGAAGAAAGTTTTCAAAACCTCCTTGTTGGCCAATTCCATTGATCACAATCACGGTCAGACCCGCAGCCGGACCGCTAATGCTTAACTCCGATCCGGAAAGGTAAGCGACGATCGTACCTGCAATCATTCCACTAATGATTCCAGAGAAAAGCGGCGCCCCTGAAGCAAGCGCAATGCCCAAACACAGGGGAAGCGCTACTAAGAAAACAACTGCGCCGGAGGTAAAATCCTGTTTCCAATATTTAAATGTAATCGAGTTCATGCCCACCCCCCAGCTCGCCAAAAATTTCTTGTAGGTATTTTCCCATTCGAGTTGCAGGTAAGCAACTGCAAATCCCCGAATAAATTCTGTTTAAATTTTTCTGGCATAAGCTTCTTTCTAAATTGGACTGATAAAATTCGAGTTGTATTTAGAGGTGGAACAAAGCTTCTGCGAGCGGAGGACCGCGATGAGAGAGTGAAGGAAGGGGAATCCGATGTCGTGGTCGAACCTCATCGACTCCAAACGCAAAATTTATTTTCTGAGTTTTTTCAACTTTTAAAGGAAGAAAGGAATGATTGTTCTGAACAACGGGAGAGAGTTCTTCGTGCACCGTTTTATGAAGCGAGTAAGAAAATTCAGGAAGCTCACGCTCTTCGACCGTATTCGCTTCCATCACCAAAAAGGTAAAATTGAAAAAACATAAGATGGAAAGGATTCCAAAAATTTTCATGAGTTTTGAGAAAAGCATGCTGTCAGAGTTCGAAGGGTGACTGCTTTTAACTGTACCATACATGTCGAGATGACTATGTGTCACAATTTTGAAATTCTCAAGAAGATTTTTTGCTCACAGAATAGCACCGCAGCGTTTCAAAAAAACTTGGAGACGGCGAAGACGAGGCGTGGATCGTCCGCACCTTTAAACTGCGTGTGGTCGACACAATAAAAACTCAAGTCCCAATTAAATCCTAACCAAAGTTTCGCAAGGCTGAGCCGAAAATCTATGTAGTCTGAATGTTCGCTTCCTTGCGGCATCGAGGAAACGCCGGCACGCGCACCTAACGTCACTCCAAAAACTTCATGCTTCACTCCGAGCGAAACATGCAGGACTCGACCTGGTTCTTCTCCGTAATCCGGAATGTAAGTTGCTCTCAGTTGAGCAAACTTCCAATAGATATCGAGAGGAATTTCCCAGTTATTATTCTCCGTAGGAAAATAGGCGGCATAAGAGAACGAAAGACCTACTTTAAGATCAGAGTTGAAACGGTAAAAATATCCGGCGTTCGAGACGAGCTCGAGCCCATCGGCGCCCGTTGAAAGTCGTGCATTCGAAGCAAAAATTCCCAGCTGAATTCCTGAAGGCGTAAATGACTCGAGAGCCGCTTGAATCGCAGGACTGTGATCGGTCAAAGTCACTCCCCGCGAGATATAGTCGGATGTAAATTCAACTCCGGCCGTTAAAGAAGCATCGAGTTCACTTGCCGAGGAAGCGCTCGATGTCCCATCCTCATCATCTTCTTCTTCGTCATCCTCATCCACACTCGAAGGGATGGCTTTCTGCTCCGAAAGCTTCGCTGACAAACTCTCTTCGCTATGGGCAAACTGGAACGATGCTGTAAGAACGACTAATAGTAGGAGCATCCAATTTCGACCGACAAGAATCATCGTTTAAAAACCTCTTAAACTTTTCAATTCACTCTTGAAACCGGAATACCTTCCCAACGAGTGCTCGGGCTTAAAGTATCCCCCTTCATTACGAGTGACAGCGGAGCAATCGAAACGTTAGATTGGACCTCCGTCCGATAAAGCACCACTGTCATATTACCGACAGAGGCCCCATTTTCGATCGTCAGCGAGTCTGACTTCATGATGCGGTCTTCAAAAAGATGGGTCTGCAGAATCGCTCCGCTGTTGAGAGCAACGTAATCACCGATTTCAATTAAATCAAACTCGGAGAACAGAGTGGTGTCGATGTAGTTATGTTTGCCCACTCGGACACCGATGGTTCTTAAAAGAGGCGCCACAAACGGGGTTCCTAAAAAAGGAGCCAATATGCGCGCCATCACCGATTCGTATGCCCCATTCACCATTTCATTCAGCCAAACATACATCGACCACAAAGGATGAACGACAGGCTCAAACTTTCCCATCACCGATTTTTTAAGCAGAACAACCGCCAGTGCCGAAAGAAGCCCCACACCTAATTCCACAAATGGCATGATCAAAAACATCCGCAGAGTTCCGAACTCGCGATAGCAGAGATACATAAGAACAAGACTCAAAATTCCTGCAAATAAAGCGATGTACCCAGGAATCATGATTCGAAGCGCATCGACAATCGCTCGTTGAAGATAGAGTTTGCGCGTCGGTTGGAAAGTCACATCGTTCGAAAAGTTCCCGATTTTCTGACGATTCGGAAGATTAAACGCAGGAGATCCTAACCACTCACTGCCGTCGGGAACGCAGTCTTCAACCAAAGGAGGCGTTGAGAGAACTCCGAGAAGACACTGGTCTCCTAACCCTTTTCCTACCGGCAAAATTGCGCTATTCCCGACAAAGCTCCGTCGACCGATTTTATTCTTTCCGATTTCGAACACACCTCTAAAAAATCTCTTTCCTCCAACGATGGAGCCGTCTGCGAAAAAACTCTCCGCTCCGATTTCCACAAGATCGGGCGAAAAATACCAAACTGTCGAAAGTTCTGCACGAGGTCCGATGTTTGCGCCCATCAGTCTCAACCACGGAGGGAAATACATCGTGGTGTACAAAGGCAGTAAAAGGGCACGACTCGCCTTCATCAGATCATCGACAAACCATTTTCTCAAATAAAATAGGCTATGAACGGAATAGGTTCCTGGCTGACTCCTCGAGAGAACTGCTTTTTTCAATCCGGCGATGAAGAGAGCATACGCGATGACTCCCAATGGCACTGAAGCCGCAGCAGTGAGTGCCGCAAAAAGATATTGGGCCTTCACGACCCAAAAAAGCAAAAGAGCCGCAAACGGCAAACTTGGGATCAAAAGCAAAAACGCTAAGGCGTAAATTAATACAAGATGGGCAGCGCCGAAAAGAATCCGTGTCGCCCGCGTCGCCGCTTGATGGGACCTTAAATTAGGAAGGTTGACCTTTGCTTTTTGAGAAGGAGAGCCTTTATGGGTTTCTCCCATCAAAATTTTTTGATTATCCGCTAAGAAAGACTGGTCATCCAGCGCGCTATCATCTCCCATCTCAACATTTAAACCCAAGGCAGAATGAATTCCCACGAAACAACGTTTTCCGATTTTCGCTTTTCCAAACTTCAGAAGACCGTTCTCAACCCGATATCCCAATATCTGAGTATCTGATCCAATCGCCGTTTCTTCACCAATCGAGAGCAAATCCCAAGTGTAAACCGTGACCGAATCGAGCGTACAATTTCTTCCAACTTTCGCTCCCATCAATCGATAGTAAATTCCCATCAGCGGGGTACCCGAAAATGCGCCGGCTCCACTCATGAGTTGCAAACGAGTCGCAAGCCACCAGCGAAAATAATAAAGACCCCATACGGGATGCTCTCCCTCCTGGTATTTTCCGATGAGAAGCCACTTTCCGGCAACGCTGAGAAGCAAGAGAAACGGCCAGGTCACGAAACCGACGCCTAAGGTGATTTCAATTCCGTTTTGAATAGAAAGGTTTTCTCGGTAGACCGAAAGAGCCACTAGAAACAAAGTACACAGGATGGATGTTCCAAATGCGAACAAGAAATAAAGCGAGACGGCTTGCAGAGAAGGCACCGCCATTCTTACCGTCTTCGAAAGGCTCTCGTACACTTCTTGACTCGTACGTACTTTTTCTTTCACCTGTTTCGAAATTATTCCCTGATTTTGAGATTCGATATAACGTGCAAGTTTTCTCACCGAAGGAAATCGATAGGCATCCCGAACAGCGACGTCGGCGCCTACTTCACTTCGTAAACGCGTCACCATTTGGGCGGCTAAGAGAGAGTGGCCTCCGAGATTTAAAAAGAAATCATCTTCAACCGAAATTTGAGCCACTCCAAAAAGTTTTGCCCAAATCGTTTCGATTTGCGTTTCTAATCCATTTTCCGGAAGGATTAACTTCCCGGAGTCTTTCAAAAGCGGCAGCACCGGCAATGGTAGCTTCGAGCGATCGACTTTACCGCTCGTCAAAGTAGGGAATTCAGACAGCACATCCAAGAACCCTGGGATCATGTAATCTGGAAGCCGCGCGCTTAACTTCGCAAGAACCTCTGAACGATCAAAAGCTTCTCGAGGGTTTTTCAGAACGACATACGCCGCCAGTTCTTGAAGCCCATCTCTCTCAAAAAGTTTTACGGCTGCTGAGCGAACGTTATCGCTTTCTCGCAAAACACTTTCGATTTCCGAAAGTTCGACTCGAAACCCACGAATTTTTACTTGAGTGTCGATTCGGCCGAAAAACTCCAGTTCTCCCGAGGTATTTAACCGAACTAAATCCCCTGTGCGATACAACCGAGGCGAAACGGATCCACCGACATAGGGGGATTGAATAAATTGTTTCGCTGTTAACTCGGGCTGTTTTAAATAACCCCGGCAAAGCCCGGGACCCGAAACAAAGAGCTCCCCCTTCTCACCAGGAAGAACCGGTTTCAATTCTGAATCTAAAATATAAGTGTCGTAACCAGAGAGAGGTTGTCCAATGGTAATTTTATTTCCGGGGCGACACTCCTTGACGGTAGTGTTTACAGTTGCTTCAGTCGGACCATAAACATTCCAAATTTTCAAGTCCGGTCGCGACCACTGATTCACAAGTTCTTCAGGACACGCTTCACCACTCACAACGAGTTGCCGCAAACTCGGAATTTCTTCCGTCAAAGTCGAAACCATCGTAGGAACCGTCGAAAAATAATTCACCTGATTTTTTGAAAGAAACTGAGCTAAATCATTTCCGAAACGCGGAGTATTTTTTGTTCCAACGACAAGAGCCGAACCATTTGAAAACGCCATCCAGATCTCTTCAACAGAGCCGTCAAACCCGAGCGAAAATCCCTGATAGACACGTTCATGAGGCGTCGTTGCACACACTTCATTAAAGGATACGACGAAAGAATAGGCGTTTCTATGTTCAGTCATCACCCCTTTGGGTCGACCCGTAGTTCCTGAGGTGTAGATCACGTAGCAAAGATCCGAGGGAGTAACGCCCGTTTCAGTACGGGTCAAACTCCAGACAGGCTGTTTTTGAATCGCCTCATTGGCAACATCCAATGCTACCGTCTGCCCGTCGAAAAATTGATCCGCTTTGGCCTTTAAACTCGTCTCTGTGAGAAGAAGGCGAATTTCACTTTCCGCCAAAATAAAACGGATGCGATCTTCCGGATAAGCGGGATCTAACGGGACATAAGCTGCTCCCGCCTTCAGACAAGCCAGGATTGCGATAATGGGATATTGCGAACGCTCAAAGTAGATTCCGACAAGGCTTCCGGGCCCCATTCCCGAAAATTGTAGAAACCGAGCGAGTTGATTCGCTTGAGAATTGAGATTCTGATAAGAGAGGATTTCAGTTCCACAGAGGATGGCAGGTCGCTCCGGAAACTCTGCCGCTTTCGCTTCAAATAATTCGTGTAAACATCCAAAAGGTTGGACCGAAGGAAGGATTGCGGGTTCGGGCCTGGGAACACGCAAAGGAAAATCGATCACAGTCGCTTCTTGTAACAGTTCCGTCTCTCTCATACCATTCACCCCCATCCAAAGAAAAAACCAACCTGTTACTGCAGTTGTGCACGATCTGATCCAATATTTCCATCTTAATTTCAGCTAGGGAGGTAGCTGTGCTAGTGCCAACTTACCCCCAAAAGAAAAGGAAGTCGGAGACCGAGCGTGAAAACTTTTCACAGGCGTCGAAAAAGATTGAAATTAGTCAATGGACTTAAGAGTTTAACATTAAGGCGCTCGCAAGCCTCGAGGGAAAGGCCGTGACTTTTAAGGGGTTCACACTCACGCAAACTAACTTAATTTTTGCATCAAAAAGAATTTTTTTCGCTTGCGAATCATCCCATTCTTCAAGATAGCCCGATTTAATCGTTTGTTCGGTCAGAAAAAGCTTTTGCTCCACAAAAAGGCTGACCCTTTGAAAATCTAAGAGACGAGTCGCGATCGCGAGGTTTTGTCCCATCATCGCAGGGCTTTTATAGTGAGTCAGCGTCTCGACCAAGGCAAGTGCAACGCCGTCTTTCCACATTTCGTGCGCCGGATAGCCCGCATCATCAAACGCTTGCGCCCGAGCACGATCACAGAGGATTAAATAGTTGGGATGGTAAACCACATTACCGGCATCTAGGAGATCAAAATCAATTCGAACGGGCGTAACGTGAACTTTTTCTTGAATCATTTTCTTCCTTTTAAGTTTGAGAGCGCGAGGTACTCGCGAATCCTTCCCTCTCGATACGAATCCTGGCAACCGACTTCTACAAAATCATCTTTAAGTGCGGGATGCACAATTACTTCGGCATCGGGCGCTTCTTCTAAAAATCGTTTGAGCGCCTCGGGGCTCGCAAAGCTTTCCTGCTGAGGATACCTGCAAGCATACGAATCAATTCCCTGACGACGATAGGGTCGGATTCCTAAGACAGCTAAAAGATTAATCGGAAACTTCGGCGTTTTCCAAAGCGCTTTCGAGTACGGATTTCTGACCTTTTCAATTTGAGCTTTCTTCATAGCGCGAGCAATCCCGCGAGCCGCAAAAGGAAGAAGGTGCAAATGCTGATGGCCGTCTAAATAATTTAAAAAAACTCCGAGTTTTTTTAAAACTTCAATCTGTCTCAAAGCTTCCTTTTCAAAAATTTGGGATTTTTTCTCAGATGAAACCAGAGGATTTAAAATTAATTTCGTCGCTCGACCGAAGTCGAATGGATTTTGAGAATCTTTTCGATTTTTTAGAGTCAGATCGAAATGCAAACCCAATGAAACCGAATCCAATTCGAGAAGTTCTTTTAATCGATGTTGAACAAACGGGCTGTCGGCGAGCATCGAAACCCGTCGAACCGTTCCCTGACGAGCCAGCTCCAAAATGCCGTCGTTAATCGCAGGAGTCATTCCCCAGTCATCGGCGGTGATGTTTGGATAGTTCGTCATGCCGACGCCGGAAGCCTCACCGGTTTCGATTTCAAACGATACTTTCCAAAAAGTCGCCTGACCCACAGTTTTGAAAACCAAGTAATCGAATTTTTTGCCTCTCTAAAAATTCGTACCGTCGACTTCTCAGAATAAAGATAAAATTTAACGGGAATCTCTTTATGCACAAACCCATTTTCCATTCCAATTAAAAAATACTCTAAATCGGCCAAAAATCCGGAGCACGTTTGCAGACGCAAAATGGCGCGGACCATTGGAGATGAAAAACCTTTGAAGCCCGCTTGAGTATCCAAAGTTTTAATTCCAAATAAAACACGCGCGACTTTATTGAAGAGAAGTCCATAGCGGTGTCTGCGATAGACTAAAGGAAGCACATTGACCGAACACACAAAGCGGCTTCCCGAGATTCGCCGATTGGCAGTCACAAAATCCGCGCCTTTTTCTAAGTGCTTAAGGGCTTCGAAAAGGCATTCGACGCCATAGGGAAGATCCGCGTCCGTAAAAAATATCCACCTTCCCTTGGCTTCGCTCATTCCGGTCTTTACAGCGGCCCCTTTGCCGACCTCGCCTAGATGGGGAACGACTCTTAAAGACGGTAAATCAAATGCGAGTTGAGAGCAGAGTTTTTCAGTACCATCGTCGTGATCCGAGGGGTCGTGATTGGGGACGAGGAGAATTTCATAGGATTTTTGAGTTTCGAGGAGCGCTTGGGACAAACGGGTCAGCGTTTCCTTAAGAACGTCGTTGCCATGTCGGACGGGGACAATGAATGAAATATCTAATTGCATGGATGCTATCCCAATCCCCCATTCTTAAAAAAACGGCAATGAAAATGTGAGTTTACCTGAGAGTTTCAGCGCTGTCCCCGTGGAAAGAATCACTCTCTCGAAAACAATCGTCTGAAAGCATAGCAACTTCCATACCAGGTCAGCGCCCAACTCCTTGATTTATTTTACTAAAAACGCGGATTTTCGACGGAGGAGAGTTGAAGAATTTGCGACTTTTCAGTAAGCTCCCCACATTCGTTCGCGTAGTCATTTAAAAATATGAAAGCTTGGATCAAAGGCCAAAGAGTCGTGGCTGAACTGGAACCTGAATTGGGTCTGGGACTCATTATCGAAATTCTTGGCGGGCGCCAAATTGAAATTCTTTTTCCCTCCGCCCAAGTCCGAAGACGCTACAGTTCTAGCGGTGCACCGTTGCGTCGTTTTGTCATCAGCGCCGGACAGAAAGCAAAGATTGAAGACGGCGAAACGTTTACCGTCGTAGAAGCGGTCGAGATCAATGGCCTCATCCGATACAAAGGCGAAAAAGTCGAAGCCTGGGAGTATGAAGTCGAACACGTCGTTCAGGATGCAACTCCTCTTTCAAAACTTTTGAGTCTGCAAACAGATTTTCACCATGCCTTTGATCTTCGGAAAAAGTCCTGGAGTTTAAAAGCCGCGCATTCGGATCCTAAAACAAAAGGACTCCTCGGACCCCGAGTGAGTCTCCTCCCACACCAATTTTATGTCGCGCACGAAATCGCACGGAGAGAATTTCCAAGAGCATTGCTTGCGGACGAAGTGGGTTTAGGAAAAACGATTGAATCGGGTTTAATTTTCTCAGCGTTAAGAGCGCAAGGACGTGCTGAGCGGGTCCTTATTCTGACGCCTGAATCTTTAAAGCACCAGTGGCTTGCCGAGATGTACCGACGATTTAACGAAATGTTTGCGGTCGTCGATGAAGAGCGCAGTACACAAGAAAAAATCTCTCAAGGTGCAAGTGCGTTTGAGATGAATCAAAAAATTATTTGCTCGCTCGATTTTTTGACCGACTTCCCAGAAGAATTTGAAGAAGCGACGGATGTCGAATGGGATTTGATCATCGTCGACGAAGCCCATCACTTGCAATGGAGCCCGAAGGCTCCGAATCCTCAATGGGAGATGTTAAAAGTTTTAAGTGCTTGCACAAAGGGTCTTCTACTTCTGACTGCGACGCCCGAAAACCATGGAATGGAAACAGAGTTCGGTCTTCTCACGCTTGTCGATAACGAACGTTTTCCTGATTTTGAAAAATTTAAAAAAGACACCAAAAAAATGCACGATACCGCCGAAATGGCGCGAGATATTTACAAGGGCGAACGCGGTGCTGAGTTTATCAAAACATTAAAAGCCAATTTCAAAGGCCAAAAAGATTTAGAAAGCGCTCTCGAAGTTTTTTCGGCTAAAGGGAGTTCCGACGAACTTTTAACGGCCCTCATCGACAGACACGGAACGGGAAGAGTCCTTACGCGAAATCGCCGAAGCCGCCTCAAAGGATTTCCGGAAAGAAAAGTTTTTACCCATGCGATTCCTGCCCCTAAAGAGTGGAAACAACGGCTGAACAACTTAGATCCTATCAATCTTCCCGAAGAGCAGCTGTTAAGACTCGCCTGCGGAAGAGAGAGAGTGACTTCAGACCCTTCCCTCGCCTACTGGTTTAAAGCGCGTAATAAGTGGCTCGGCGGATTTTTAAATGATCTCAAAGGTGAAAAAGCGCTTTTGATTTGTTCGAGCGCGAAGCGCGCGATGGATATTCAAGAGGCTTTAAGAGAAATCTCGCCTGTTCGCACTGCGATTTTCCACGAAGGTTTAGAAGTCGTCGAGAGAGATCGCCAAGCCGCTTGGTTTGCCGAGGGCACGGGAGCCCAAGTTTTAATTTCGAGTGAAATCGGTGGAGAAGGTAGAAACTTCCAGTTTGTCCATCATTTGATTTTATTTGATATCCCTTTTCATCCTGATGTGCTCGAGCAACGCATTGGACGACTGGATAGAATCGGACAAAAGGATACCGTCAAAATTCACGTTCCGTATTTTAAAGACACGCCCGAAGAAGTCATCATCAACTGGTTTGCCGAAGGAGTCGGTTCGTTTAACGAACCCTGGAATGGCGGAGATGCGCTGGAGGCTTACCACCTCACTGTCTCGGAAGTGTGCCGCGCTTTTCTCCCAAAATCGAAAAGTTACGAATCTCGCGCGAAACTTTTGAAAAAGCTGATCAGCGATACGGCAAAAGACGTTGAAAGAATTAAAGAGAAGATGAAAGAAAGCGTCGATATCCTCATCGATCTTAATTCGTTCGATGAGAAAAAAGGCAACGCGCTCGTTAAAAAAATTCACTCGCTCGAATTAGAATCCAAATTAAAAGAGTATCTTCATCAAGCGTTCGACTTCTTCGGAGTCGAAGTAGAGGATCTCGACAGCCAAGGAACTCAGAAATTAGTCGCCCATAGTCTCACTTTTGTGGAAAATTACCCAGGCCTCACGGGTCAAGGAGAGCAGTCGGTGACTTTCGATAGAGAAGTCGCACTGAAGAGAGAAGAACTCGCGTTTTTAAACTGGGATCATCCGATTTCTCAAGGGACGATCAGTCTTGTTTTAGAAGGCAATCGCGGACGCGCGTCAGTAGGTCTTGTCCCTAAAAATCAAATCGCGTTTCCGCTCATCGAACTTCTTTTTGTCTTAAGAACGACGGCCCCTCAGTACCTTGAAGCCGATTATGATTTACCCGCAACGACGTTACATTTGATTTTAGATACAAAGGGCAAGCTCCATAAACCTGCAATCCTATTTAATCCAGATTTTAAGATTAAAAAATGTCCGCCCAATATCCAGCAAGAGATCGTCCAATCGATGCGAGCCATTCTTCCAAAACTCGTCAGTGAGGGAGAAAAAACAGCCGTCGAAGATTCAAAACCTTTGATTCAAAAAGCTTTAGAAAGCTACAAAACACGACTCGAAAACGAACACCGACGACTCGAATCACTTTCGAAAATCAATCCCTTGATTACAAAAAAAGAAGTCGCTTATCACAAAGAAAAAATCCAAGCCGGACTCGCAGCGATTCTAAACGCCGAACTCCAACTCGACGCTATCAGAATTATTTACCCGTTTTGATTATCCAAGGCCGTCGTGCGAGGACCGTAAGCGATGACGCAATCTCGCTGCGATAAAAGAGAATCCCGATCCGTCATTGCGAGGGTGCGTAGCACCCGCGGCAACCTTCCCAGTTCGGCGCACAAAGGTTGCCGCGGGTGCTACGCACCCTCGCAATGACAGAT
>CALCZU010000055.1 GCA_937903155.1 uncultured Bdellovibrionales bacterium
AAGCGCTCAAATAACTGAAGAGAATTATCTTCCGCCTGGGAAGAGCGCCTGACCTGTCGAAAAATTATTCATTCGGTAATTTTTGATATCTGCATCTCGGTAGAGAGTCATTTCAATCGGACCGACTCGTGTGGCTGTTAAATCTCCCCAGGAGTGAAAAACGATCTCTGAATTTAATCTTCCACCTGAAGCTTTCGCATTGGGAGCACCGAACTCTTTTAAAATATGTTTATCCCACTCTTGGATATCACCATTGTGATCGAAGATGGCGATTCGCTTGTTCATGACTTTTCCCTTAAAGGGAGGTTGTAAAACAATTGCGACGGCACTCTTGCGTTTGAAGAAAACGTTGATGCCAAGTCCAGAGAACGCAATTCCATCGGTCACTCCAATTTTTTTCGCCAAATCTTCGGGAATCTCGAGCTTCTGCCACTTGTATTTTGTTTTTTCAGTGACTTGTTGGAAGGTTTCACTGAGTCGAGCTACCCCGGGAACGCCCGTGTAGAGATTAATTTCGAACGGGGTCTCGGGTCCCTCATCGTCAAAGCAGGCTGGGAACATCAATAAGGTTAAACATAACGCTAATTTAACCGCCAAACGACTTCGGAGGAGTGTGTTTGTCATGATATTAAATTTTATCACTTAAAAAATGACTCCGCACTTGCTTTCATTGGCGTGTCGAGTTAATTATGTGTTTCTATTTACTTAAGTAGAGACGGGCCGCTAGCTCAGTTGGTAGAGCACATCCCTTTTAAGGATGGGGTCGATGGTTCGAATCCATCGCGGCTCACCATTCTTCCCCTTCGGGATTCCTGGTAAGATAGTCCAATCAAATTAAATCGCGTTGATGATTTCAGTGAGAGCCGCGAGTGTCTTCTTGTCGAATTGCCCTTCGACCTTTTTCATGACCACAACGGCTTCTTTCGACGTGATTGCAGGAGCGATCGGGCGATTGGAGGTTAACTCGTCAAAGGCGTCTGCGACGGCAACGATTTTTGAAAGCTGGTGAATGTCTCGATCGGAGAGACGGTTAGGGTAACCTTTTCCATCAGGTCTCTCTTGATGTTGATCGATGATCGTTCCTAAAATCGGGGGAAAGCCGTGGTCGTTTAAGTACTCGGCGCCCTTACGGGTATGCAGCTGATAAACTTCTTCTTCTTCTTCGTTTAGCTTTTCTCTTTTCATCAAAATGCGTTTTGGAACAAATGTATTTCCGATGTCGTGCAAAAAGGCCGCTGAACCGAGAGTTTTAATATCGGCAGGGGCGATTGCTAATTTTTGTCCAATTAAGACAGACCAGATACAGACATTTAAAGGGTGATTTGTTAAAAAGTTTTCAGCTGTGCCACCGGTTCGTAGTAATTGAAAGGCGCTCGTGGGACTTTTAATCAGGGCTTCAGCGACCATTTCCCCTTGTCGACGAATTTTTTCGAGGACGGGTCTTTGATCTTCTTTTTGCTTTTTATCGAGCTCGTTGCCGTAAGCTAAAAGGAGGTGACGCGTATAAAGAATTTGTTCGGATTCGTTGGTTTCGCTTTCGGGAATCGCGAGATCTTTCAACGATTCTTTGAGCATGTTCCAAACGGCTTTGTGAATATAAAGTGCGAGCGTTCCCTTTTTTTGCATCTCAAGGGCTTGCTTGTAGTTAATTTTTTCGCCTTGTCTTTTAAAAACGAGATACTTGCCATGAGTCTGCATGTAAACGGTGCAAGGAAGGGAAATATTCACGGGAATACATTCGGTGGGGACTTCGATCAAATTCTCAATAGATTGTTCGCCAGCAGAATTGGTCTTATCGTTGCTGTTAACCTTTTTGAGTTCGTCTACTTTTTTTCGTGCAGCATCATCATACATCTTGGATGCGGCAGCTTTTGGATCAGACACGGTCAAGCCTCCATATGTCTCTATCGGTATTCTGCGCAAAGAACTACAATCGCGAATTGAGTTTAATCCCATGCGTCATTTTAAGTTCTTAATTTTTATACGAATTTCTGTCTAAAACGAGAGCCTTCAGCTAACTTATCTACCCATGGATTTACAAAAACTTCAGGGGTGGGTTTATCCCATCGGAATCACGATTCTTGCTCTGGTTGCGTTGTTAGTGGCGCGGACGCTCGTCTTTAAGTCGCTGGCCAAAGTCGTTGGCAAAACAAAAACGAATGTTGATGACATGATCATTCGTCTTGTCCGAACACCGTCCTTGTACTGGTGTTTTGCGATTTCACTTTCGATTGGAATTAGTTTTGCGGAATTGCCTCAGAAAATGGAAAAGCAGATGAATCAGTTGATTCATGTCCTTCTGATTCTCTCTCTGACGCTAGTCATGGCAAATATTGCCGCGACTTTTTTTAGAAATCTTTTAAAAAGCAATCACCCAAATACCGAAACCAGCGCCCTATCGATTGGAATTGTGAAAGGCCTCGTTTTTTCGACGGGAATCGCCTTTATGCTTTCGGTGATGGGCATTTCGATTGCGCCTGTGCTGACCGCATTAGGGGTGGGAGGTTTGGCCGTCGCTCTCGCTTTAAAAGACACACTCGAAAATCTTTTTGCGGGGATTTATTTACTGACCGACAAAACGATTCGTGTAGGCGATTTTGTGAGGCTAGATTCTGGACAAGAAGGATTTGTCTCGGACATTGGTTGGAGAACGGCGAAGTTTAGAAATGCGAGCCATAGCACGATCATCATTCCCAATAGCAAACTCGCAAGTTCGATTCTGACGAATCATTCTTATCCGGATCGAAGAATCGTTACGACGATTGCATTGCAACTCGATGGAAAAAGCGACCTCAATGTCCTAGAAAATCGTCTTCTCTCGATTCTCAAAAAAGGAAGCGAAGATATCGTCGGCATGCTAGCCTCACCCGATCCCAGCGTGCGCCTAGCGCAAATTCTTCCCGATGGTTCCATCATCTATAATTTGAATTTCAGCATCAAAGAAATGGGCGATTTAGCGTTCGTCTCTCACGAAATCCGAAAGCGCGTCCTGGTCGAACTGAAAGCCCTCGGCATCTCGTTCCCGCAGCCAACAATGAAGCTTGTGCAGTAAACTTTTGTCGTTGCGAGGAGCGAAGCGACGAAGCAATCTCGCTGATAACATGAGCGCTCTT
>CALCZU010000056.1 GCA_937903155.1 uncultured Bdellovibrionales bacterium
CTTCCCAGTTCAGCACACAAAGGTTGCCGCGGGTGCTGCGCACCCTCGCAATGACGAGTTTTCGATCTTTCTCTCCAACAGTGTCACATAAAGTGGTTGGGGGCTTCTTCGACTAATTTTAGGATTTCTTCGTATTCGTTGAGCTTACTTTCGAGTTCGGCATTCCACTGAATGATTTTTACAAACTGTTTTTCGCCGTCTCTTTCGGTATGTACGACACCGACATTTTCGTACATGAGAAGTGCATTCGAATAGTTTTGAATGGAGTTCGACTCCGGGAAGAAAAGCCCGTCGGTCGCGATTAAGGATTCGCCGTGTTTCACGATGCGAGAAGCGAGCGACTTTTTCTCAGCGCGATTGCCCTGCTGTTGTTTTAAATAATTTCCGGTGGTGAGATAAGCTTCTAAAAGTTCACCTACAAGCCCCGTATAGATACTCGTGTCATCAATACTTTTGAAATGTTTTCCAACCAATTCTACCCATTTCCGACCGGGGCGACTGTACCAAGTTTCTGCATTCGCATCTTTTTCGCCCGAAAAATAATTCAGAGTTGCGAGAAGTTCGGACATGAAGACAGGCGTCGGGCTAAAAAACAATTCGAATTTCAGAAGGTTTCTGATTTTCAATGCAGATGTGTGAAATCTCTCCCAGGTTTTTACGCCCGGCGTTTCGTTGTCGATCGTCTTAGAGACATCAAATAAAGCGAGTAAAGTAATCGAAGGAATCGCTAAACAGTGTAAGCTGTTATTTTTATAAAAATTTAAAATAATTCTTTTTTGATGTTCGCAGAAATATCCCCTCGGAACTTGATTGGAGTATCCAACGATTCCGCTTTTTTGCAAACGTCGCAACATCTGCTCTGCGGCTTGGCGAAACTCTCCATTTTCAAGTGGAACACTTAAGGGAATCGCAGTGCTTTTCACATACTGCGCGAGTTCAAGAGAGTGCGTCAGAATCTCTTCAAGTGGCAACGAGCCTGCTCGGTGGGTGAGAAGAACTGAGCACACGATGGCTTTTGCCGTCACGGGACTCACATCATTAATCGATTTTGAAATCTCAAACGCGGTTTTTTGCAGCATGAGCTTTTGATCGATTCCGCTTTCATTGGCATGCAAGTAAATATCTTTTGCAAAAATGGGATCCGCACAACGCAAATAAACTTTACCGATATTTTTCTTAATCGCGGCACGAGACTTTAAAAGCCCTTTGGCACTTTCGGCCTCTTTTTTGGCGCCTTTAAGTTCTTTGCTATAAGACCCTTGTTCTAAAACTTCGTCGTACACAATCGAAACCGGGATAAGAGCGACATCATCTACTGCGCCCATTTGATAGGCTTCTAAAATCATCTTTAAAATACCGTAGGCCGGAGGAAGCATTTTGCCGGAACGACTGCGAGTGCCTTCGATGAAAAACTTGATATTCACTCGATTTTTCATCAAGTACTCAATGTATTTTCGAAGACAAATACTATAGAGTGCGTTGCCTCTGAAAGAACGTCGAATGAAAAAAGCTCCCCCCATTCTAAAAAACATTCCCATCGGCCAAAAAGCCATATTCACGCCCGCAACGATGTGAGGCGTAACCATGTCTTCGTTGAAAAGCACGTATGGAATGACCAGATAATCTAAATGACTTCGGTGACACGAGACAAAAACAATAGGCTTTGTCTTCATCACTTCGCGTACTTTTTGAAGTTGTTCTTTGTCGATCACAAGCCCATCGAAAACTCGATTAAAGAGCCATGTGAGAAGGACGCACATGATTTCGATACACCGAAATTTGTAGTTCGAGAGGATTTCGGTCAGATACTTATACGCTTCCATCATGAGCTTTTTGCGGTCGCCGCCATTTTTTTCGACCAGCTCGTCGATAACTTTTAAAACATCGGGATCCCGCATTAATGTTTCTTTCACGGAATGCGGAGAATAATAACGAGAGCCTAACACCACCCGCATCTCTTGATTGACCAAAACAATGATTTTCCGTCGGATAATCCGAGCAATCTTAAAAGACTCATTTTCCTCAAGCGAATCTGAGGGCTCTGCACTGATATCACTTCGAAATGAAACCGAATCAAGTGTTCTGACCGTAGAATCGCGACGTTTGCGAAGGAGATACCAAAGCTTTCCAAACACATTCGGATTCGAACTCCAGCCAAAGAAATATTCACTCGGTTTTCGGTATTCACTTCTTAAAAATTTACGCCAACGGATAAAAACCGGAACAATCACATATTGGTCTAATTTTCCCTCACTTTTCATCCCCTGGTAGAATCTCGCCAAAAAAGTTTCGAGTGGAGTGGGAACAAAGAGTTTCTTTCGTTCGCTGGTTGGGCAAAAAATCACTCGAGGTCCGGGTTCGCTCGATAAAAAGAGATGAGAATATTTTTTGGTTCCGAAAACGACTTGGAAAAAATAAAGCGGCTTCGCAAGGAATAGGATTCTCTTCCGATTCGCGACCAGAATCGCACCGAGGCCTTGGGTTCGGCACCAGCTGGAGAGGATGAGCCACTCCACAATTCCGCCGGTCGTGAGTGCAAATATCAGTCGGCCATTTTTTTGGATGTCTTTGAGTTTTTCGACATCCATATTGAATTCGAAACGCACAAAGACGGGGTGTGAAACCATTCCCCAAAACCTATCGATCCAATTCGCGATCTTTTCCAAATTCCGTCCCTAAAATTAAACGAGGATTATCTCAAGAGCCTGCGATTATTCCCAGTGATAAATGGAGGAAGGGTCTTAATAAAAAGGGTGATAACCCAATGGAAAGAGACCCTTCCCCATAGCACACAGCCGACGTTCCGCTCTACAAAAATGAATTCGTAAAGGCATCATAATTGTGTGAGGAACCTTGTAAAGCACTTATTTAAATAGCTAATTTTACTACTTTTTTTGGTCTACCGCTTCGTGTAATAGGACTTTTGGAAACTGGGCTTTAAAGACCCCTTCCATGTACTGAAGCATGGCAAGTTCGGAGAGGACTTGGGGGTCGAGTTTGGCACGTTCGTTTTGAGCGTATTGCCGACGTTCTTTGGTGATATTCGTATCAACGATATGCCATTGCTCGGACACAAACCAAAAAACGAAATAGATGTCGCTCAATTTATCCTGATTGAGTTGAACCGAGCCTTTGTAGTTTCCGACGATTTTGTAGGAGCCAGCTCGACTCTTTTTTATTTCTACCAGGGGACGCCCATCCAGTTTGAGCTGTGGCAGCTCGGTGTTTAAATACGAAATCAGGTTTTGCACGAAATAAAAAGACGTTCGCGAAAAGAGATCGGCAATTTTTTCATCTGAACTTTTTAAGTAGTAAGAATAAGGATGCCGTTGATTTGGAAACTCGGTTTCAAAAATCTTAATACGTTCAATTGCGAGCGGAATATTTTGAAATGGCCCGACTAAAATCTGGATATTTTGAAGAAGAAAATTTTTTCTTTCCTCGCCTTTCGTTTGTTTGTAAGCATCCCAGGTCGAGCGCTCAATTTCGGCCGTCAAACTCGGATCCAGTGCGAAATAACGAGCGGCTTCTGCGGGACGGTTCCGGCGCATTAAAAGCTCGCCCGCTTCGCGATACCTTTGCATCGTGCGATAAAACGTGAGGAGCTGATCGACGGCTTGCACGGAAATCGAATCTCCAGGACTTTCTTTGATCAACCCTTCGAGTTCGGTGACGGATTCTTGGGAGTTTGTCATCAGCGTACTTAAAGCTTTGGAGAAAACGGCTTGCCTGTCGCCTTCTGATCGTTTCTTAGAAAGTTTTAGTTTCTGCGCTTTCTCCGTAAGACTTGTCGACGAAAAATAAAACTGCGCGAGAGAAGCCACAATTAAAATCGCGACCCCCGTAATAATAAAACGGATACGGTATTTTACAAAAGGGAGCGTTGAAACTTGGCTCATCTTAAAGACGGGTTCGGTGTCAGGTGTTGTTGCAAAAGTCGGATGCGCCTCGAGACTCGATTTGCCTCCTAAAACACTTGCGACATCGCCGCCAATTTGGGGACGTTTTCGCTCCGCTTTTTTCGGAGCTTCTTCAACTTTAAAGACGGCTGTTGTATTGAGAGGAACCCAGTTTTCTTGGCCTTCCCACCAGACCATGTCCTCACCTTTGACTTCGTTGACTCGCATTTTTTCGAGGACTTCTTGTTCGGAGAAGGGGCCTACTTGTTCGCCATCGATGCCAAGGTAGTAGAGTTTAGAAGACATGTTTTAGTCTCGATCCGCTAGGGCCCGGCCAAACACGCGAGCGCGCGCCGACTCGAGCTGTTTTCGCCGGTACTCTTCGTGATTGCTTTTACCGAAAATACTATCGGCGTAAGCTTTCACATCCATGATTTGTATTTCGTAAGGAAAAAATCCGTAATCAAACTTCGGAGGCGCTTCGGGAAATACTTCACTCATCATCTGACTCCCTCCCGGGATATTCGATAAGTGCGATTTCACAGCGAGATAGGATTGGTACTGTGGATTATTAATCCGTACAAGTTCTCGGCAAGTAAACTGAATGGCTTTGTAGTGTTCACTCGAATGGGGATTAATGAGACTTCGCCCGAGCCTTCTGGTCCCAATTCGGCTTTCGAGACGCTTAATCAATTTATCGACGTAAGGCGCATCCACATTTTTTGCGATATGCACATGAATACGGTCGATTTCAAAAGTAAGACGTTTAAGATCAATCAAGCGATTGCGAGATCGGCCAGGACGCACATTGGGAAGACTGATAATATTTTTTTCGAGCAAAAGTTTCACGGCCTTAATCGCTTCAAACTTTGTTTCCGTGACAAGACGAATTCCGACTCGGTCGTAAATCTCTTCAACCACGCTGTCGGCTTTATGGAGCAGCTTAATAATTTCGCGATCGCGATCTTTGCGTTCTTTCTTTTTAAAATAGAGCAGCTTAATTCCACCGCCCTGCTCGCTCTTACCCAAGTAAGTCGCACCCGTCGCACTGTCGGTATAGAGAAATTTATCAAGACGAGAGAGCACTTGGCTTTGCATCTGAAGATAAAATTTTAACCTAGGATCGTAGGTGATGTGAATAATGACATGCATGACTCGTAAAATCGCACACGCATGCATTTGATCCGAATTGCCAACTCGTTCAGAAGCAATCAAAAGAAGCCGTCGAATATCGCTCACCGATTTTCGCGTCCGCAAATGTTCTGGAACTTTGGGATTTGCCGGGTCGACTAAAGAACGTTCGATAAAATTAATCGCGTCTTCGTAAAACCCCCACAAAAGTTCGACATCATCGGGACTTGAAGGATCAAATCCATAAGCCACCACAAAAGCATTGGCCTCATCCATCGTTTTCAGCTCAAGACGCGGCACATCAAGGATTGAGGATCCTTCGAGAACAACCTTAAGGATAGGCCAAGGATAATCAAAGCTTTGTATGGGCGAATTCACGGTGTCAAAAATAGCACATCTCGATCCCAATGAGGACCTTGTTCTCATGTAATACGCGAATGGTAATGCAAACCCGCTCGCAATTTAATATTAATATTAAGATGAATATTAATATTAATGAAATGGCGGAGAGGGGGAGATTCGAACTCCCGATACCCGTGAAGGTATAACGGTTTTCAAGACCGCCGCGTTCAACCGCTCTGCCACCTCTCCAGTAGAAGAAGTTTGCTTATAACACATCGTTCTAAGGCTTTCAAAGTGAAGAGTGTGTCCTTCGTCCCAACTGAAAAGGGCGAAAAGGTAGGGGGTAAGGTCGAAAACGGAGGCCGTACTTTTAAGGTCGGTAGAGGAGAATGTAGATTTCAGAGCGTCAGAAATTCAGAGAGGTGGCTCAACCTTTTGTCCTGTAACGCTTGCGAGACCATTTTCTTTGCTCTGGGGCTGTCAGGGTTCAAGATTAAAAATGCCTTTGCTGTCACTGCTGCTGACTCGCTCACGGGCGCCTCATCCGGAAACTTTTCAAAATGTTTCCGAACAAGATCTTTCTGCAATTTCTTTATCCAACGCTCGGGTTCCGCATTCTCCAAATAGACTGACATCACCAAATCCACGGCTGCTTTCTCGGCGGTATTGGGAAGATCCACGTGCTGGGTCATCTCCGTCAGCACTTGATAATGTCTTTTCCCCGACTGTCTGGTTTTAAAAAAGCAAAGTCGCTCCCTCTTAACAAAACTAAATCGATCGCGTTAGAGGGAGTTCCAAATCCAACCCTCACCTTACTGGAATCCACACCCTTTTTTTCTAAGATCTCCAGAACCTGGGTCACCGCGTATACGTCCGGTTGGTAGTGACCTGATTCGGTAGTCACGCGAATGATGTTTCCCTGCGCATCGGTTGAAATCGCACCCGCAAAAATGACATCGCGTTGATTTGTAAAGCTGATATGTCCCAATTCGCTGTATCGATAAATACTGTCGCGGTTGAAAAACATCTGACCTTTTTTATCGATGACGAAAAGACCTCTGGAAATGGATTCAGAACTAACATTTTCTGAAACTAATTTTCCACTCTCTACCTTGCATCGAAAATGTTGTTTTTCTGTCTTGCTGAGGATGGGGTACTTGCTGTCTCTCAAATCAGATTTTTTGGCGATCATGGGATAGTAGACACGGCAGCTTTTTTTTGCGGCAAATCCTGAAGAAGAAAAGAATAATAGAACACACGCACTAAAAATTTCGACTTTCGACTTCAAACTCAATGCGCCACCAATCCATTCGTGTGAAATGCAGAAAAGATCGGCACTGTTCCTAAAAGTAAAATAAATTTCACAAGTTCTCCTTGGAGGACATCCTCTACTTTTCGGCACAATTGATTTTTATCTATACCGCGAGCGACTCGCTACGTTAGACGCATTCTAAGCGAGGGTTTCCCCACCAATCGATATTAATTCATGAAAAACATAGGCTCAGACGATTGAAATTTTCGCTTCTTGTCATCCGAAAGTTTTAAGTAGTACTCATTCTCGAGCACTTTCACTTTGCCGTTTGTCTCTTCGTAAATCTTTCTCCAATCGAAATCTTTCGGCAGTTGATTCTTTGCCATCACGACATCGTTGAACGCGCCACCGAAATACGTTCGGAAAAATCCAGCTCCGCAACCAAAGCTCGCACGATCATAGCGGGCTGCCGTCATCACAGTCACATTCTGCAAACTTTGCAATGTATCTGCTTTCGAAACGGCGTCATCGGTATCGATAAAACCGCCACTGTAACACGCCTGAACGACGATATTCTTTTTCGCGGTAGGTGTAGTGACTTGATTCAAAGCTTGTTTTAAATGCCGAGGAGTAAAGAAAAGATCTTCCAATGAGTGACCTCCTTTTTTAAGAAGGTTTACGCGATCGCCTAACCACCCCGGACTTCCATCTTCAAAGGCATCTAAAGAAACCATGAACTGATCTAAACGCGGAAAGTCCCTTAACCAGCTCTGGTATTCATTCCGTTCAGAAACTGTTAGGTCCCATTTCTGAATCCCGGTGCTTAAAAGCGGCATCCCGTGTGAAGTCGTGTAGACGTAAATCGCGTCCGTTTCTTTGCCACCATCTTGCATCTGTTCCCAGACAAATTTCGGATAAGCCGGATAACAACTCTTCAATGACGTCGCAAGGCTGCGGTACTGAGCTTCGTCTTCTTGAAAGGCTTTATCGAAAGGGATCGAATAGAAGCAGGTAATTTGAGCTTCGGGAACTCCCTGAACCATTAGCCAATTTTTTTGCTGAATAATCTCTTGAGCAAAATTCGCATCATCTCGACCGCCCGCGATTAAAAAATATTTTTTACGGGCATTTTTATCTCGTTTTGCATGATCCGAGTAGCTTAAGACAGAGCGAGACTTTGTGGTCGAAACTGACAGCGGATCCGGACCGAATCCCTCAGGCGCTGGCTCTTTCCCGCAAGCAGCGAGAAAAAATAGAGACAAAAGAAAACTAATCAGTTTTGAGAACTTCATGCGAATAACTCCTCTTAAATTTGAGGGGGAGAGATAGCATGGGGTAAGCTTTGTCATTGCGAGGATACGTAGCACCCTCGCAATGACAGGCG
>CALCZU010000057.1 GCA_937903155.1 uncultured Bdellovibrionales bacterium
GGAGGTTTCGCTTTTACCTTGCAGGTGCAGGGTAGATTGTTTTTTGTCTTTTTTGGTTTGGATTCTTTCGGCTTTTTGGAGCCTGTCTTTGCGTTTTAAGTAGAAGTCGGTCATGGAGTTCAGCATTTCTTCCATGCTTGTGTGGTGTGAGACCTCGAAGGCTCTTTTTAGTTTTTGTTCTAATTCGATGGAGATGGAGAGTCTCAGTTCGCTTCTTGTGGGAGTGAGGACTTTGATTCTTTCTTTGGGGATGGGCTTTGGATTTTCTTGTCTGATTTCTCTTTCGATTTCTCGGTGAGTGGAGGTGAGGGCTTTTGGTATCCAGGTATCTTGATTCTCTGGAGTAATGACCGAAGTAATTCGTGACGCTTTTCCTACGGAGAGGTCTCCCGTGAGAATGGCTGCTTTGAGTTCTGGGATTTTAGCGGATGTGCGAGTGACTTGGATGAAACGATAGGTTTCGGATTCTGTAAGTCCTAGAGTCTCTACACAGTATCTCCAGAGGCTTGGTTTTCCAAAGGCGAGATAGGTTTTATCTTTATCGATTTCTTCGAGGACTAGAATCATTTCTTTTTCAGAGATTCTACAATTTTTTACACAGAAGACGGCTTTGTGGTGAAGGGCGAGATTCATTTTTGCACTCCTTTATCGTCGATAACCGTATCAAAAACTGATCCGCAGTCAATCGTTTTATCGACGATAGAATGAGAAAAATCACAAAATAATTCATGCGATTTGCGAAGTAAATTTCACGACTCGCCATCCATCTTTTGCAATGTACAAAGGTTGCCGCGTCGGCTTCGCCTCCTCGCAATGACGGAAGAAAAATCACATTCGCGAGCAACTCACCAACGGCACTTTCCATTAAAAACAAAATGCAGAACCTACTTACCTTGCAGGTGCAAAGCGGACGAGCTCAGTCTCACCCCGCGGAAAGTCCACAAAAAATTGCCTTTCATCCCGAAATTTTGATTAAAATACGAAAGCATGAACACTCCAAAGCAGGTCCTTCAAACCTGGGTTCAACTGATGAATTCGCACGACGCGAATGCTTTAGCCGAGCTTTATCACGAAGACGCTGAGAGTATTCATGTAGCGATAGGCCAGCCCCTTCGAGGAAGAAAAGCCATTCACGATGATTTCGCAGATTTCTTCAAAAATATTCCCGATACCTTCACCCATGTAGAAAACCTGTTTGAGGATGGAGATTGGGCGATTCTCGAATGGTCGGGCGGCGGAACCTTCAAGCCGATGGGAAAAACGTTTACTCTCCGACGATGCGGTTTCTTCCACGTGACTTCGGGAAAAATTAAATTTCAGCGCGGGTACTGGGACAAAGCCACTTGGTTTGGACAAGTGGGCCTGCCGATCGAATAAGTTAGTTAAAAAATCGCCGGATGGACTCGATGACTTTGGTCTGTTCATTTTCGGTAAGGCCTAAATTCATAGGTAGAGAGAGAATTCTTCCTGCGAGTGATTCTGTCGTCTCTAAATTCATTTTTCTGGCGCCCTTGAAAGCAGGTTGAAGGTGAGTTGGAATCGGATAATGGATCAATGTCTGGACTCCTTCGCCATCTAGATGGCTTTTTAATTTTTCTCGGACGGCGTTGGATTCGAGTGCAATGACACAGAGGTGCCACGCGGGAGTACAAGTTTCTGTGACTTTTTGAAATTGGACGAGCTTTCCCAATTCGCTGCGATAGCGATCCACCTGCTTTTGTTTTTGCGCGGATTCTGCGTTGAGTGATTTTAATCGAATGGACAAAATAGCGGCTTGGATTTCATCCAGACGGCTGTTCACCCCTCGTGGAATATCGGCGTGATAGCGATCCTTTTGGCCGTAGTAACGAAGTTGTTTTAGGATGCTTGCGTCTTCGGGGGTTTTTGCGAAAACGGCGCCCCCGTCTCCTAAAGCGCCAACATTTTTCGTGGGATAAAAGCTATACGTTCCGAATCGACCGAGGGTTCCTGCTTGCTTTCCATTCAGACTCGAACCCTGGCTTTGTGCACAATCTTCGATCACAGCGATCGTCGAGTGACCCGCCAAAATTTTTTGGATTGAGAAAATATCCACCATATTTCCGTAAAGATGAACACCAATGACGGCTTTGGTCTTTGGTGTGATTGCTTCCTGTAATCGCTTCGGATCAAAAACCCAAGTCTCTGGGTGGATATCGACGAGCACTGGAGTCGCGCCGGTGGATTGAATCGCTGTCAGTGTGGGAATCGCGGTGTGAGAGACGGTGATGACCTCGTCACCTACTCCGACATTGAGTGCAAGAAGCGCTAGCTGGATAGCGTCTGTGCCCGAATTGCAGCCGACCACTTCGCCGGGGCTCTCGCCTGCCAAAGCGTCTTTCATTTCTTGCTCGAACTGTTTTCCTTTGTTTCCTAAAATATAGTGCCCACTCTCGAGTGTCTCGAGAACCGCATTCTGAATCTGTTTTTTTTGGATTTCGTAAACTCTTTTGAGGTCAAAAAAGGGGATGTGGCTCATGACTTAATATTACTTCATTTGTTGAATACCGTCATTGCGAGGAGCGATAGCGATTCAGGACACCGCGAAATCTGTTTGTTGGAATGCTTGAGTGCCCACTAGGAGCTCATTGAAGACGGCAGTGATTTTTTGTCCCAACTTTTCAATGGGATAGTTTTGCAGAATTCGGCTTCTTGCGGCTTCCGCCATTTCATCGCGAGCCAATTCCATCCGTGAGAGCTGGATTAAAATCCCGTCCGCAAGCGCATCCGCATCACTAGGCGGGACAACCCAACCTGTTTGGCCAACGATCTTTTTGGAATCCCCGACATCGGTCACTACTGCAGGGAGCCCGCAGGACATCGCTTCCGCAATTGAATTCGAAAACCCTTCGGAGGTCGAAGACGAACAATAAAGATCCATCATCTGAAAGTATGAAATCGGATCTTGGATGAAACCTGAGAAAATAATTTTCTTTTCGGCAACGAGTTCTGAAAATTTCTTCCCAAAGTCATTGTCGGTAGCCTTTACGCCGACCAACACAAAACGAACATTCTTTTTACGCTTTAGGATTTTTTCCGCCGCCTTTAAAAAGGTCTCATGATCTTTTAAAGGATCGAAACGCCCCACGGTGCCCACGACCCACTCCTCATCTCCGATAGAAAGGTAATCACGCAAACGATGGCGATGAGATTCATTCGGCAAGAAACGTTTCGTATCGATTCCGTTTGAAATCACTCGAATCTTAGAAGCCGGAGCTCCGTTGTCTAAAGCATGTTTCGCCCCGGCGTCGGAGTTGGCGATGATGAGTGTCACGGCTCGACTCAGAAGGCATTCGATTTTCCAAATCCATTTGGAAAACGAATCGAAAAATCGGTATTCAATTTTTGAAGACCGAATTCCCCAGATGAGTTTTGCCGACGTGACAAACGGTCGCATCGCGAGACAAATTAAATTTGCAGCCGGGAGAAACGAATAAATTAAATCCGGCTTTTCGACGCGTAAAAATCGAATCAAGCGGATGAAAAAAACTAAATCCCAGCGCGATTTTTTATTTAACGAAACGACTTTGAGATGAGGGATTTTTTTCGCTTGTTCCCACATCTGGTTTTCTGCATAAAAAACGACCAAAGTCAGGGCAAAGACGTTCGTATCTAGCGTGCGGATAAGCTCGAGGAGTTGGACTTCAGTGCCCCCCTTATTCAAACGGCTGATCGCGAAGACGATTTTTTTCTGCAAAGGTTTCATTTAGGGGCCCACACATAACACGGAATCCATTTTGGAGATAGTGTTTGGCGTGAGATCATTTCTTTAAAAGTGAGAACGAATTTAACGAATGGCGTTTGCCATTTTCCGATTGAAACGCTCGATGTTCAAGTGCAGAAGCATACGATTTTGCGATGCCTTCTTCCAAAGAATTCAGTGCTCTCCACCCCAGTGCCCGAATCTTTGAGCTATCCATGATTTTTCTCATCATGCCGTCCGGCTTCGAGGGGTCAAAAATCAAGCGACCTCCGTAGCCCACGACTTTTTTAATCGTTTCGGCGAGTTCTTTAATCGTCACTTCGATTCCGCTTCCCACATTAATGAACTCCTGGGATTCGTACTCGTTCATTATGAGAATAAGGGCCTTCGCCAAATCATCAGAATACAAAAACTCACGTTTTGGGGTTCCCGAACCCCAAACCACTACTTCGGGAAGACGCTTTTCCTTGGCTTCATGAAACCGTCGCATCAGAGCCGGCAAAACGTGAGAGTTCTCGGGATGGTAAGAATCGTGCGGCCCATACAAGTTCGTCGGCATGGCCGAGATAAAACGATCCCCATACTGTGCATAAAAATGTTTGCACAGTTTCAGGCCCGCGATTTTTGCAATAGCGTAGGCCTCGTTGGTGGGTTCGAGAGGCCCCGAAAGAAGCGCTTCCTCTTTCATCGGCTGGGCCGTTGCGCGTGGATAAATGCAGCTAGAGCCCAAGTAAAGTAGCTTTTTAATTTTATTTTCGTGGGCGGCGTGGATTAAATTAGTGGCAATGACCAGGTTTTCGTAAATGAAGTCGGCAGGATAAGTGCTATTCGCATAGATCCCTCCGACCCGGGCAGCCGCCACAAATACGTACTCGGGTTTTTCTTTTCGAAAAAATGCATTCACTTTTTCTTGGTGAAGGAGATCGAGCTCCTCCCGGGTTTTGGTCAAAACTTGGTGAAAGCCCTGGCTTTTCAGCTCTCGCACAATAGCCGAACCGGCGAGACCAAGATGGCCCGCTACAAAAATCTTAGAGTGTTTTTCCACAGTGAGCAAAATCGTAACTCTTGCCCAATTATAAGTCCATTCTGAACCTGTGACGTATAGCGTTAATTTGAACGCGTTTTTGCTCAATATCTTTAAATCCCTCGCTTTACACCCCCCATAAAAAAACCTATTCTCGCGATTGAAAATAATTGAAAGAGAGCGGGTGAATGAAACAACAGCGGATAATCTGTGTAGTGGGACTAGGGTATGTGGGCCTTCCGGTCGCTGTTGAATTCGGCCGCCAATTTTCGACCATTGGATTTGATCTCAATCAATCCCGAATTGAAGAATTAAAAGCCGGCAATGACCGCAATAGTGAATTGAGTGCCGAAGATTTAAAACAGCCGAAACTTTTATTTACCCATCAAGTGGAAGAGATCCGTTCTGCCAATTTTTATATCGTTGCGGTTCCCACTCCTATCGATGATGCGAGACAACCCGATTTACGCCCGATCTTAGGAGCTTCGCAAACGGTCGGTAAAGTTTTAAAGCGCGGCGATATTGTCGTCTACGAATCGACTGTTTATCCCGGAGTTACGGAAGAGGAATGCGTTCCGGTTCTCGAAAAAATTTCGGGTTTGAAAGCGGGCGTCGATTTTAAAGTCGGTTACAGTCCCGAGAGAATTAATCCTGGCGACACCGAACATACTTTTACAAATATCAAAAAAATCGTCTCGGGCCAGGATGAAGAAAGTCTCGGCGTTATCGCTCAGCTTTACGGAAGTGTGGTGAAGGCCGGAGTTTTCAAAGCCAGTTCAATTAAAGTGGCAGAAGCTGCAAAAGTCATTGAGAACACCCAGCGAGATTTAAATATTGCCCTCATGAACGAGCTTGCGATTATTTTTAATCAGATGGGAATTGATACTCACGCTGTTTTACAAGCTGCTGGAACGAAATGGAATTTCTTAAAATTTATTCCAGGTCTTGTCGGCGGACATTGTATTGGAGTCGATCCGTATTATCTCACTCACAAAGCGGAAAAATTAAATTACCATCCTGAGGTGATTTTAGCCGGACGTCGGATCAATGACGGAATGGGAAAATACATCGCGCAACGGACCATCAAAGAAATGATTGGTGCGGGTCACAACATCGCCGGCAGTCGCGTGACGGTTTTGGGACTCACATTTAAAGAAAATTGCCGAGATATTCGAAATACCAAAGTCGTCGATATCGTCAAAGAGCTAGAAGATTACGGCGTAAAAACTCAAGTCGTCGATGCGATGGCTTATCCGGATGAAGCGAAACACGAATACGGAATTCAGTTGGTTCCGCTCAACGATGTTCCTCCGGCGGAAGCCGTGATTTTAGCCGTCGCGCATACAGATTTTAGCGAGTTAACTGTGACTCAAATCAAAAAGCTCATGAAGGACAATCCGGTCTTCATCGATGTCAAAGGAGTTTTCTCGAAATCCGTTTTAGAATCTCAAGGGATTCGTTTTTGGCGTCTATAAATTCTAAAAATGTCGGAAGATAAAAAAAAAACGGTTAAAGTCTTAAGAATCATCGCTCGACTCAATGTCGGCGGGCCGGCTTTGCACTGTGTCCTTCTCTCTGAAAATCTCGACAAACATGGTTATCAAACGGCTTTAGTGACCGGTCAACCCTCGAGCGATGAGGCGGATTATGAAAAAGTTTTTAATATTCAGCCGCAAAATTTTCGCCTGATTAAGCTCAAAAACCTAAGGCGTGTGATCTCAGGAGTGGGCGATCTTCTAACCTTGTTTGAATTGATTCGAATTATTCGCCGTGAACGTCCCGAGATTGTACATACGCACACGGCAAAGGCAGGAACCTTAGGGAGAATTGCGGCGTTTTTAACAGGCGTTCCGGTCGTTGTGCATACGTTTCATGGACATGTTTTACGAGGCTATTTTGGGACGGCGTTTTCGAAATTCATCTGCCAGATTGAAAGAATGCTGGCGGTGAAAACCACAGCGATTGTGACGCTTTCACAAGGTCTTAAAGAGGAGCTTTCGGAAGTCTTTAAGTTGGCACCGCCTCACAAGTTCAGAGTGATTCCTTTAGGGCGCGAGCTCACGTCATTTTTTAATAACGCTTCTTTTCGCGGTCAGTTGAAAAAAGAATTCAATCTTTCAGATTCGGATTTTGTCATCGGAATTATTGGACGTTTAGTGCCGATTAAAAACCATGGTTTGCTCATTGAAGCCCTTTCTCAGCTTCCCAAAGAAATTCCTTGGCATTTAATCGTGGCAGGTGAGGGTGAAGAGCGCGACGCGCTTGAAATCCGTGTCGAGCAACTCGGTGTCCGCGATCGCGTGCACTTTTTAGGATGGCGCTCGGACTTAAATGCGATCTACGCCGACCTCGATCTTTTTACCCTAAGCTCTTTGAACGAAGGAACGCCTCTTTCAATTATTGAGTCGTTTGCTTCGGGAGTCCCCGTCGTTTCGACCGATGTTGGGGGAGTTAAAGATCTCTTCACACCGGCGCCTTCAGATTGGACTGCTTCGCCGGGAACGAAAATCTTTTCGGAAGGGATTTTAGTGGAAAGTGGCGACACGCGAGCGTTGGCCGCGGCCATTCACCGGATGGCTTCAGAAAAATCCTTGAGAACTAAAATGGGCGAATCGGCTCGAATTCGAGGCGGAAATTTTTCTCAAGAAAATTTAACCGATCGAATGAACGCTTTATATCGGGAGTTACTTTTAAAGCATGCTTGATTTCGTAAAATCAAAATTCATCCTGCTCTTTTTAGGGATTACTTTGGTTTCCTACGTTCTGACATTCTTAGTCCGCCTGATTTCTCATAAAGTTGGATTTATCTCACGACCAACGGCGGATCGATGGAGCCAGCGCCCCGTTGCGCTCGGGGGCGGAATTGCGATCCAGCTCAGTATTCTTTTAGGCATCTTATTGATTCAAGAAGATCTTCTCGTTCCGGTTTTGCCGGCGTTTTTGGCCGTGTTTATTTTAGGTGTGGTGGACGATATTTACGGTGTGCCGGCGAATGCAAAACTCGTCGTGCAGACGATTGCGGCCGCTTGGGTCGTGAATCACGGGCTGACTCTGCCTCTCCCATCTCAGGTGGCTTCCATTGCATTTACAATCATTTGGATCGTGGGGATCAGCAATGCCGTCAATCTGATCGATAATATGGACGGATTGGCCGCGGGAAGTTCTCTTATCGTGTGTCTCGGCTTTGCTTATTTATTTAAGAATTACGGCCTGGGTGAATCTTATCTCTTACTTGCGGTCTGTGTGGCTGGTGCATGTGTGGGTTTTCTAATTCATAATTTTCCACCTGCTAAAATTTTTATGGGAGATGCGGGAAGCCTGCCCTTAGGATTTATTCTTGCCGTGATGTCCACGTGTATTCGCTTTCAGCGAAATTCGGTACCTGAGTTTTTGGCGCTCGTACCGATGATTTTAATTTTAGTGGTTCCTCTTTTTGATACTTGTCTTGTGATGGTCGCCCGTCATAATGCCAATAAGCCTTTGATGTCGGGAGGCAAAGATCACACTTCCCACCGCTTAGTCGCAATCGGTCTCAAAGATAAATCTGCGGTTTTGGTCCTTTATCTCATGGGTGTGATTGGATCGCTTTCGGCTTCTTTGATCATGTACAGCTCCCTCGGAGAGATGGTTTCTTTTTCAATTGTTGCTTTAGTGAGTCTCGTTTTATTGGGGGTATTTTTCTTAGAGGTCGCGGTTTATCCGCCCTCTTTATTTAAGACCAAAAAACCCGGCACACTTCCGCCGGCTCTTTTATATTCTTTAGAAATTGCCGTCGATATTTGTGTGGTCTCGGTGGCGTGGACTTTCGCTCATTCCATTCGGTTTTTTGATTCCGGATATCAGACTCAACATATGTTATCGGTCATTCCAACGCTCCCCCTTTTAATCACGATTAAGCTCATCGCATTTTCCAGCTTTCGATTATATCGAGGACTTTGGCGAACGATTTGCGGAAGTGATGTGTACGTCATTTTTAAAGCCGTGACGGTCGGAAGCTTCTTTTTAATTTTGGCGCTCGCATTTAAAAATCACTTACAGAGCACCTCCCGCATTGTTTTAGTATTAGATTATTGCCTGACGTTTATATTACTTTTGGGATCCCGTGCCTCGTTTTCGGCCTTTCGTCGTTGGACTCGCAAACTTGCAAAGACTCCGAGTCGGGTGGCGTTGGTCGGGGATCCCGGTTTATTCGAAATTGTTTTAAAGGCACTTTCTAAAGAAACGGGACTCGAACTCTCAGGCGTAATTACTCCAACGGGGGGAATGACAGGGCCCCAAGTCTTAGGAAGTATTGAAAATCTTGAAGAAATTATCTCAAAACAGGATATAGATACTCTGATTGTGGGAACCGACAAATTCGAAGAAGCTTTAAGCCGGATTTCGCTCAAAGGCGTTGTGCTGCGACGCATTAATATGCAGTTTACGTGACCTGATTTGGTTGGCGAAGTTATTGCTGACACAGGTGCACCTCACTGATATTTATACCTAAAAACACGGGAGACAGACTTTGAGAATTCTCATTACCGGTGGCGCTGGATTTATTGGATCACATCTTGTTGAAGCTTGTTTAAAACGCGGAGACGAAGTGTATGTGGTCGATGATTTTTCGACCGGTTCGATGGAAAATTTAAAACACTTAACGTCGCAACCTCAATACGAAGGTCGACTTTATATTACTCAAGATTCCATCTTAAATCATGAAGTCATGCTCGAGCACATCGGAATCTGCGATGTGGTTTATCATTTAGCGGCCGCGGTCGGTGTTCAATATATTATCGACAATCCTTTGAAGTCGATTGTAACCAACGTTCGCGGAACGGAAACCGTTCTCGACATGTGCGCTAAATTTAAGAAAAAAGTTTTAATCGCTTCGACCTCTGAAGTTTACGGAAAACATGACCACGCTCCTCTCGTTGAAACCGACGATTGCGTTTATGGTCCTTCCGAAAAAATCCGTTGGAGTTATGCCGCTGGAAAACTCATGGATGAGTTTACCGGCATTGCGTATTTTAGAGAGAAACATTTACCGGTTGTGATCGTTCGACTTTTTAACACCGTCGGTCCGAGACAAACCGGAATGTACGGAATGGTGATTCCGAGACTTGTGAAACAAGCTTTGCTGGGGCAAGCCATCACCGTTTATGGAGATGGAAAACAATCCCGAACGTTTACGCACGTGAGTGAAGTCGTTCAGGCGCTCTTAAAGATGGTAGAAACCAAAGATGCGATGGGACAAGTAGTGAATGTCGGTGGAGTAGAAGAAGTCAGTATCCTTCAGCTCGCGCACCGGATTAAAGAACTTACCGATTCGACATCCGAAATTAAATTGATTCCTTACGATCAAGCGTATCCTAAAGACTTTGAAGACATGAAAAGACGGGTTCCTTCAACTGAAAAACTGCGATCGCTCGTCGGGTTTGCGCCGACCATGAAGCTTGATGCAATTTTAAGAGACGTCATCCAGTATTTTAGAATGGAATTGAAACTCGAAAAAGAAGCTGAGGAAGATTACGGTTTCACACCGAAGACTCAGTCGCAAACCGATGCGCGTCCCTCCATGCTTTTGGAAAAACTTCCGTAATTGCTTTTAAAGAGAAGCAATGGTTTTACCCAAACTGCATTTGATGATCCAAGGAAAAGTTCAAGGTGTGGGGTTTCGTTACCACACGTCCAGGAAAGCAAAAGCGCTGGGATTAAAGGGCTGGGTTCGAAATACACGTGAAGGGCACGTCGAGTGCGTTGCGGTCGGCGAAGAGAGTGTTCTCGAGATTTTTTTGAAATGGTGTTGGGAAGGTTCTCCTGCGTCGAAAGTAACGGCAGTGGAAATCGTAGAGCGAGGGGAAGCAGAACCTTTTACGGATTTCTTTATTAACGAAACGGTGTAAACGAAATGGGTTTGAAACTTTGGGTCTGTGTAGTTGTGTTTTCTTTCTCTTTTGCGTGGTCAGCAGTTGTTCCCAAAGAGGAAGAGCGTTCCCTTGTGCATGGTGGCTGGAAAGTCCCCTCGCAAATCAGTCCTTTTCGAATTGAAAAACTTTTAAACGAGTTCGCAAGGCACACCTACGGAAAAGCCTTTCGCTTCATTGGGGTTGAGGACGATTTTGATCACGGCCATATCCTCTTTGAGAAAAAAGCGGACGGATTTTATCCGAGGGCGATTCTTTATCACACCCAGGAATTCGCCTACTCGGCTCATTGGAGAAAAAATGTCGATAGCAAGTATGACTACATCAATGTCACGACTCGAAACTGGATTCAGTGGTTAAGTGACAATGAAGCGATCGACGGAAAGCAAATTTTCAATGCAAAAGAGTACTTAGATCCAACGAAAAAAGATCCGTCTCAGTTTGAAAATCTGGAGCCTCAAGAAAAATTTCATTACACTCTTAATTTTCCGGATCTGGATCCCAATAAACTCGGATTTAAAACGGTCGCGGACTTACAATTTGAGTTTAGACGTTGCAAGCCCGAACCCAATGCAAATCCTTTCTCTCCAAATCAACCTATTTGGGTTCGGATAAATGGCGAAAACCACTCTCTCAACCTCACTACCATGACATATTTAAATGAGAGATGAACGAGATAGAGTCTATTTTTTTAGAGAAATAGGTTTGAACTCCTTTTCATTTTCTAAAAAATGCTAAAATAACAAGGCGTTGCAGTTCGTGTCTTGAACTTTTTAAGGTTTGGGATAAAGTCCGCCCAATCGATTTGCGAGGAGTACGCTGTGAAAAAATTTCTGATTCTTTCTTCGGTTTTATTTTCTGGATTTGCTTTCCCAAAAGCATTGGAACCTTTTAACTATTCGGACCTGGATGCGGAGACCTTCACTTCGGTTGTTAAAGAAGCTCGCAATGAGATTGAAAAAGAGCTTGGAACCGAAAGTCTTTTACTGATGGTTCATGCAGCTAAAACAGAAAAAAAAGGCGCTTGTCTTGGCAAGAGCGAATTCAGAATTTTTTTGAATAATTGGAAAGAAGAAGCAAAAGAGCCCACGAAGTATGGTTCGGTTGATTTCATTGCGGTCGAAAAAGACAAAACATGTTCTTACAAGTTAGAAGCAAAGACCGGCCTCTTCAAAGAGTTCAGTGGAGCTATTTTGGGGACTCACCCGCTCACCGATGTAAAAGAATTTAAGAACGTAAAACTTTCTCTAAAATCTGCGATTGAAACCATTCAAAAGTCGAATGCAGGTTTTGTCGCCGACAGTAGCTTAAGAGTCTTGAGTTTTCTGCAGCCTGCATCCCGAGACAAAATCCTCTTTCATATTTCGGGCAAAGATAAAATAGGACCTGTCGATATTTACATTGATGCCGTCACGGGCGAGATTATTCCTTAGTAAAATGATTACTGGAATTGCCCATACCACTTTACTTGTAGAGGATTACGAAAAAGCCCTCGCGTTTTATTGCGGGAGTTTAGGATTTTTAATCGTCGAAGATACGGTTCTTCCCACAGGAAAAAGATGGGTCCGAATCCAAGCTCCGGGAGGCAAAGGTTCGGAGATTCTTCTTGTTCGAGCGATGGATGAAAAGCAACGAGCTTCGATTGGAAATCAGACGGGCGGAAGAGTGATCTTCTTTTTTCATACAGACAATTTTGATGCAGATTATGCACAGTTTCGTTCGAAGGGAGTCGAATTCGTCGAAGGTCCTTTTGATCAGCCTTATGGAAAAGTCGGAGTCTTCAAAGACCTTTACGGCAATCGAATCGACCTGATTCAGCCGAGATAAGCGACGGTCAAAAATTTGACGGCCTTTAGCGAACCAATCTATTCATAACACTCCGCCTCTCGTTGAAATTCATGTTATTCTAGAAGTACCTCGCCGTATTACCCTTCAAGGAAAATCAAATGATCTCATTCAAGTCTTTGGAAGAAGAGTTGTTCTATAAAACTTTGCGCATTCGGATGGTAGAAGAACGAATTGCAGAGATTTATCCCTCGGATAAAATTCAAAGCCCCTGTCACTTAAGTATTGGGCAAGAAGCCGTGGCAGTGGGTGCTTGCCACAGTTTGACGAACGAGGATTTGATTTTCAGTAATTATCGCGGTCACGCGTATATGCTCGCGAAAGGTGGAAGCCTAAAGGAGATGATTGCCGAGTTGTACGGTAAGTACACAGGTTGCGGTCATGGAAAAGCGGGGAGTATGCATCTTTTCTCTGAAAAGGTCGGCATGATGGTTTCCTCCGCAGTGGTCGCAAGCACGATTCCTCATGCAGTGGGTGCGGCGCTTGGAATGAAAAACAATCAAAGAAAGAATATTGCAGTAACGATTTTTGGAGATGGTGCAACCGAAGAGGGAATTTTTCACGAGTCTCTAAATTTTGCAGCTTTGAAACAGGTTCCGGTTCTTTTCTTATGCGAAAACAATGGGCTTGCGATTCATTCTAAGTTGAATGCGAGACAGGCTTATAAAATCGCGGACATTCCGAAAAGTTTTGGGATCAAAACAATCGTTTGTGAAGAAGGTTACGATCCGTTGAAAGTGCATGCGTGTTTCTCAAAAGCGATTCAAGAAATGAAGAAAAATCCCGCTCCAGTCTTTATCGAAGTAACGACTTGCCGATATCGTGAACATGTGGGCCCCAACGAAGATTTCAATGCAGGATACCGTTCCAAAAAGGAAGTGGATATTTGGAAATCAAAAGATCCCGTCTGCACCAATAAAAAAGGAATCGAGCAGTACGCTCCGATGATCCAAAAGGAAATTAATGAAGCCGTAGAATTTGCTGAAAACAGCCCATGGCCAGAAGCCAAGGAGTTACTCAATGACGTCCAATAAAGCGCCAAAACTTAATGATAAGTCTTCATACTTAACTCTCAGCCAAGACTTTGCGGGCGAAGTGATTTCATTTCGAAAAGCCTTAACGGAATCGATGGAGTTCGGACTCAAGGAATTTCCGAACACGCTCATTATGGGTCAGGGAGTAGACGACCATAAAGGAATTTTCGGAACGACCGCGGGCCTCGCCGAAAAATACGGCGCAGACAGAGTTTTCGACACCCCTCTCGCCGAAGAAGGAATGACAGGCGTCGCTATTGGGGCCTCGCTTGCGGGAATGTATCCGATTCAAACGCATATCCGTGTCGATTTTGCACTTCTTGCAATGAACCAGCTGATTAATCTGGCCGCTAAATACAAATATATGTCGGGCGGAAAATTTGAAGTTCCAATGCTCATCCGTATGATTATTGGGCGGAGCTGGGGACAAGGGTCGCAACATTCGCAAAGTCTTCAATCGCTCTTTGGACACATTCCGGGACTCACCGTGATGATGCCTTCGTCGGCACAGTCGATTTTGGAATCCTATCCCTATTTTATGATGAATCATAAAGGGCCTGTGATTTCGATTGAGCACCGTCTTTTGTACGATATTGATTTTAGAGTGAGTGATATCCCGAGACAGAAAGAAAGCTCACCTCTGACCTCCTACATTGCAAAACCGGGCAAGGACCTCACGATTGTCGCGACCTCTATCATGGTCCTCGAGGCGTTGAGAGCTGCAGACTACGTCAAAAAGAACGCCGGTATCGATTGCGAAGTGATCGACTTAAACTGTATTTCTCATCCCAATCGCCAAATGATCACCGAGAGCGTGAAAAAAACTGGAAAGCTCATTGTCGCGGACACCAGTTGGCAAGCTTACGGCGTTTGCGCAGAGATGTGTCGAATCATTTCTGAAACGTGTCCGACCGCACTTAGAGCGCCCGTCATCACAATGGGAATGGCTCCTTCTCCATGTCCTACGGCGAAGAATTTAGAAGATTTATTTTACCCTAATGAAAGAGGCCTTGTAGATGAAATCTGCAAGCTCGTCACCAATCGCGAAGAACACGGAATCGTTCTGCCGACGGATCAATCGACGGTAGAATCGTATAAAACCTTCAAAGGCCCTTTTTAATTATAGGATAGGATTCTACTTCCGATCGTTTCTTTGGTCTCGAAACAGATCCTTGAGCCTTCGGCGGCACCAGGTGAAAGGATTGCGCGTTTTTTTGACCTCAAAGTCTCTTCCGGCATTATGAAAGATCTCTTTCGCTCCCGGCGTGAGCATTTCTGGGTCGTGGATCTCAAGCGCTTTTAACTCTTTTACTCCCCAATCCCCATGCTCGACAAGAGCTCTGAGGATCGTTTCAACTTCAGCCGGAGTGAGAAATTTTCCATGGTCAAAGAGCAATTTCTCAACCGTTGTTTTGTTAGGTTCGAGCCGAGCAAAATCTTTTGCTGTTTCAACGACGATTTTCTTAAGGCTTTCTCGCAGGGCAGGCTCTGCGTCGTTCGCGGGAGTCACGAGATCCAAATAGTCACGAGGGGATTGGATGATTCTATCAATTGCACGTTTGATAATCGTTTCTCTCGTTTGGAGAGTAAAAACGGATTGTTTTAGAAGATAAATCACGGAGTCGGTCAATGGGGGGTAGGCAAAGAAAATATCAAGAGTTTCCCCGACGAAAGCATCGAGCCTCTTTCTCGCCTTAGGATTCATGGATTCGGCGCTTGTAGAAGACATGACGGTAAGATAGTCGTTTACAGTGTAGCAGAGTTCCTCTTGTAGAATTTTCTTTCTCACTTTTACCGCCATATTCGTATCCACTACTCGGAGCAGGGAATGAAACTCTACGTTTCGCGCTTCTAGTCTTCTTAAGAGAGGAATCATTCTTAAAGTGAGGCGATTTAAAACAGATTTGAATTCCTTTGAGGCTTCGTGCATGTGAAGTCTCATGTAATCTGAGAAATGCGTAGGGAACTTGATCAAATTCCTCCGTAAGATTTGGAGCGTTAGAGCTTTTAGACAATCAGGGTCTGACGTCGTTTTAATGAGGTCGGTAACGTCGTCCAGAGTGGGTGCTAGAGCGAAAAAATAGTTTTGATATCGGAGCGTCATCTGCACTACGGAATCGCGGTATGCTTTTGACGGTGGCGTGCGGATGATGCTCATTAAACTTGTAAATTCTTTCGGACTTTTAGCCGCCTTGAGTCCACGGGCTCTAAAGTGATTGACTTGCGTCTCGTCGAGATAGCGGATGAGTGTCACGTAATCCTTAACAGTGGGTGAAAATCTTTTTACAAAACTATTTGAAGTGGCGTGAACAAAATTGAATAAAACGTTTCGGTGTTCGGCGAGCGAAGCAACTATGTTGATATAGTCCGTAAAAGCGAACTTAGACTCAAGTTCTTTGACCTTCAGTTGAAGAAGATTTGTTTCTTCTTCGGTTAAGGGTCTTGGCGGGGGAAGTGGGTACTGCTCGGGATCGGGTAAAACAAGTTCGCTCGAATAGAGGGGTGAAATTGGTTTTGTTACATTCTCCGGAAACTGTTCTACGGGAGACGGCCCTTCTTTATTTCGACCGACGGCTTCCAATCCTTGTTCTAACGATAACCAAATGGGTTCTTTGCGTTCTTTCAAGGATTTTTGAATTTCGGTTAAAAAGTTTTCTGCGTTGCTCGCAGACGGATTCGAAACACTTCCAATTTCGTATGCAAATTGCGCGAGGATTTCATCGCCTGAAGGCTCCGTGACCGTTTTTTCAAGCTCTTTCCGACGCGCTTCCTCGGTGAGCGAAAGAAGAGAAATGCTAGGAACTTCGTAGATGGGCAATTCGCG
>CALCZU010000058.1 GCA_937903155.1 uncultured Bdellovibrionales bacterium
AATTTGCTTGATTATTTTAACATCAGAAAGACCAGGATAAAGGCTATTTAATATTTACTTTAGCTTTGTTTAGATAAAAATCAGCTATTTAGTTGGAAAATCTAATATTAATTGATTTGAAACAGGTAATATTAATCCTGTTTAGATGGTCTCTTATGCATATTTCTTTCTTTAAATTTATAGTTTCGCTTGTTCTTCTTATTTAAGACGTTGCTATTACTCCAATCTTTTAGCTTATTATTCTAATTATTTTTTATTTTGAATTAAAATTTTCCCAACATTCGTCTTCATTTCGTTCTCTAAAATAATTATAAATATCAATCAAAAATTCCATACTCATATATTCGGTTGGAACCAATATTCCATATTCATTATATTTAAGATGAACATTTGGGTCATAATGATATTTTGTGAGAATTTGATTTCGTTCTGAATATTTTCTGTTTGCTTTCAATCCGTGAAAATAATGTTTAATATTAGTTGGTATATATCCAACTTTTACTTTATCAAATCCAACTGTGTATTTATTAATATCATCACGGAATTCAACAAGAGTTTTATTTCCAAATCCACATTTTCCAAGATATCCTTGAGTCATAATGTAATCACCTGAACCCAATATTCCTTTATCGTATAAACCACCCACTTTTTCAAAATAATTGCGAGTACACGCCCACGCATATCCACTATGCCAATAATTTATTCCTCTAATTGGTTCATACTTTTCACCATTGCAAAATTTATATCCAAATCCTTGCCATATGCTCATAGGAATATTATGTTGATTTAAATCAAAACATGTGGTGAATAATTGAACAACATCAAATTTTGTCAATATTTTTAAAGTATCTATTGCCCAATTTGGATTTTCAAATTCAATGTCTCCATCAATCCACGCAACCGTGTTCCAATTTGCGGGAAGTAATTTTCGTATTCCAATATTTATTAAATTTTCTTTGTGCCATAATGCAAATTGAGTTCTTAATTGTAAATGTTGTGGATTTGTTGGTGACGTTACATGAAAATCTTGATTTCCATAAGCCAATTCAACAATATACAATTTTATGTTTGGATATTTATTCATTCGCTCAATATATTCATTGAATAATTGCCATCTTCTTTTATATTCACATATATTGGAAACAACCGATATTACATGTAATACATCATCTGCTAAAATATTGGATGTTAAGGCATCATATATCAAATTGTTATTTGAAGATTTTTGTCGTGCGGACTCTGTTAAACTTTCTTCGTATAAAAAATTATTATTTTCAGTTGGTGCCATATGTCTTATATTAATCGTTTATAAAAATAATTGTGTGGTTGGAAAATTATTTCGTAATTTCGTAAAAATATGTTTATAAGTTTATTTGAATTTGTGATAAATTATTTGTTGTCTTTCAAACGCATAATTTAGATACTTTATTATTTTTTGATAAAATTTTTATTTATGATATTATTCTGATTTGAAATTTATTCCTGTACAAAAATAAATTTTAAAAATTATAAAAATATATTATTTGGTTTTCATCATTTTTATTAAATTTTCTATTTGAGATAACGTTTTTTTATTATAAAACATATGTTTATTTTTTGTGATAATTTTTTTTAAGCTATCAATTCGAACTGAATCACTGATATAAAAAGTTTTATTTAATTTCATAATTTTTTCCATAGAGCTTCCCAATGGTTCAAATAACCTATTGATAAAACTTTCCACCATTCCAACAAAATATCCTGTTTTACTCGAATAAATTTGTATCGAAATATTATTCGGATTGTCAGATAATAATTCAGTCATTTTTAAAATAATCTCAAATACATAATAAATTACCTTATGTACATAATATAATTCCATTGAACCATTATTTAAATTAGTTAAATTACCAGAAATTTGTTCCAAATACTTGTCATAATATTTTTCCAATAAATCATCATCCATTTTTTGTAATTCAACACTGGTTTCTAATAAAATAGCCATATTGATTAATTCCAATGTTCCATAATGTGTTAGTTCCCTTATATATAAATTTTCATATTTGATAAGAAAAATATCCAAATCATTTTCATCAATTTCATAAGAACTCATTGTATAAATAATTTTCTGATTAATTTATTTATTATCATCAAATGTTTATATTAAAAAATATTATTTTTATCTTTGTGAATACTCTTCAAATAATATTTTTCAAAATTTATTATAATTTTTTTTTAACTGTTATTTGATATTCGAAATCCATTTCATCATCAGATTTATCAAATTCATCTTCTTCTTCATCTTCTTCTTCTTCTTCTTCTTCTTCTTCTTCTTCTGCTTTCTTTTTTAATATTTTTTTTATTGTGGGTTTTGATTCTGGTTCTGATTCTAATTCATCATCACAAACGCTATTGATCACTTGTTTTGGTATAGTTGAAATTTTTCCGGATTGATAAAATAAATTGTGTTTATATAATGCTTCATTTAATTCAGTAATTATTTTTCTATTAAATTCCATATCTATATATTTTTTCATTTGAACCAATGATAATCCTGATGCAAAATCACAACCCGAATCAGTCAAACATTTGTAAAATGTCATATCATGGATATATTTTTTTTCCGCATATAAATTTTCAAAATTTAACTCACTAATATAACTCAATAAACCAAGAGTTGAAATTTTTGGTTTAATTAAAAATTTACTTTTGGATTCAATTTTATCAACTGATATTCCATGATAAGAACACCATCCACAATCCCAACATAAAAATAATATTCCCATTTGTGCCATAATATTTGCATTTGTATAAAATATTTGTTTGCATGCGGTTTTTGCCATGTTTAATTCCAAATGCTTACCATCTGATAATTTTGATTCAAATCTTGATTCATTTGCATCAATCCACACAAATAATTGATCTTGTACAAATTTTGAATTCGCGATATATTCTTGTCTTGCTTGTAAAATTTCTTGCAATAACCCAATGTAGCCCCAACAATTAACTTTAAATCTTGATTCCGATAATGCGGGTTTAAAAGTATTTAATGTTGTGTTCCAAATATCTTGATTTCCTTCAAGAGTTTGATAAGCATTGAATATGACCAAATCCGCATTTTGAACACATCTTGCCAATTCAGGATCCATTCCAACAAATTTTGATTTTAAATTTGATTTTGATTTTGAATTTGATTTTGAATTTGAATTAAATTTTTCTAAATATTTTTCCAAATCGAATTCAAATGCATTTATATGTCCTTTACCATTTCTGCTTGTTCTTATCACTTTAATTTTATTTGATAAATTCCCAATCTCAACTATTTCATCCGCAATTATTTTTCCTAATCCATTCATGCCGCCAAATACAACAACTTTTTTATATTTAAAAGTAAAATTATTATCTGCTATATTTTGTTTAAATTTTTCACTTAATTTGAATTCACAAAATCCACATATCAAATTAAATTGTTTATTTGCACAACCCATACATTTGTATTTGTTTGCATATAATTGAATATAAGGTGGTGACGGATTCATTTCATTTATAGACTTTATTGGTATTTTATTTTTCCAATAAGGTCTATAATCAGAATCTGATTCATTTTCGCGTACAACCACAATATTTGATTCAAAAAAATCTTTAGCTCTTATTTCTAATTTTTTAATTCTTGATGGATTTGTTCTTTCGTGAAAAACAACAAATGATTTAGATTTTAATCCATTTAAAAATCTTTCATGAAAAATAAATGTTGATGTATTAGGGTGATAACCAATTGACACCATATCACAATCATATTCATCCAATACGTCCATAACAAAATCATCAAATGGAGATGTTATTATTTGAATTGGTAATTTGCTCACTCTTATATATAATTTAACATTTACTCCTGTTTTAACAATATTTTTGGGTTTGAATGTACGATTTATATTTCTGAATAATAATGGACAATTTTTTGTATAAATATCGATATCACCAATATCTGATTTAGATAAATCAGATATTGAATTAATTTTATTCGATAAGCACATAAAAGGAAGAGAACCACCTATATATATAGATGGGTCAGATGCCAAAAAATCATGTATTTGATTCGAATTTAAAAATTCTTTTATTAGCTTGGTTGATTTTGAAATATCGAGTAATTCCATTTCTTCGAGTTTAAAATACGAATATCTAAAATATATCATATATGTATTATCTTCTTTCATAAAATATAAAAATCAATTTTTTTAATTCTATTCATAATATAATTAAATATAATGAAAACGATAAATAAAATTTTTATATTTGTTTATTACATATGTGTTATTATAATAACATTAGCATTAATATCATTTGCGTCTGATATAGTAATAAGAAGATTAGTTATTGCGAACACAGATACTGAAACAAATACAAAATCGAAATATTTTTATACTGAATTAGTATTTGTTTGGATAGGATTAATATTTGCAAGTATTTGGGCACGTCATCATATAAATACATGGAGTAAAAATGCGATTACCACATTAGTTGAAAAAAATGGTGAAACTTCTCCTCGCAATGAATTATATGCGGAAGTTGATCATTTGGTTAGAATCAATATTATAATAATAGTTGGATTCCTAATTGTATTATTTGGTTCATCCACACATAGTTTTAGAGAAAAAATGATGTTAATGAATGAAGATTTTGGTTTATTTGTGGAAACATTTATATAAAAAAAAATTTTTTTAACAATCTGATTTACAATAATATTTTCCGCATAGTTGACGAGGATTTATTGAACCCATATCAACCCCACATTCTGAACAATGCCATGAATCAGTTTCAGGATTATAACCTCGAATAATGTCATTTTTAACTTGTTTTTGTTCTTGTTCTTGTTTTTGTTCTTCTATTTTCTCTTGCATTATTTTTTGTTTTTTACCTTCTGATAATTCTATTTTATCCGAATCATCAATTTTATTTTTTTTTATAATCACGAATAAATACCACAGACCGGCGCCGCCTCCGGCAAAAATGCCGATGAGTAAGAAGAGGGGCGTGGTGTTTAAAGCCGTATCTGCTTTACTTCCTAACCAAGCGCCAAGTCCTATCAGGACAAACTTAGTAATCACAGCATTACTAATCATTGCCGCTTTCTTCAATAATGTAGGATCGATTAAAGCCATCCTTCTATCCTAAAGGAATGGAACTCGTTTGAATAGCTTTACAGGCTTAATTTTCGTTGGAGAGCGCGGTTTCTAATGCTTTAGCGTAATCGAATTTCATCCCGAATGCTTCGGAGAGATTTTTTTGTTGGGTAAGGGAATCATCTTGAAAAAAACTGGCGGACAAAATGATTTTGCCTTGGTCGATTCGGACCGCTTCATTCATTGAATCCGATACGAGCAACTGGATTTTGTTTTCGAGGATGCGATTCATCCAGTTTTGCAATGTTACGGATTGCTTTGGGAGAGTTTCGCCCAAATGATCGAGCACCGAAATCATCCCTTGTTGTTCCTCAAAATGAATAGGACGCACACTGTAGGTACTGTGAGCTTCGGGAACGCTCATAAAAAGCGAAGTGACAATCATCAACAGGATAAAAAACGCCAGAATGAGAGAAGGCTTTTTTCCCTGAGTGGCTCTGAAATCAAATTTGTCTAAGTGCGACATGCTCACTCAGTATCGCAAGAGCAAGGCCAGCCTATTTTAGGGTAAATTCCGGTAAAAACTCGCAAAAAAAGACGATTTTTGGCACCGAAGTGTCTGATTTAGAGTCGCCAGTGTAGTCCGTCGGTATTCGGCTAAACAGTATGCTAAAATATTTAAAAAGCCGCCGATGAAAAACCCACAGAAGAATAAGAGCGTCCGAATTTTTCTACTCCATCCCTCGGATGAGTTGCGCTTTCCGTACGAACAAGCCTTTGAAAAAATGGGAATGGCTTTACAGACTTTTTCAACTTTTGAAGAGCTGATGCTGGCCGCTAACCAACAGACGCCCAGAATCGTGATTATGGATCTCGATGTGCTTCAACGGCCTTCAAGTGATGTGCTCGAGCAAATCCGCGCGAACTTTGCGACATCGGACGTCATCGGTCTTTCGAGTTCTGATAGCGCTCAGATGGCACTTCAATGTATAAGGAGCGGCTTTGCAGATTTTCTCTTAAAGCCAACGAGTCCTGAAGAATTGATTTGGACCGTCCGAAAGTCTTTTCAGAAATACGAGCTCTACGAAAAGCTAGGAAGTCCGAACTCAGAGCTTGTCCGAGCGATTACACAGATTTCGGGTTGCACCACAGCCCCTCTCGTACAGATTAATGCGACTGAGTTTGTCTATAAATTTTTAGGTGCAGAGGAATGCGCCTGGGTGAGTTTTGAACCGGACAAAGTCCATTGCTCTCTGCCCAAAGGCCTAAGCCCTCGCAAAATGCGCGAGAAGTTGCCTGAAGAAAAAAAATGGCGAGGCACACTTCCTCCTCGAATCACGGTGAATCCAAAAACTCAGTCGCGAAAAATTTTTCTTCCCTGCCAGGATGGCAAAAGCGGAATCTTTGCGTGGGGAATCAAGCACAAGCCCACTCGCAAGCATCTTGCGATTGCCCAGCTTGTACTTGAACACGCTGATCTGACTTTATTTAGCATCCAGAAGTTTATTGAAATTAAGAATCAAACTTTCGTCGATGACCTCACGGGACTTTATAACTCGCGCTACCTAAAATTTGCGATTCACAATGCGATTTTAAAGTGCAAGCAACCGGGACAAGCGTTTTCATTGTTATTCATCGATATCGATCATTTTAAAAAAGTAAATGATACGAATAATCACTTGGTTGGAAGCGAGTTTCTGGTTGCCATCGGAAAGACGATTCGGCATTCGGTTAGAAACATCGATCCCGTCTTTCGATACGGCGGCGATGAATTTGTCGTCATTTTGACGGGCTCCGATATCACCGGAGCGATTGAAATTGCAGAACGTATCCGAAAGCATATCGAGCGCCGTATTTTCGTCATCCAAGGTTTGAAGATGCACACGACGGTCAGCATCGGTGTGGCGGCGTATCCGCAGCACACTTCCGATCCCGAGATTTTGATTAAACTCGCGGACGAAGCGATGTTCTCTGCAAAAAAGGGTTCTCGAAATGCGGTAAAAATCGCAGTCGGACTTGAAGAAGTTTTAAAAGCGAAAGAACATGCTTAACGGAAGAGAGAAAGTTGGCCTTTCGAATCGTGGGATCTATTGAAATCTTTGGTAGAGAGATGCGGTCCTCTTTCTTGAAGCCCCAATCGACGGCGAGAGATATTAAAGAAGGTTTTAAGTTGTGCCGCAAAAACGCCTGTTCCTGACATTCGGGATCCGAAGCTGGAATCATTCCGCTTTCCCTCCCGGATATCTTCGACCCGATTCCAAATCTTTTTTTCCTTGTCTGGGAAATGTTCTTTCAGCCAGTCGGCGAAGAGGTCTTTTACGCCGTAAGGAAGACGCAACATTGTGTAGCCTGCGAAACTAGCTCCCGCCTTTTTAGCAGCTTCTAAAATCCGAGGAACTTCGAAATCGGTCAAACCTGGAATCACGGGCGCCACATTGACGCCGACCGGAATTCCGGCTTCTGCAAGATGTCGAATCGCTTCAAGCCTTTTTTCGGGACGTGACGTTCGGGGTTCCATTTTCGCGCAAAGCTCATTGTCCAGGGTCGTAATCGAAATCAAAACTCCCGCGGCGGAATACTTTGCGAGCTCTTTTAAATAATCAATGTCGCGAGTCACTAAAAAATTTTTCGTGATCAAAAATGTGGGATTTCGAAATTCAGCTAGAACCTCTAAGCATTTCCGCGTGAGCTCATAACTTCTTTCAATGGGCTGATAACAATCAGTAACTCCACTCATGACAATCGTTTTAGGTGTCCAGCTCTCAGACGCCAATGTTTTTCGAAGAAGCTCAGGCGCCTGCTCTTTTACAAAAATTTTGGTTTCAAAATCAAGTCCGCTGGAGAGACCTAAATACTCGTGAGTGGGACGGGCGTAGCAATAGATGCAGCCGTGCTCGCAGCCACGATAAGGGTTAATCGACGCTTCAAATCCGATATCGGGGCTGTCATTGGTCGTAACAATCGATTTTGTGAGATCTTTATAAACTAGAGTTTTCGGGCGAGCGATCTCTTCTTCGCCTTCCCACTCTTGTTCCCATTCTGGGATCTGCGAAGGCGCCATCGATTCAAAGCGATTCGGAAGATTGTCGATCGCACCTCGTCCTTTCACCGCATTTTTGGGGGTCGGATTCATAAACTATCCATGCCATTTTTCACTGTCGATAGTAAAGGCGCACCGACACGCGAACGCTATTTCTTTTGCTGAACTCGGTACATTAAGTAGAAGTCCTCGACCTTGGCGCGAGCCCACGGGGTCCGTCTTAAAAAAGTGAGACTGGATTTGATACTGGGATTTTGATTGAAGCAATTGATATTAATTTCTTTTCCCAGTGCCTCCCAGCCATAGTGTTCGACAAGCTCAGTGAGTAGTGTTTCGAGCGTAATCCCGTGAAGGGGGTCTTTTGAATTCATGCGTCTGACGGTATCTCTTTAAACGTTTGGGGCAATATGGTAGAACGAGGCCGTTTTTGAAAGGACTATTTTTGAGTGTCGTTCGTATCTATCACTATCCTCAGTGCAGCACCTGTAAAGATGCATTGAAGTTTTTGGCCCATAACCGCTATGCCGTCGACAAAATTGATATTTTTGTTACCCCTCCTTCGAAAGCCGAGATCAAAAAAATGCTAGGGTTTATGAATGGGAATATCAAAAAGCTCTTTAATACGACGGGAAGAGTCTACCAAGATATGAATCTTGCTGAAAAACTCTCTTCGATGAAAGAAGAGGAAGCGATTGATCTTCTTGCAAAGAATGGAAAACTCATCAAGCGGCCGTTTGTCCTCTGGGAAGAGACGGGTACGGTTGGTTATAAAAAAGATGACTGGAAGAAGATCTTTAAAGTCGACTAAGCGTTTATTTCGGTCCCCCTTAAAACTTGCTATAATAGAAAGCTCATGGGCAACTCTCTTTATCGGTTTCGGATTCTAGTTATTTGTTTCGTTTTGCTTTTTATCCAAGCCGTCTCCGCACACGAAAAATCTCCGCAAGAAATCTTTGCAATTCTTTTAGGGGCAAACGGACCCGAGATGGCCGAGAAACTCTTTAGAGAAAACTTTAGAAAAGAGCCTTCCGAACGCGCTAAAGCACTGACTGCATTTGTGAAAAAAAATGGTTGGAAAAGACTGACCATCCTTCCGTATTACGTGTTGGCAAAAGTCATTGAGGAGCTTCCAGAAGAAGCCCTAGAATTCAGTTCTGAAAAAGGAGATTTCGGTTTCGACAGAGAATCAAATCTCACTCTGACCGAAAAGGTTAAGCTGCGAAATGGCGTGTGGAAAAGGCAGCTCGCGCTGATGGCTGCGAAGTACGATCAAGCAAGGACCAACTACGCAAGAAGCCATCAGGAGTTTAAACTTCCGCTGGCCCGACCTGTCGTCACAACGGTAGTCAGAAATCGATTTCTCAAGACGCTCGAAGAGATTTCTCAACTGGAGGATTATGGAAGTTATTTTCATCTGAAACCGGGCATCAACGACAAAGAATTTCTCGAACGTGCAAAACAAGGAAAACGGTCGTTAGTCTTTTCAGTTCCGGATGCTAAGGAACGTAAACGAGATGAGGAAGTCGAAACTCAGTATTGGAGTGAGGAAACTCTCAAGCATCTCTCAGAAGTTGCAATCGCTTTTGAAAAAGCGAGGACGGAGTCAAAAACGCATCCCGAGACTGCGCTGCCGATAAAGATGATTCCTAATTTACGTGAAGGGCTTAGACCTTATTTGCACAATGAGGAGTTGTGGCTCCCAGAGACGCCTGAGAATCGTGAACTTTCGAAGAAGCGATATTTAGGGCCGAGCCGAATTGCCGAAGTTTTGGGGTCGGGCGTTTGGGTACGATATCCTTCGATTTCTCCTGATAAGATCTATTTTTATTCGTTTTCGACACCGAATGATGTGATTGAAGCGCATGGGGATGCCATTGAGGTTTGGTCGAATGAGAACGGGAGACCTGTGACTCCGCCGCAGGTGATTTCAGGGTTACACGCGATTCCTTTGTCGGTATTTAGTCAGGCGCCTGGATGCAGGGGGCATGTTGCGGGGATTTCGCTGCCACCGCGGGAGTAAGTTAATACCAGAGCGGCTACGCCGCTTAATATTAATCTTAAGTTTAATATTAATATTAAATAATTTGGACGGGAAGGGGATCGAACCCTCGACCCTCAGACTGCCAGCCTGATGCTCTCCCAAACTGAGCTACCCGCCCACACTAAAAACGTTATCCTAGCAGCTCAGTTTGAGAGAGCAACTTTTAGATCCGTCGCTGCGCTCCTTGGGCAAACTGAGCTACCCGCCCGCAAAAAAGAGAACTTCTAAGTACCAGAGGTTTATCCGAGACGCAACCTTACAGGCCCATTTCGCCTTTGATCTGGTTAGACCATTCTTTTACGCGTTTTTCGGAGAGGTTGTCTTGGTTCTCAACATCAATGACGAGGCCCAAAAACTTTCCATCTCGAATCGCTTTGGAAGCTTTGTATTCGTAACCCGCGGTCGGCCACAGACCGTGGAGTTTGGCGCCGCCCTTTTCAAAGGGAGCGAGGAGTTCTGCCATTCCGTCGACGTAAGTGTCGGCGTATCCTTTTCCATCTCCTAAGCCAAAGACTGCGATTTTTTTGCCTTCGAATTTGAGCGCCTTAATGTCAGTCATCATGGCAGCCCAGTCATCCTGCAATTCGCCGATATGCCAGGTCGGAATTCCGATAATAATATTTTCGCAAACGGTGAGATCGATTGGATTGATTTCGGTGATGTTTTTCACATGATCGACTGAAGCACCGAGTGCCGTTTTGATCATTTTTGCGACTTCTGCCGTATTTCCCGTCGAAGAACCGTAGAAAATTGCCGTTCGTCCGCCCGTGATAGAAGCCGTATTTTTGTCTGCAGGACGAGTCGCAACGGGCGCTCCTCCTTTTGCAGCGGCGGCAGCTTGGGCAGCCAATTTTTTCTCTTCTTCTTTCTTCTTTCGCTCTTCTTCTTCTTTGAGGCGTTTTTCTTCCATCGCCTTTTTGATCGCTTCGCTATGGGCTTTGAGATCGGCGGCCGCAATTGAGGCTGTCTTCGCATCATCTCTTTCGAGAGAGCCTTCGATTCTTAAAGCTTGCTTTGGCTCCAAATTTCCTTTGCCGCGTAAACAATCGACAGCGTTTGTTAAAACAACATTCGTCGAAACCGTTTTTCCATTGGCTAAAACGAAATCTAAAATCAATCCGCCTAAATGCGCGCGGTCGTCACCGACTAAAAACTGTTTTAATTCTTGAGGAAGTTCAATCGAGCGGCAGAAAGAAGCATCAAACCCAGGAGCAAAGGTATAAGAAATCGGAGTGACCGGAATTTTTCGATCAAACCCTGTTGCCTTCACTAAAACGCGGAAACACTCGGTTGGATTTTTTTTCGCATCCCAAACAACCCACACGCCTAAATCGCCTGGCTTATTTCCATTCGCAATGCCCGCAACTGGAGCTCCCAATTTGACACAAGGTCTGCAATTTCCAAAAAGTCCCATCGATGCCTTCCTTCAAAGGTGAATGTGAATAGACAAACTTATGCTTTAGAGGCTTAAACTTCAATATTTTCATGTTAATTTTACACAAAAGCAAGAAAAGCATTTTGTATTACACGCAGTGTCAGCAGTAGACTAGCGGGATGAAACGCATCTACTTGCTCCTTTTTTGCTTCCTTCTAAATGGCTGTTCCATTTATCCCGTCAAAATAAGCTACCAAGAGTTTTCAGATGAAATCCTGGTAAAGACCGATAGCTGGACGGGTGAAAAGATCGCGAAAGTGAGAGGGCACTCGGGAGGTCCGCTTTGGAGTGATTGTCGAAGTCGCGCGCACTATGCCATGCGAGATCTCATTGATAAAGCGAAGGACCAAGGCGGCAATGCCATTGGAGATGTGAAATGGGACGTTAGCCTGGATTCAAATCCGATGTGCCAGAAACGCTGGATCTTTTTTCTCTTCCCTCCCCTTCTACTCACTCCGTTTTTTGTCGATGTCGGCATCGAAGCCACCGCCTACAAAGTGACGACGCACAAGTGAGAGGCCTCACTTGTTTTTTGAAATCAATCACTTAGAATGAATTGATATTCCGGTTCGCTTTTGTTAGGTTCCACCCAGGCTTTTATGATCGAATCCGCAAAAAAAGAAGTCACTGTTCTTCTGAAAAAAGTGGCCAGTGGTGAGTCCACGGCTGTGCACGATCTCCTGCCGTTAGTGTATCAAGAGCTTAAAGGGATCGCGGGCAATCGTCTTAAAATCGAACGTAGCAATCACACGCTTCAAGCAACTGCACTGGTTCATGAAGCGTATTTAAAACTCATCGATCAAACGGAAACCGACTGGCAGAATCGTTCTCACTTTTTTTCGATCGCAGCCCAAATCATGAGACGAATTCTCGTCGATTACGCCCGTCAAAAAAATTCTGAAAAAAGAGGCAAAGGCGAAATTCACGTCGAACTTTGCGAAAATGACATCATTGTCGAGGGCCTTAATTCCTCCGATATGTTGGGATTAGATGAAGCACTCGAAAAACTGAAAAAAATTAACGAGCGCGCCTTCAAAGTAGTTGAACTGAAATTCTTTGGCGGACTTTCCATTGAAGAAATCGCAGAAAGTCTTGAAACTTCGCTTGCCACCGTTAAAAGAGATTGGGTATTTGCAAAAGCGTGGCTGTACCGACAGATCCACGAAAATCCATTGACCTAGTGATGAATCCCCCGTCATTCGACAATCTTTCAAACCATTTTGAGAATTTGATTTTATTAAATGATCAAGAAATCGAATCGTATTTAAACGACTTAAATGATCCCCCTTTAAAAAAAGAACTCCAGTCGCTGCTCAAATACTCCAATCCAAAATCTGATTTCCTCGAAAAAAGTCTTTCGATTCCGGTCGCCGATCCGGTTCCAGAATTTTCGGAGGGCGAGACAGTTGGGATTTTTGTCATCCTAAAGAAAATTGGCGAGGGTTCGTTCGGCAAAGTCTACCTAGCGCATGATAAGTCGCTCGAGCGACAAGTCGCTTTAAAAATCACGCCTCATGCAGGAAATGAAGCGCTGATCATGGCTCACCTCGAGCATGACAATATCGTCAAGGTTTTTTCAGAGACCATCGATACCGAGAAAAAAATTCGCTTCATTTGCATGCAGTTTATTCGGGGGAAATGTCTTTCGGAAGTCTTGGCAGAACCGAAAGCGCATCGAAACTGCGATCCCACTTTCTATCTCCAAATGATGAAAGATCTTTCAAGCGCGATGGCCACAGCTCACAAACGCGATGTGCTTCATCTCGATTTGAAACCTGAAAATATTATTTTGGATGAAACAGGCAAAGCCTATTTAACCGACTTCAATGTTTCTCGAATTCAAAACGGGCACGAATCGTTACTCGGTGGCACGACGAATTACATGTCGCCCGAACAACAAAAAGCTCTGATTGAATGCTCGCGCGAGCAATTCGGAGAACTCGACGGACGGTCGGATGTTTTTTCGATGGGAAAAGTTTTCGAAGAACTTCTTAATCACATGCCTTCAAGTTCCGTTTCTAAAGAAGTTCACGCGGCTTTGCGAGAAATTATTGCGGAGTGCAATACGAAGGATCGGGAAAAACGAACCCAAAGTTTTGTAAAACTCCAGGCCAAACTCGAAAGTCTTGTTGCGTTTGATCGGATGTTAAAAAAACTGCCTCAAGATAACTGGCTCGATAAGCTGACTCAGACAATGCCAAGAGGCGGTCTATTCCTGTCGATTCTCATTCCCCAACTGATTGGAACCGCCGTCAATATCACTTACAACTCGATGAGAATCGTCAGTCATCTCACCCCTCATCAACAAGACACTTTCTTAAAACTGATCTTGGCGATTAATCCTTTTATCTATGGGCCGGCGACTTGGTACGTCTTCCGTTCATTAGGACCTGCGTTTCGTTTTTTGAAAGACCCCTCGCACGTCGAGGATGAGAAAAAGCTCTTAAAAGTAACACTCTTTGGCCCGCAGTATGTCGCGGGCGTTGCCACTTTTGGTTGGACTTTGATGTTACTGGTGCTGCCGACGCTGATTAATTATTTTTCGCCGCCAATCAGTTGGCATATTTATTTTCATTTCGGGATTTCATTTTTTCTTTCTTGGCTAATTGCGATTACGTATTCGTTTCTAAATACGCAGTACTTTTTGATTCGGCAGATCTATCCCAAGATTTGGCAGATTCCACTGTTTTTGAAGGCGGAAGGCGGCAAGAGTTTGTCGATTATTGAATCTCGACTGAAGCTTTTCCCATTCTTAGCAGGAGGGGCGCCCCTGGTGGGAGCAATTTTGATGGTCATCGTCGGCGCGGATCCGCAAGAAGCTGAGGGTTCGTGGGCTTATCAGGGACTTCTCATTAGTTTTCTTTTAATGGGAATTGCCGGGCTCTTTTACGGAATCGTTGCGACGCGAAAAATGTTAGCGGTTTTGTATTCTTTTAGAGAGTAATTAGTCTTGTTTCGCCGTTCTCGTCGGAAGCGGTTGAAAGAGAGGGGCACTCATAAAGACCTGGTGCAAAGTTTTTTTTTCGGAGGCGGCGATTTGATCGCGCTTCGCGTACATCTTGAGGCTCGATAAAAAGCTTAAGACAAAAACAATCACGATAAACCCTATCCCTAGGTAGTTTCTCACTAGTAGACCTTCCTGTTCCAACTTTTAGGATAGTCTTTATGTGTGGAGGTTTTGTGGCAGAAGCTGTGCTATTATAGACACAATCTCTCGATGAAAAATCTTAGAAATATTCGCAATCAGTTCGATTTTTTTCTCCGATCCCATATCACGGTCGGCAAGTCCGTGCCTCCGAATGCACCGATTCCAAAGTTAGATGCGAATTTTCAAAAAGAGAGTGTCGAGTTTTTTGACATGTTTTCTTGGAAGTCCCATCTCGCGCGTTTTGAAGAAGAAGACAGTATCCGAGTCGTCGACATTGGCGCTCGCAACTTTGCGCTGGCGCCTGTCATCGAAAACCTATTCGAAACTTACGGGTTTGACAGTGAGATTCATGGCATCGAGCTCGATGCTTACCGGCGACTCGTCAATTTTCGCACAAGAAAAAACTATGGAGATTTCTATGCGAGCAAAATCCGAAACGGTGAATACCGCGTGATGGATTTTTTAGATTGGCAAACCCCTTTTCATTTTGCATTTTTGCTGAATCCCTTTGTCACGGAACTTCCCGTGCTCGCTTGGGGACTTCCCCTTTCTAAATTAAAACCGGAAGATATTTTTTCTCACCTTTATGGCCTTTTAAAACCCGAAAATGGATTAGCGCTGATCAGTTCTCCGAGCGAAGATGAATTTGAAATTGTAAAACGCCTGTCGCTTGAAACTGGGTTTCGAATTCGAGAAGAACAGACTTGGTTCGCTCACGGCAAAAGCGTTCAAAAACAGTCCCGCCACGGCATTGTTGTGTCCGTCTAATTTCTTTGGATGGGCATTTCTTTTGCAGGTTTGGTGCTTCAAGGAGAACCCTATGAGCGCAAAACTTGAACCCGGTGTGATTACTGAAAGCCCTTCCCGAGAAAATAAAAATAATATTTCCGAAGTGGATAAGGGCCGCGAGATTAAACTTCCGGGAAAAGGTTCCGAACGTCCCCAGAAAAAAGAGAGACTTCCAGGAGCCGAAGAAAATATTCCCGGAAAATCGAAGTAAGTTGACGGCAATTTTATCGCCTAAACAGAGTGGATAAAAATAATTGACTCTGAGCGTTCATTCTGCGAACTGTTTGTTCAAAGGAGAATTCAAATGAGTCAAATCAGCGCTAGTCATATTTTGGTCGAAAACGAACACGAAGCCCAGGATCTGGTCAAAAAACTCGCAGAAGGATCGAGCTTTGAAGATCTCGCGAAACAATTTTCGAAATGCCCGTCCGGCAAACGAGGCGGTTCTTTAGGGACGTTTGGAAAAGGCCAGATGGTCGAACCTTTTGAGACAGCCGCATTCGCTCTGAAGCAAGGGGAAACCTCGGGTCCTGTAAAAACTCAATTCGGTTACCACCTGATCAAGCGAACCTAATAGGAGTTGGCCATGACCCACGCGGATTACATGAAACTTGCGATCGCTAAAGCCAAAGAAGGCGTTGATAGCGGTCAAAGTCCTTTTGGCGCGATCATTGTGAAAGATGGAAAAGTCGTTTCCAATGCGCACAACCAAGTTTGGAAAACATGTGATCCGACGGCCCACGCCGAGGTCAATGCCATTCGCCAAGCGGCACTCGCCTTGAAGACGATCGATTTGAGTGGCACGACGATGTACACAACCTGCGAGCCCTGCCCCATGTGCCTTTCGGCAATCCACTGGGCGAAAATCGATAAAGTTTATTTCGGCGCAACGATTGCGGATGCGGCCAAAGCAAATTTCCAAGAACTAAAATTTCCTGCAAAAGAATTAGCTCGCCAGGGTGGAAGTAAACTCATTGTCGAAGACGGAATCTTAACTTCCGAATGCGCAGCGCTTTTCGACTACTTTCTGAATCTCGGAAAAGCCAAAACTTACTAAATTTGTACGCGCCCGTCGTTGCGAGGAGCCGCAGGCGACGAAGCAATCTCGCGGCATAAGGACGTTCTTCTTTGTGCAACGAGATTGCTTCGTCGCCTGCGGCTCCTCGCAACGACGGCTGGACACTCGCCTGACGAAATGACGACTCCATTGCCTACAAACTGGTGCCAAAATGACTTGGCTGAGCTGTGAATAAAGGTTATCTTTTCAATACTTCCGTTCGATTTAAGCTCAAAACCAGTGGCAAAACGCTTGCAGTGCACTAACTGCTAGGAGGATGGTGGGAAATGACCAGACACAATTTTTCAGTAAAGATTCAGGGCATCGTATTTTCGCTTTTTTTGGGTTGCGCGGCTTTAGCAGCCCCCGAACAGGTTTTTAATCGCGGAAACGGTGGAGAACCCAAAGATTTGGATCCTCAAGTGGTGACGGGGGTTCCGGAATTTCACATCGTTGAGAACTTATTCGAAGCATTAGTCGCAAAAGATCCCAAAACTTTAGCCCCCATTCCCGGCGTCGCAGAAAGTTGGCAGGTATCTAAAGACCAAAAGACCTATACTTTTAAGCTTCGAAAAAATGCGAAATGGACGAACGGAGAGACGGTCACGGCTAAAGACTTTATCTACTCATGGACAAGACTGCTCGATGCCAAAACAGGTTCTGAATATGCAGGACAAGGCTTTTACATCAAAAACGGAAAAGCGTTTAACGAAGGAAAGATTAAAGACGCTTCGCAACTCGGATTAAAAGCTGTGGATGATTTCACGCTCCAAGTGACTTTGGAAAATCCTACTCCGTTTTTCTTAAGTCTCTTGTATCACCACTCCCTTTATCCCGTGCACAAAGCGACCGTTGAAAAATTTGGCGCTAAGTGGACGCGACCTGAAAATTTTGTGAGCAACGGACCTTTTCAATTAAAGAAATGGGAAATGAATAAAGTGATTTCCGTCGATAAAAGCCCTACCTACTGGGATGCGGACAAAGTAAAGTTGAAAACCGTCAATTTCTTTCCTATCGACAATCACAATACGGAAGAGAAAATGTTCCGTGCAAAACAACTCCATGTCACCGATGAACCTCCTCAAGAAAAAATGGAATTTTGGAAGAAAGATAAGAGCGGAGTGTTTCATTCTCACCCTTGGCTCGGATCTTATTTCTACTGGTTTAATATGACGAAAAAACCGATGGACAATAAGCTCGTTCGCAAAGCGATTGCACTTGCCATCGACCGTGAAAAAATTGTCACCTACGTCACTCGCGGCGGACAAATGCCGGGGCAAATGTTTACGCCTCCTGGAACAGGTGGATTTAAACCCAAAGCCGTTTTGCCAAAAGATCTGAGCCGGCTGCAAGAAGCGAAAGATTTGCTCGCCAAAGCGGGCTACCCCGGCGGCAAAGGCCTTCCACCAATTGAAATTCTATACAACACGAGCGAAAGCCATAAAAAAATCGCCGAAGCCATTCAGCAGATGTTGAAACAAAACCTCGGCATCCAAGTCACGCTTTTCAATCAAGAATGGAAAGTTTACTTAGATACTTTACAAAGCAAAAACTATACACTTGGACGGCAGGGTTGGATTGCCGATTACAATGATCCCAATACGTTCTTAGACTTGCTTGTGAGTGACAACCCAAACAATAAGGGCGGGTATAACAACAAAGCCTACGACGCTCTGATCGCTGCCGCTGGGAAAGAAACCAACACTGAAAAGCGATTGGGTCTCTTCCAACAAGCAGAAGATCTCATCATGGAAGATTTTCCAGTACTTCCTATTTACATCTACACCAGAGTTTACTTACTCGCGACGAACGTCGGTGGATGGGATGACAATATCGAGGACATTCACCCGTTTAAATACGTTTACTTAAAATAGCAGCAGGGGATCACCGTGGGATTTCGTTACTTATTGAGAAGACTTGCTTTAATGGTGCCGGTGTTTTTCTTAGTCGTGACCGTCATCTTTTTCATGATTCGGTTTGCACCGGGAGGACCTTTTTCGTCTGACCGAAATGTTTCACCTGAAATCATGCGAAATCTTGAAGCGAAATATCATATGGATGAACCGCTGATGCAACAGTATTTTCGTTACCTCAATGACCTCATTCATCTGGATTTGGGACCTTCGTTTAAGCACGCGAATCGCACAGTGAACGAGATCATCGGAGAAGCGTTGCCCGTCTCCATGGAACTCGGGTTTTATTCTCTGGTGTGGGCGCTGGTGATTGGAATTTCGGCCGGCATGTTTGCCGCATTAAAACCCAATACGTTATTTGATTACATTCCCATGTCGATTTCGATTTTGGGAATTTGTCTTCCGACGTTTGTGATTGGACCCGCGATGATTCTCGTGTTTTCTCTGTGGCTCGGCTGGCTTCCCGTCGCCGGCTGGGACAGCTGGCAAGACAGAATCCTTCCTTCCCTGACCCTCGGATTTGCGTATGCCGCGTACATCTCGCGTTTGACTCGTGGGGGTTTTATGGAAATTCGCAGTCAGGACTTTATTCGTACAGCTCGTGCAAAGGGTTTGAGCGAAGGAAAAATTCTGGTAAAGCATGCGCTTCGAGGAGGCATTCTTCCGGTGGTCTCTTACCTCGGGCCCGCATTGGCCGGCATCATCACGGGCGCGTTAGTCACCGAAAGTATTTTCGCCATTCCAGGCCTCGGTCGGTTCTTCGTCGAAAGCGCCACTAACCGCGATTACACGGTCGTCATGGGAACTTCGCTACTTTATTTCACGCTGATTTTTGTCTGCAATCTTTTAGTCGATATCCTGTACGTTGTTTTAGATCCGCGAGTGAAATATGAGTAATAGCGCTACGATTGAAATCGAAGAAAACGAAGTCGGCACCAGTCTGTGGAAAGATGCCTTCTATCGATTGAAGAAAAATCGATTTGCACGCTACGGAGCATATTTTCTTCTCTTCGAATGCGTAGTGTTTTTACTGGCTCCGGTGATTGCTCCCTACGGTTTTGAAGTTCAAAACTTAGAAAATACTTTAGCGCCGCCGTCTTTTCCTCACTGGTTTGGGACGGATAGTTTGGGGCGAGACCTCTTCACCCGCGTTTTATACGGCGGAAGAATTTCGATGGCTGTGGGCGTTTTGGCTTCTCTCGTCAGCGTCATAGTAGGAGTGGTCTACGGCGCGATTTCAGGATTTATCGGCGGTCGAACAGATAACGCCATGATGCGAATCGTAGATATTTTGTACGCCCTTCCGTTTATTTTCTTAGTGATTATCCTGATGGTCTATTTTGGAAGAAATATTTTTCTTCTCTTCATCGCATTGGGACTCACGCAGTGGCTCACAATGGCGCGAATTGTTCGTGGCCAAGTCATTTCGCTCAAGCACAAAGAATTTATTGAGGCCGCGCACTCGATGGGAATTTCGGAAACCTCGATTATCCTTAAACATCTCATCCCCAACAGTATTGGTCCTGTGATTGTTTATCTCACTCTGACGGTCCCCTCGGTCATTCTGGAAGAAGCATTTTTGAGTTTCCTCGGCCTCGGGGTTCAAGCACCCATGGCGTCTTGGGGAACTTTGATATCCGATGGAGTGTCCGTAATGGAAATTGCGCCCGGGGTCTTATTCTTTCCGGCGGTCTCGCTGGCTCTTTCCCTTTTCTCACTCAATTTCTTAGGCGATGGACTCCGAGATGCGTTGGATCCGAAAGGAGCCCGCGACTAATGAAACCTATCTTAGAAATCAAAAACTTTCAGGCTCACTTTCATACACGACGCGGAATTGTAAAAGCGGTGGATGATATCTCGTATCAGATTCTTCCGGGAGAGACTTTAGGGATTGTCGGCGAAAGCGGCAGCGGAAAATCCGTTTCACAACTGAGTTACTTGCGACTTCTGCCATCTCCTCCGTTAAAGATAGTCGGAGGCGAAGTTCTTTTTCATGGAAAAGATCTTTTAAAGATGACGGCTGAAGAATTGAGGCAAGTTCGTGGAAACAAGATCAGCATGATCTTCCAAGAGCCGATGACCTCTCTCAATCCTTATATGAAAGTTGGCACCCAGCTCATTGAACCACTTCTCATCCATCGAGGACATTCTCAAGAAGAAGCTTGGAAAAAAGGGATTCTCGAACTGAAACGCGTCGGAATTTCAGATCCCGAAAAAGCGATGTCGAAATACCCGCACGAATTCTCTGGCGGAATGAGACAAAGAGTGATGATAGCGATGGCTCTCACGACGGATCCGGAACTCCTCATTGCCGACGAACCGACAACGGCCCTTGACGTCACCGTCCAAGCGCAGATCCTCGACATTCTAAAAAACATCCAAAAGCAAACGAAAATGGCGATATTGCTCATCACTCATGATTTGGGAGTCATCGCAGGTCTCGCCGATCACGTCGTCGTCATGTACGCCGGAAGAGTTTTTGAAAAAGGAACGGCCGCGGACATCTTCGAAAAATCTCAGCACCCGTACAGCCGCGCGCTTTTAAAGTCGACCCCTCGAATCGATGCCATCCAAACGCAGTTGCCAGTGATTGCCGGAACGATTCCAGATCTTTCAAAGCTTCCTCCAGGATGTCCTTTCTACGACCGTTGTGAAAATCGCATGGATATTTGCCGAAGCGTTTTCCCGCCGAAAAAAGCCATTGACCCGGGACACGAAACTTACTGTTATGCGGAGATGAGTCGATGAATCCTACTGTCGTTAAAATTTCAGATCTCAAAGTTCACTACCCTATTCGCAAAGGTTTCTTCTCATTCGGAAAACCCCAAACGCTCAAAGCGGTCGATGGAATCAGCTTTGAACTTAAAGAGGGAGAAATCTTAGGACTTGTTGGCGAATCCGGTTGCGGTAAGAGTTCGTTAGGAAGAGCGATCATTCGGCTCGTCGATGCAACGTCCGGGAAAGTGGATATTCAAGGAATCGATTTTTTAGCTCTGAAAGGCAAAGCTTTGAAAGCCAAGCGCCCTCAGATTCAAATGATTTTTCAAGATCCTTACGCTTCGCTCGATCCAAGAATGACAGTCTTTGATATTTTAGCGGAACCCGTCAAAGCTCACATGAAACTCAGTTCTAAAGAACTCGAAGAACGTATTAAAAAATATCTCGAACTAGTCAACCTTCCTGTCAAAGCGCTCAAAAAATATCCTCACGAATTCTCAGGGGGACAACGTCAGCGAATATGCATTGCGAGAGCGCTCATCTTGGAACCCAAAATCGTGGTCGCCGATGAACCGGTTTCGGCCTTAGACGTTTCAGTCCAAGCGCAGATCTTAAACCTTTTAAAAGACATTCAGCAAAAGCTAAATCTGACGATGATTTTTATTTCACATAATTTATCTGTCGTGAAATACATCTCTGACAGAATCGCTGTCATGTATCTCGGTAAGATCGTCGAAATCGGCTCTCGCCAAGATATTTTTGCGAGCCCTCGTCACCCTTATACTCAAGCCTTGATCTCAGCAGTTCCAATTCCGGATCCGAAAACGGAACGCAATCGCGTCAGAGTTCCTCTCATCGGAGAAATCCCGTCGCCGATTAATCCTCCCTCGGGATGTACGTTTCACACGCGCTGCCCATTCGCAGTGGCACATTGTAAAGAGGCAATACCGAGATTGGAAAACGTCGCACAAAACCCAGCATGGCAAGTCTCCTGCTGGGAAGCGAACTTAGTGTAAACTTTAAACAGACGAATTACTTTTTATTGTCCACGGTGATCGTTGGAAGCTCAGCAGATTTATCGACCTCTTGTTGGTTGCCAGCATTGTCTGTGACGTTCAGAGTCGTCACTTTGAATTCCCCGGAAGCTTCAAACTGATTAATGCGCTCTGAACCTCTCAAAATCCCCGGTTTATCTTTTACAGGATGAAGTAAAATGCTGATGAATTTGTCCGATGGGCCCCGCATATAGATATATCCGTTCTTCACCCCCGACTTCTTATCTTCTGCAGCTATCTCAAAAACTAACTTTGATCCCGCTACGACAGGACCTTTTACTTCCGTCAATTTTCCTTGGTTATCTTCAGTATAAAACTTACTACTCTTCGCATCTAATTCGGGGGGAGTGATGTCTTCATTAGGGTTCTGGATATTAATTCTCGGAAGCTCAACGGCTTTATCGACCTCTCGTTGGTTGCCAGCATTGTCTGTAACGTTCAGAGTCGTCACTTTGAACTCTCCGGAAGCTTCATTCTTATCGATTCCCTCTGCCCCTCTTAAAATCCCCGGTTTATCTTTTACAGGATGAAGTAAAATGCTGATGAATTTGCCCGATGGGCCCCGCATATAGATATATCCGTTCTTCACCCCCGACTTCTTATCTTCTGCAGCTATCTCAAAAACTAACTTTGATCCGGGTGCCACAGGACCTTTTACTTCTGTCAATTTTCCTTGGTTATCTTCATTGTAAAATGTAGCACTCTTCGCATCTATTTCGGGAGGCGTGATGTCATGGCCAGCGCTTTGGGTGCAAACAGGCTCATTTTGAATCGACTCTTGAATCTTCTCTATTTTCTTTAGATTTTCTACGGAGGTTTCTTCTTCGTTATATTGAGGGACTTCAAAATCGAGAATATCACTGATTGTTTTTAAATGTGCTTCCAACTTATCGTTATTGTCTTTAATCAAAGTCTGATTTTCTTCGCCCACTTTTTTAAACTGAATTTTCAGCGCATGAATAAGTGCTGAAAAGCTTGAACCCGCTTTTTGCGCGTCCAATCGAATTTCCGGTTTGTCTACGTTAAGAAGCAGATAGGAAAAATCATTATTTGCCTGTTGAATGAGCGAAACAAATGCCGCCGTTGCAGGAAAAGTACGAATGCTTCTCCCTTCTAAAAGACAGCCTTCGAAAGCATTCGTATAAAACTCACTCAAATACTTCAGTGCTTCTCTCAGCTTTTTTGATTCTACAAGGGAAACCGATTTACTTTTCACAAGTTCATTTTTAGAAAATTGCTTCGCTTTGAATACCTCGCCCTCTTTTTCACCCGTGTCGCGTTTCTCCCAACCCGCGATCGCGGAATTAAACCTGTCGGCAGTACCTCTGATAGGCATGAGATCCCGATATTTCAGTTCCTCAGGGTTCTGATGAGCTTTTACAGGCGCAGCAATCAACCTAAAGGAAAGGGTTAAAGTAAGACTAATAGCAATAAAGAGTTTGTTCATGCCGCTTAGCTTTGCGAAAACAATACCAACCCTATTCAAAATTGAAACCCTACTTAGCCTGTATTCCTCTTGTTACGATGTGAGAGGTGTATCCAACTCTCTACAAAAGTGACAAAAATATTATCTTGATAATGATTCTCATTATTGTTACCTTGGATTCTCAACCGGAGGATCTATGAATCAGACAAACTTAATTAAAAACGCAAATGAAGTTCAGGTAAAACTCTGTTGTGGATGTGGCATCGTCAACCTGACGGTCGGCCCCGTAATGTTGAGAATGACTAAACAAGTCATGGAAGAACTTGCTGAGTCTTTTAATGGCGTGGTAGAAGCATTGAATGAAAAAACCGCTCCCGCTCTTATCGAAGCCGAACCAGTGCGTGAGTCTTCTCACGAAATGGGAAAAATCTATCATTTCGCTGACGGAAAATTTTTTGCATGAAAGCTATTAAACTTCCCTGCGGTAAACCTGCGCCCAAGCAAGACCCAGGGACGGAGCAGCGACTCGAGCAGCTTCATCAGAGGCTTTGCACCTACCTCGAGTCGCAAAAGCTGAAGTACAGCGAGCAACGCTGGAAGATAGCAAAATACGTTTTAGAATCTCGAGGACATTACAACGCCCAAGCCATCGTCAAAGAAGTCACTCAGAAACACCCTGAAATCGGTCCTGCGACGGTCTATCGTAACCTTGAGCTCCTATGCGATGCCAAGGTGATTCGCGAGACCTTAGTCGATGCCAAAGGCAACGCCGTTTACGAAGGTTACGATGAAGAGCACCATGACCACATCGTCTGCTTAGACTGCAATCAAATCTTCGAATTCCACGACAAAGAGATCGAAAAGCTCCAAGAAAAAGTCGCAAAAAAGATGGCCTTTAAACAAGTCCGCCATCGTCATATCATCTACGCCAAGTGCGAAAAGCTGTAATTTGAGATCTGTCATTGCGAGCGTGCGTAGCACGCGCGG
>CALCZU010000059.1 GCA_937903155.1 uncultured Bdellovibrionales bacterium
CACAAAGGTTGCCGCGGGTGCTGCGCACCCTCGCAATGACAGACTTGATCTTTCCAATAGAGCGAGATTGCTTGGACGAGTTACTCATCAAAGACGGGTATTAAGGAAACCGCGACTGTTAACAAAATAAGATGTCTCAACATTTGTTTTTCTCTCCAAAAAAATATTTTTAGTCTTCAAAAACACTTTTGAGGTTTTTAAAGCCAAGCAAGGCTTCTTCCTCCGTTCTGTTTGCTAAATCGATGCACTCTTTTCGAGTTTTGATATGGCCACTCGAATTCACATTACGAACCATGTTTAAAAATTTGTACGTTTCTCTGTCGATGCCTTCAAAACTATCCGATACGATAGAATAATCTCGGCGGTCAAACACCTTGAGAGAACAATATTTATAGTTGTAATCGGGGACGTTCGGACAAGCAAAGTCGGAAAAGTTCTTCAATTCCTTTTCTTTCGAAAATTCATACTCTTTATCTTCGAAAACCGAACAGGTGGCATTTTCTGGTAAGAGGAAGCTTGAGATGTAGGTGGGCTTCCAGATGTATTGTCTAAACTGGTCCAAAGTATCGTTCAAAGCAATGATCGTTGGACTGATGGGTCTAAAGTACTCCTCATATCCCTCCGACTTTTTGGCAAGCAAGATTGGATTTGTCATTTTTGGCGTAAAAAGAAAACCCGTAAAAATACGGGGTTTGTCCCCTTGTTGCTTGTAAAGTTTAACAAGCTGTTGTTTTCCATCCAACGACCTTGCTTCTGCTACTGCCTTGAGGCTCGACATCGCGTAGAGAATTTCGTGCACTATCAATGCCGCTTGGTTGGGAGCGTCCATCTGCTTAACGTGAGCGCTATTGAGATTCACAACTAAGTTCGTTCGAAGCCCTAGCATGACAAGATCCTTAGGATCTATTCCCAAGATCGGTTTTGGCACTTTTACTTTAAAGAGTTCATTGTCTAATGGCACCCATTCCAATCTTCCAGCAGCTCCGAGAAGGTTCATCCCTAAAAATTTGTTGATTTGGTGGATCTCAATCAGCTTCACTGTAAGAACGTCCAAAGCTTCATCCTTTAAAATTTCCAGCGCATCCTCGAGAATTTTCTTGAGTCGTTCTTTCACTTTTGGAAAAGTGGGATGAGAAAGAAGCTTTTTGTCATAGTAAGGTTTTTTATGAACGTTCACTTCAGCCAAATCGACAAGATAAGGCTTATCGATCAAAATTCCATGCCCACCATGCCCTTCGTTGCCGGGAGGTTGGGGACCCTTCGGCATTTCATCATTCGCGAATGAAAGATTTAGGGAAACTGCGATTATGACGAGTAAAAAAATGGATCTCATATTTGTTTCTCTCTTAAAAATGCGCCTTAATTCTTGAAGACATTTTTGTTCTCCTCTAACACGTCAGTAAATCCTATTTTCCTTTGTGCTTATAGGGATTTGCGTGGTGATACCGGCCGGTTTGCTGCACAATTTCATCACAATTTTGTATAAATGTTTTAATGCGCTTCGGGCCCTCGTGTTCCACATACACCCCCTCTGCAGTCACATCCATTTTTAATTCCATGGGAAGCTGACAGGTGAAATTGGAGTTATTGTTATTATAGACCGCCTTGATCACTCCATTCCCTTCGTAGAATCCCCCTTCCTTGCTCCCACGCACCGTGACCTGAAAATTCCAGTCAATGACCTTTTTATATTCGTCGACGAAATACACTTGCCCGTTAATCCGAAAACTTTGCTCATTCAACGGCACAACCGTGAATTTACGCCCGTAGAAGTAACTCGACTTCCCCGAATCCGCGGAATAAGTGCCGGACTTTAACTGCAAATCGGCAGCAAGAACGACTGGACTGAATAAGAACAATACCCCAAGAAAAAACGTTTTCATTTTTACTCCATTGATAGAATCTTTAGTTCTCAAATACATTTTTGTTCTCCTTTAAAGCGTCAGTAAACCTTTTGTGAAAAGCAGTGACTTCCGATTCACATTTTTTAATAGTCTCGTTTAAGGAAAGACCACTGTGCTTAAACACCGAAAACTCTCCTGGAAGGATGCCTGTAAGACCCAAAACCTTACTTTCTTTTAGATCAGAATTTAAAAATCTTCTTGTTCCAACTTTAGACTTCTCAGGTTCGAGCCACAGGAGAACGGACTTTTTACCATCTGGATCCGAAGCACAAACCCTTTTTATCAAATCAGGTAATTTTTGATCTCGATTCAAAGTAAATTGAGCCCAGTCTGCCGCTGTGAGGACGGTACTAGTGAAATAAGCCACTTTAAATTTGAGAATTTCTTCCTTGTTATTCAGCGGGATGGTGCCATATTCGCAATCCTTTGATGAATAATACTCATTCCACTCCCGAATAGCTTCTTCTCGTTTTAAAATATCCTTGATTTTTTTTGAAAAAACAAGACCGGTTAATGATCGAGTTTTCTTTCCATCGAGCTCATACACTTTACTTTTAACAGTTCCACCGATCTCGTTTTTCCATTCTACGTCCTTAATAAATCGAAGTTTCTCTAAAGCATAAGCCACCTCATGAAAAATCAAAGCAGCTTGGTTGTCGGGCCGCATTTTCTCTACATACTTTTGATTCAGTCGTACCTTGTCGTCCTGTCTCAGAGCAAGGGTGACGATATCTCCTACAATGACGGGGTAAGGAACTTGCAGCTTGAATAAGTCCTGACTCAGAGCGAACCATTCCAGTTTTTCAATCCCTTGCAACAGCGAAATTGCTAAAAGTTCGTTGGTTTTATGAATTTCCATTAGCTTGAGAGCGAGTAGCGAGACAGCTTTTTCGTCGACAACTTCGTCCAGCGTTTTCCCAATTCGTTCCTTTACCTTTTTAAAGGAGGGAAGTTTTTCCAACTCCGTTTCAAAATACGGTTTCTTCTCAACCCCATTTTCAGCCAGATCAACCAAGTAAGGAATTCCATCCTCTACAATTCCATGCCCTCCATGCCCTTCGTTGCCGGGAGGTTGCGGACCTTTCGGCATTTCATCGTTGGCAAATGCGGGTTCTAAAAAAAGTGCGACGACCCACAATAGAAAGAGATATTTTAGCATTTGTTTTTCTCCTGATTCATGGAAAAGAGTTGAACGGAAATCGTAAAAACGCTGTTCGGAGTGCCTATGCTTTCAAGTTCTGCGCAAAGTTCTCGTCGAAACTGTCGGATACGTTCCTTCGCATAGGAGACGGACTTTGAATCCATCGTGAAAGTGATTGAGGTGTGATCTCTTTTCTCAATCGGATCATTCTCCATCGACTCGATGGCCTTTTCTAAAATCTGCTTCTGAAATTTGCGAGTGGCCGCAGTCGATTGAGTGCTGTCTATCTTCAGAGACTTCGTTGTTTGCTTCCACTTCCCATTTTTTTCCGAAATCATCTTGAGGCGTTTTAGTCGTTCAATCGCCAAACGCGCTTCGACGGAACTGATGCCAAGACTCTTCGCGATCCACCGAGAATCCAATTTTGAATTTGGAAGTTCCAACAGACTCAAAATCGCAAAATGATACCAATCCGAAATTACGGCAAAAGTATCCACATCGAGAATCTCAGGTGAAACCAAAGGCAAGGACTCTAGCTTTTGAGGTTTTCGACTATTCATCATTTTCTTCGTCTCTTCGGGAGACAAAGTCAGCGCATCCGCGATTTTTAAACAAGCATTCTTAGACAATTTACGTTTTCCAGAAAGTGCAAGAGAAAGCACTGTATGACTCAGCCCCAAAGAATTCGCCAACGCCCGTAAACTATAACGCGCATTTTTTTTGCACCGCCTCGCCAACTCCTGCTGAAGAAGCCACTGCGGTTCAAGCAAGTTTTCCGAATCTGCCTTCATAAAGCTCGTCTAACAAAGTCACGCACCCCCTGCAACCCAAAACGAAACAAACTGGTTTCAAAAATCTGAAACCACTGAACCGGCCCGCAAAAAGGTAGGCCGCTGAATTCAAATTGCTAGCGCGACAGTTCGTTTATAGAAGAC
>CALCZU010000060.1 GCA_937903155.1 uncultured Bdellovibrionales bacterium
TGCGGGTGTATGGGATGGTGGACCAAAGTTTAATCTTGCTGAGCTTTGCGATTTGGCCGGAGGTGGCTCGGAGGAAGTTCTTAAAGCCTTCCTTTGTCTTTGCTTTCACACACATATGGATGTGGTTGCCGCAAATAGCGACTTTGTAGAGCTTTACGTAGAATCTCTTCGCCTCTTTCTGAAGAACAGAGCGGATACTTTGATTATTTCTCGTGAAGGAAGTGCTTCCTTTCGCATTATCTGAGCGAAATACAACATGCATCGCTCTCTTCACAGCAATCGGACGAGCTGTTTTTCTCTTCCCCTTACTTAAATCCCCACCATGTTCTGTCGTTTCTCTTTTATTAAATTCTTCTAAAAGTTTTAACTGCTTCATACTCATAAATTAACTTCTAGAATGAGTCTAATGAGACGACAAAGAGAAATCCGCAAGTGAACTTATGACTTGTCTCGTTTCCTCGCCGATAATTTAAGAGCTGGGTATTTGTGGCCTCTCTGAAACATCGGGGCAATGTCTTTTTGTCGATTCCGCACAGCAAAAACTTCGATGAATAAATTCGAAGAGAGAAAGTAGAATTGTTCTCTTCTTCAAAATTTACAAATGAATCGTGAATCATTTCTCCGTACTTCGAGATTGCTTCGTCGCTTCGCTCCTCGCAACGACGGGGATGGTTTCGGTTTCGTCGCTACAACAATTGAGGGCGTAAAAATTAGAAATTGTGGGATTACTTGTCCGGCGTAGCCGAAGGCGGAGACGGAAGCTGCGGCGGTCCTGGAATAGTAGATGGCAACGCTCTCATCCGCAGCGCCATGTCGACACGTCTCGAAGAAATCTCTCTAACGAGAGAGGATCCCACAATTTCTAATTTTTATGACCGACCTTCACTGTGCTAGACTCTCCGCATGGAAAATCTCCTCGCAGCGCGACTGCAAATGGCTCTCTCTCTGGGCTTTCATATTATTTTCGCTTCGATTGGAATTGCGATGCCGTTTTTGATGGCTACTTCTTATGCGTTTTTTTTGAAGCGGAGAGATCCTGATTATAAAATTTTGACTCACGCTTGGTCGAAAGGGGTTGCGATTTTTTTTGCGATTGGCGCCGTCTCGGGGACTGCGCTTTCTTTTGAACTCGGGCTTCTTTGGCCGGGGTTCATGAAGTACGCGGGTCCGATCATCGGAATGCCTTTTTCTTGGGAGGGAACGGCTTTCTTTTTAGAAGCGATTGCGCTTGGGATTTTTCTTTACGGCTGGGGCAAAATTCCCGAACGGATTCATTGGTTATCGGGGCTTGCAGTTGGAATCTCAGGCGTCGCTTCAGCGTATTTTGTCATTTGTGCAAATGCTTGGATGAATAGTCCTGCTGGATTCGAATGGAATCATGGACAGCCTTTAAATATTGATCCCTGGGCCGCCATGTTTAATGATGCCTCCACAATTCAAGGCATTCATATGATTGCGGCCGCCTTTCAAGCAGTTGGATTCGCCGTCGCGGGAGTGCATGCAGCGCTTTTTTTAAGAACACGTTACGCAATTCACTTTAAGGGATTGAAAATTGCGCTTTTCATTGGCGCGGTGGCGGCGATTGTCCAACCCCTGATTGGCCACTTCGCTGCACAAAGTGTCGCCGAGAGACAGCCGATGAAACTCGCGGCAATGGAATCTTTATTTAAGACTCAAAAGTCAGCACCGTTTGTGCTTGGAGGAATTCCTAGTAAAACAGATGAGAAGTTAGATTTTGCAATTGAAATTCCGGGACTGCTCAGTTGGCTTGCGTTCGGTGATACGGAAGCGGAAGTGAAAGGGCTCGATCAAATCCCCAGAGAAAACTGGCCACCTGTTGCTGTGACCCACTTCAGTTTTCAGATCATGATTTTATTGGGTTCTCTTTTGGCGGGCGTTGGGCTTTTTGCAATTCTCGCGATTTGGATGCGCATGGCACTTTTAGAATCAAAGTTTTTCTTGATTGTCCTTTGTCTCTGCATTCCTCTGGGTTTTATCGCACTCGAGGCAGGATGGATTGTGACCGAGACGGGTCGGCAACCCTGGATCATTTACGGCATCCTCAAAACCAAAGACGCTCTGACGCCTCGACCGGGTATCGGAGTGACGTTTTTTATTTATTGTTTTCTTTACCTATTTTTGACTTTCATTGCGGGAGTTCTCCTATATCGACAAACCCAACTCTTACACTTTGAACTGAAGGGGAAAAAGGCATGAACCTTCTCGTTCTTTCATTGGGCTTTTTTCTTGCAGTCGCCCTTTTATTTTATGTCATTTTCGGAGGAGCCGATTTTGGAGCGGGAATTGTAGAAATTTTTCTTCCTAAGAAAGCTTCCGCAAAAAATATCGTCACGAAGGCGATGGCACCCGTGTGGGAAGCGAATCATGTATGGCTCATCCTCGCCGTTGTGATTCTTTTCATGGGGTTTCCGTCGGTTTATTTAGCAGTCACTTTGTATTTGCATTTGCCCGTTCTCTTCGTGCTGATCGGAATTGTCGCTCGAGGTTGCGCCTTTACCTTTCGCTACTATGACGTTTTGGCAGAGCACCCGGCCATTTATTCTCGTCTTTTTAATTTTTCGAGTGTTTGGACGGCATTTTTCTTGGGAACGATCGTAGGTGCCTGTACTTACGGGCAGATTGACCCGGCGGCCACTGGTTATTACGATCTCTACCTCAGGTCTTGGTTGAATCCTTTTTGCGCGTCAGTCGGCCTTTTCACGATTTGCCTTTTCTCTTTTATTGCCTCTGTATTTCTTTGTGGAGAAGCGAAAGAGAGAAGCGACAAGGATATTTTTTTAAAGCTCGCGAAAATCACTAATGCTGCGATGATTCTCTCCGGCAGCGTTGTTTTTATTTCAGCTAAGGTCCTAGGCCATTCATTTGGGAAAGAATTCTTCTCGAAGTCGCTCTGCTTAGTTTCGTTTCTAGCGGCCACTTTATTAGAAGGTCCTTTTTGGAAGAGTTTGAAAAATGAGAAAATCCTGGAAACCCGGATTTTTGGAGTGGCAATGATTAGTTTTGTTTTATTTGGCTGGTTCGGTTTGCAGTATCCGGTGCTTTTACAATATGCAGACGGGATGTCCGTTACGTTTCAAGAAGCCGCAGCGCCAGAAAGCGTACTCAAGGTCCTTTTAGGTTCACTCGTTTGCGGAGTCGCAATTATTTTTCCCGCACTCTTTTATCTCATGAAAATATTTAAAGCGCAGACATTTGAGGAGAAATGAAAAGACGGCAGGAGTAAGATTACTCTGCCGTCCCTTTCATTCTCGAATCAATTATTTATTGTCGCGAGAATGTTCAATTTTATCGCCGAGTCTTTCAATCGCATCGCCGACTTTTTTGAAGCCGCTATGTTCGATTTTGTCGCCGAGTTTTTCAACGGCATCTCCGACGCGCTTTGTGAGACTTGGTTTTTCTTCTGCATTTTTATTTGTATTTGTTTCCATAAGATCTCCTATGATTGAATTTACGTTTCCTGTTTTCTAGATAAAGCAAGAAGCGAACCAATTCACAAGGTAGCGTGCAGAAGCTTCGCGAAGCGAGCACGACAGATTTTTTTGCGGATATTTTCCAGAGAAGGGAAAAAAATGCCTGTTGATTTTATTCAACAGGCATTTTTTTGAAACGAGATTATCTTGTGCAGATGTGGAGCCAAGTTTGATCGTTGGTTCCTGTGCAAGTATTCAACCCCATCGCGCCAAAAACAATACTGTCGTAAGTTCCTGCGGGACAAGAAGCATATCCTGTCATTGGATTATTTTTTGTGCAGCCTAAGTTTGAAGATTGGTATGCGCCACCCGATCCAGACTTGAGACACAAGTGTAACCATGTTTGGTCGTTTGCTCCGGTGCAAGTATTTGCTCCCATCGCTCCGTACACAATCGTGTCGTAAGTTCCTGCAGGACAAGAGGTGCTACCCGTAACCGGATTATTTTTATTACAACCCAGATTAGACGTTTGATAAGCGCCGCCAAAACCTGGGCGGGTACACACGTGCAACCATGATTGGTCATTCGCGCCATTGCAAGTATTCTGGCCCATGACTCCATATACAATTGAGTCAGAATAACCGGCAGGGCACGAAGCATATCCTGTGTATGGATTATTTTGAGTGCATCCCAAATTGGAACGTTGGTACATTCCTCCGAAACTTCCAGGTGCCGCTTTTACATTTGTGAAGCTGCATAAAACTGCAGCGAAAAGAAATAGATTGATAGAATTTTTCATTGATTTGAACCCCTTTTTTACTTCCTCGAATTGGAGGACCCATCCCTCCAATTGCCTTCCAGTAAACCAGTTTCACTGATTCCGTCAACAAGGGATGTCGCGATTTGTGGAAGATCTTAATCGACTAGTCGGGACGTGACGCTATCCGCCAAGAGGCGCCCTTTAGAGGTCAGCTTCAGAACTCCTTGAGACTCTTCGATTAAGGAATGCTTTTTCATCATTTCAAATTGCTGAGCCTTTCGAAAATCAAATCCGTAACGACTTTTGAATTTCGAGATATCGACGCCTCGGTTGCATCGGAGTTCGAGAAAAGAAGCTTCTAAAAGAGTTTGCTGGGGGGTTGTCGCTTCGTAAGTTGAAATGGATTGAAGACTTTTTTCGAGATACAGATTGAGATCACTTAAGTTTTTTTTATGCTGAAAAACTCCATCCCAAAAAAAACGTCCCGAAGCGGAAGGCCCGACACCTAAAAAATCGCCTCCGGTCCAATAGAGCAAATTATGAGCGCACTCGAAACCTTCTCGAGAAAAATTTGAGATTTCGTACTGCGAATAACCCTCACCTTCCAAAAACGAAACGGCACTTTCATAAATATCCGCGGAAAGATCTTCTTTTGGGAGAGCGTTATAAAGAGCATGTCCGGGTTTGAGAGTGAGGCTGTAGTTCGAGACATGTTTTGGCGAAAGCTCGATGACTTTTTTCATGTCGTTTTCGACATCTCGTAAATTCTGACCAGGAATTCCCATGATGAGATCGAGGTTGAAATTATCGAACCCATTTTGCTTCAGAAGTGTAGCGGCCTCAACGACTCTTTCCGGCCCGCAAAGCCGTTCTAGTTTTCTTAAATTCTCCAGATCAAAACTCTGAGCCCCGAGGCTAATGCGATTGATTGGAGTATTTTGCCGAATCCCTGTCACCCACTCCGGATGAACCGTTTCTGGATTGGCTTCCGTTGTGATCTCGCAACTTTCAGAAAAGGTAAAATTTTTCTGTAGCGACTCGAAAATCTCGACGAGGAGCCGAACCGGCAGAAGCGAAGGGGTCCCTCCCCCGAAAAAAATGCTGCTGACTTTCTTCTCAAAACCTTTTTCTGACTTCAGCCACTTCGACGACAGCTCAATCTCCTGAATAATGACACGCGTCAAACTTTGGAAATCGTCGGTAGAATATTTTACAAACGAATAAAAATCGCAATATGAGCATTTATGCACGCAAAAAGGAATATGCAGATAAATGCCGAAGGGATTTGTCAGCACATGCGATTCACTGATAAATTGTCTACTAGACATCGAGTCCAAATCGGGAGTTAACATGATTGAAAAACTTACTCTAAAAAACGGTATTCCAGTGTTTATCGTAGAAACACATGCTTCGCCAGTAGTATCCATCCAAGCTTGGGTGAAGCGAGGCAGTGCCTACGAAGAGCCTAAAGTCGCAGGTATCTCCCATTTCTTGGAACATGCTCTTTTCAAAGGCACGAAAAGGCGCAAAGTTGGCGAAATTGCGAATCAAATCGAAGCCCGAGGGGGCGAAGTCAACGCGTTTACCTCTTTCGAAGAAACCGCCTATTACACGACCCTCGCCTCTCGCTACTTTGAAGACGGAATTGATATTCTTGCCGATGCTCTCCAAAATCCGCTTTTTGATGCAGAGGAAATGGAGAAAGAAAAAGAAGTCATCTTAGAAGAAATCAAGCGCGCCAATGACTCCCCTGGTAAGACTTTAAGCCAGAATCTTTGGAAAACTTTATTTGATGGAACTCCTTACGGTAGGCCTGTTCTCGGATTTGTCGATACCGTCAGTAAAATTAATAGCAAGACTCTCCGAAGCTACTTCAATCAACATTACCATGCCGGAACAACGAGTGTTTTCATCGTAGGTGATGTCGATACGGATAAAGCATTTGATCTCGTTCAAAAAAAATTCGGAAAAATGAAGGGCGGGAAAAAAACGGAAATTAAACCCTTTAAAATTATTCCTCCCCGCAATCCCCGCTTAACGTTTGCGAGTCGCGACGTTAAAGAATGCCAAGTGCAGCTCGCGTGGCATGCTCCTGAAGTGACTCATCCTTCGATTGCGGCCTTAGATATTTTTTGCAGCAGCATTGGCTCGGGTGAAAGTTCGCGACTTTATCAAAGGCTCGTTAAAGAAACGAAACTTTGCACCGATGTCAGCATGGGGCTTGTCGCAATGGCACATTGCGGGTTAGGCGCAATGAGTTTTGAAGTTTCGCCTGAGCATGTTGAGACCACTATCAAAGAATGTATCGATGTCGTCGAAAATGCGGTTTTAAATGGAATTAAAGAGAGAGAAATTGAGCGCGTAAAAACATCGACTGAATCAGACGTAGTCGCAGGAAAAGAGACTGTCGAGGGCTACGCCCGTCGCTTAGGTTACTACCACATCCAGTTCGGGGATCCCGATTACGAAAAGAAATACCTCGAGGCTCTGCTTAGCACCGAGCGACAAGATGCGGTCGAAGCGGCGGCAAAAATGCTTTCTCAAAAGCCTTCAGTTTCAATCGTTCATCCTAAAGACTGCAAGTTGGACCACAAATCCATTTCGACGGCTTTGAATCGGACAACAAAACGAAAATACCACCCGGTCGGCGAGATTGCGGCGCTTCGTTTGAACAAACAAGGAAATATCCGGTTTGTCGAAAAAGTCGTGACCAGTCTTCCGACGGTCGC
>CALCZU010000061.1 GCA_937903155.1 uncultured Bdellovibrionales bacterium
CCCCATTCGAAGTCTTCTATAAACGAACTGTCGCGCTAGCAATTTGAATTCAGCGGCCTACCTTTTCGTCGAACCTTCATTGACGCACCAGAACAGGTAACCACTCTAAAATTTTTCACCGCTCTATACGCAAACGACCAGTAGGTATGCGTTTTTACAACAGTTAACCTTCTGCGCCAAAATCTGCTGTTCTAAACAAACTTTTATCAAGCATAGATCTTAGTTGTCCGACACGTTTCTGTATGAATACAAATTACGTTTCGATTCAGGAAAAACTTGCCCGCTTTTATACGAGGTGGAAGGACTACCACAAGAATGAACGACAGGGTTATCAGACATTCCTGACAAACTTTTTTGAATGTTTTGGCGTCACTTTCGATGATCCAAATAAGTTACCCTTTGAGGAAAACACAGGAAAAGGATTTGCCGATGCGTACATTAAAGATGTCGTAATCTTTGAGATGAAAGACCGGAATAAGTGCAGAACTAAGGCCGATTTAATCGAATCCCTGCCACAAGCACTTCGCTACTGGGAAGGAAAAGGCAAACACGTTCCTTATCTTGTACTATGTAATTTTTATGACTTCATCGTATTTGATACGCGTGACCAATCTAAACACCATATCAAACTAGCTGAACTTGAAGCCAAGGCCGAATCGTTTAATTTTTTATTAAAGCTCAATCCTTCTTTCGTTCCAGAACAGGAGGTTGTTACTCGAAAAACAGCAAAACTTATGGGGCAAATTTATAAATCCCTAAAAGAACGCTTGAAGGATCAAGACGAAGAGATCGATATTTTCCTTTTACAATGCCTATTCTGTCTATTCTCAGAAGACATCGGCTACCTCCCATCAGAAACGTTCACAAACTGTGTCCGTCGCATTAAAGACGGCGAGGATAATTCCGCGAACATTCTAAGCACACTTTTTAAAATGATGGATGAACGTGATTCCGAACGCAAAAAAGGTAAGTTTGAACACGTTCGATATTTCAATGGGCCTCTGTTCCGAATGAAGCCCGAAATCGTTCTAAAGGATGATGAAGTAACACTTCTGTGGGAAGCATGTCAGCACGGCTGGCAAAACGTTCGACCAGAAATTTTCGGCGCACTTTTTGAATCTACACAGACAAAAAAAGCGAGACATAAAGACGGGATGCATTTTACCTCTGAAGAAGACATCCTAAAGGTAATCCGTCCATGTATCATCGATCCATGGGAAAAAGCGGTCCAACGCTGTAAGACCATGGATGACTTTCGGCAAATCCACAGAAAGTTAAAATCTTACCGTGTACTCGATCCTGCCTGTGGGTCGGGCAATTTTCTCGTGGTAGCATATCGTGAGCTTAAGAAAATTGAAGAGAGAATTTTTACATCTTACAAAAAACTCTCTGGTGAATCATACAATGAAGTGCAGCAGATACTTGGCTGGATGCCAGTCACGAATATGTATGGGATTGAAATAAACGCGTTCCCGTCTTTTCTTTCTCGCGTCTCGCTGTGGATTACCAAGAAGCTTGTGCGCAATGAATATAAGTTAACAGAGCCAGATCTTCCGCTCGAAGAGTTAAAGCATATTATTGCCGCAGATGCGCTCGAAATGAGATGGGATGATGTTGATGTGGTGGTTGGAAATCCTCCGTATATTGGCTGCAAACAAATACGGCAAGCGCGTGGGAATGAATACTACAAATGGCTCAGTGAGCGATTTAAAGATCATAACAAGATGGCCGATTATTGCACTTATTGGTTTGAAAAAGTAATGGAGGATGTGAAACCCAATGTAAAAGTAGGTTTAGTTTGTACCAAAACCGTTTCTCAAACTAACAGTCGAATGGCAAGTTTAGACAAAGTCGTTGCGGCGGGGGGAACTATCTTCAATGCGGTTTCAAATCAAAAGTGGTCAGGTGAAGCAAAGGTCCACGTCAGTATAATCAATTTTGTTCATAAAGGTGAATACGAGGGGAACCTATTTCTTGATGAGAAACAAGTCGATGTGATTAGCAGCCGCCTCCTGCCTTTTGTCGCGGAAAATGAGCCACATCCTTTACCAGAAAATTTTAACAGAGCATTTCAAGGAGTTACAGCCCTTGGAAAATCCTTCATTCTCACAGATGACGAAGCCGAAGGATTGATTAAAGCTGATTCCAAGAATAGAGACGTAATTAAGCAGTTTTATACCGCATCAAGCGTCGTCGATGATCCTTACAATAGTCCATCGGAGTGGATCATTGACTTTCAAAATTGGCCCCTCGAACAAGCGAAACAATATCCAGACGTCATACAATGCCTTAAAAAGCGGATTGCTAAAAAGAACCCTTCACAAAAACGAAATAAGACTCGATCCGAAAATATTGGAAGTTGGTGGCAGTTTTGGCGAACTAGGCCAGAGTTGCGAAAAGCACTTCGAGGTCTTAAGCGTTATATTCTTGTATCTCGCCACACCAAATTTCCCTTGTTTATATTTGTGGATGCTAAAACCGCTCTTTCTGAAGACTCAACAGTAGCTATCGCATCAGATGATTACGCGACACTAGGCGTTCTTCAATCGAAGTTTCATACGGACTGGTATAAATTTCAATGTTCCACCCTAAAGAAGGATTCTCGATACACAAACACCTTCGTATTTGAAACATTTCCGTTTCCTACGCAAATAAGCCCCAGCGTTGGAAAGATTATGGAACAGATAGAAACCTACCGTAAGCAAGTGTGTAGAAAGCAGAAGGTCGGCCTAACCGAAGTTTATAATGAAATGAATGAAGGCGCGCATGAAATGCTGAAAAAGCTACACTCAAAATTAAACGATGCCGTAGCTACTTCGTACGGTTTTCCAAGTAGCCAGGTCGAATCCTATGCGGGAGTTATTAACTTTCTTGTGAAATTAAATCAGACGCGTTTTAATGCAATAAACGAAGTAATAATAAAAGAAAGCGCGCGCAAATCGTTGGAAAAAGCAACTAAGAGAAAAACTCGCAGGTCAGGTTGATTTGGACAGAATTAATTGTAAATGAGCGGGACGCGAGGAAGGTTTTTTTGTACAATCGAGATTTGAAACTACCGAATTTAACCACATTACCCGTTTCTCAATCATCTGAGATTCAATAACATTTGAGGGATCGAGGACGTCCAGTTCTTGATCCACTTTCCGGATCTGCTCCTGAAGTTCAACTAGCTCATAATCGCTTAAACCTCTGAATTCCATTTGTGGGCACAGTAATAGACTTTGATTATTTCCTCAAGGATGCTGAAAAAGTGGTGCAATCTTAACCGCTTAAATAAAAAATCTACGGAGATTCCGAGTCGAAACGCTCGAATTTCAAACTTTGGAATGGCGGCGCTAACGTTTGAAAAACTCTGAAATATCAACCTTTGACGCTTCAGCCACTTTCTCTAAAAGTGGGAGACTAAAACTGTAACTACCTCTCTCAATTCGCTGAAACCACCGTCTTTCAAACCCCAAACTCATCATATCCTCATGTGTTAAACTTTTTGCTATTGTGATTCGACGGACGATGTTTGATACTCTAGCGACCAACTTTCGATACCGAGTTCCAAAGCTGCAGTTTTATTTCGGATCCTTCCCATCCACCCGCTTGAGCCGAACGAGTTCTTGAAGCTCTCGCAAAGCTCCACCCAGAGGTAAAACAAAAATGAAACAGCTTTCATTCAGGGAACCCACTAAAGAAATGCGTCTTGCCTTTAGAAGCGTTCGGCGGGTATGGAAAAGACCGGGCTCCCTCGAACCCATTCGATTCCACTGCAATAACGCGTTCAAACGACTTGTCGGGTTGTTTAGATCGGCGCCCAAGAAATAGTTACTTCAACTCTCAACGTGGATTGCAGATGCCAATGCGAGGGAGATGACTCCCACGAAGCAGAAGAGAGCTGCGATTCCTAAACCCAAAATAATTATCTGAAACGAAACGCCGAAATTTGAGATTGCTTCGTCGAGCGCTTGCAATCGCGTGTGAACGATGGCACCCACACCGTTGCCTTCTAAAATTTGTGGTTTTGCTTTTTCGAGTTCTTCCGAAAATATTCCGGCGTGACTTTTCATATCCGTCGACGCGGCTTTCATTTTGTCCATCGAGGTTGCAACGACCTCCATCTGCTCACCCGTTCCTTTGAGGTCAGTCGTACTCTTTTCAACCTCTTTTTTCGGGAGCACTAAACCTGCGACTCCTTCTTTCGCTTTCTCTGCGGTCTTTCCCGTCGACAGAGTGGCCTGTGATCCTTTTTGCAGAAGTTTTTGCATTTCCAAAAAAGATTCTGGAAGAAGAGCGACCAAATTTAAACTCGCTTGAACGCCATTAACCGCGGATGTAAAAAGCCGAGGATTTGCAACTGTCTCCGCCATTTTGTCGGCCTGTCGAATGCTCGTTTGCAGTTCATCGGTTAAGCGAACCACACGGGGTCTTAGGACAAAACTCGTGTAAAGAGCGGTCATTATTCCAGATACAATCGCCGCATATCCCACAAGGGTAAGGATTTTTCGGACTTGAAGGCCATTAAAAGAAATTGTTTTCATACGTTTTTATTTATTAGCACTATCTATGCCATACCGCGCATCTCCCCAAAGCCTTGGCCAGTAAGCATGCGCACCCAATCGTCGACACTATGTTAACAAAAAATATTTTGTTTTAGATCGTCTGTTGCTTCACGAAGTCTGCTTCAGTTATAAGCGCTTAAAGGCTAGCAAATTGGGTTGGTTTACTAGCTTAGGGGTTGGTATTTTTTATTTGGTTTGGGGGTTAAATGCGAAATTTCCTTGTCATCGTTTTAGCTTGTCTTTCATCTTTACCGTCACATGCTGGTATTTATAGCTTTGGTGGAGGCTGTGCTTCCATGGGAGCTTGGTCAAAAGCGGCTCTCAGTCAGGCCGATACCATCTCGAGAGTGGTTCAGACTTTAAAAGACAATCCCGATTGCAAAGGAATTGAATCGATTCTCCCGAAAATTTCGATCGCAAACGACGCTCTTGCGAAAATTGCCGACGACGGAAGCGGACCAGCTACGAAGCGGGCCGAAAGAATGGAAAGCCTTCCTGCAGAATTAGGAAGTCTCAGAAACTTCGCAGTCGCAAGTCCAGAACTTAAAGAAGACGTCTTAAAACTCCTCACACTGAAGAGTTTTGAAGGGGCCTCCATTATTGCTGAAACCGGAGGAAAAGCGACTCCCGGAGCACCCGCACCTGCGGCAAATTCCCCAGAGAGTATTGCTTCTGGCTTAACGGCACTGAACACCCGGGTCCGACGCGCAAGCAGTGTCGGAATGGAAATGCTGGATCAAGTCCTAATGACGCTTCCGAACTATAACCGTTGCTTAATTGGACAACCCGACCAAGGATTGGCTCTTCTCTCCGCAACCGTAAAACTCACCGCCGCTTTCGTTTCGTCTCAAGATGGAATTGCAAATCGGATGAGTAACTCGATTTCACACTTAGTCACCTACTTAAGAACATCAAAATTTACTTCTATCTTACGAACCACCGATGAAAGTGAATTTTGGCTCTCGATGTCTTGCTTAATTGAAACAACGACGCAGACTTACTGTGCCGCAAGAGATGCCCAACACCTTCTTGCTTATTCGCTTAAAAATTTGGATTTAAAACCGAATGTTGCGGGAACGGTGACCACTGGCAATCCTCTCGAAGGCTACTACGTCTTAACGAGAGACATTCCGCGAGTGTCCTCATGGCTTCAAAAAGTGATGTTCGGGATTAAACCGAAATTACAGTCTGACGCTTCTTACAAAAATAAAATCCTAAGTGATATTTTTAACGTTCAGTTGGATATCAACCGAATTCAAGGGATTTACGCCGAGAACACGATCAATTACGGAACGCTAACGACGTTAGAACAAAAACAAAACTTCTTAATCAGTCTCATCGGAAAACTTTTAAATAGTTTAGGTTCGAATTCGGAAAATTCCGACAAGATGAATTTCTTCGCTCTCGCGACCAGTCCCATCTTGATGCCGTTTAAACTTATCGGAAAAACTGCCTTACCTGAAGATTGTATTCCCAATCCCAATAAACCTCGTGTCTTGAGCTGGGATGAGTGGATGAGAAAAGAAGAAAAATTCCAACCCGAATTTCATACGCCTGATCAGCTCTTAACGACGATTGGGCAGCAGCTAGAAGTGCTCATTGCGGGAGCGGAAGCCGCCGCAAGTAACTATTTTCAAAGTCGCTTGATTGTAGATATGGCGGATCTTGTGACCGACGCGGTCACCGGCCAAACGCACACGGTGATGGGATCGCTTGCGCGAATCCACGCTTACCTGCAGCAACTTGAAAAGCGAATTACCTCAGACGAAGGCGGGGATATTATTCTTGCGGCCAGTATCGGAGATACGGCTCGACATATTCGACAGGTTCTCGCGACTTATGAGGAAGTGAAAGGAACGATTGCGAGCAATATCAAAAGAGATATTACTCTAGAGACCGAGCAGGTGAATAATCTGTATAAGAAGATTATCGAATCGGCCTACAAAGAGTTTAATGTCATCACGCAACGAGACACCTTTCTCTCAAATCGCGTCGCTAAGTTTATTCAGCACGATTACGTGATGCGAATTAAAGCCAATACACGGATGTCGACTCATGAGAGAGAGATTCTCTTAGAAACCGGCAATGATCTCCTGTACCGGTTGACGAGTGTCACAAACGACAATCCCACCGCGATTAAAAACGACTTAGCTTCGGCTCAAGTTGTGAATAAAAGAAATCTCGAAGGGTTAGAAATGCTTTTAAAAGAGAGCCTCTATCCGACTATCGAGGAAGTCGGTTTGATTGCCTCTGGCAAAGCGCCTTCGGATGCAGATTTGAGAAAAAAAGCGATGTATCGCATGTACCGCGACAACTACAAGCGTTACTACAATCCTAATCGCTCCTTCTTAGAGAATGCTCTCGGCGCCAACTGGGCGTTTAACGAACACCTCTTAATGGGTGGCTTAAGCGTTTGGTTCTACGGAGCCCGACATCCAGAGCTTTATCCCATGCGCATTCAAAACGGAAATCGCCTTCGCGGAAAAGACGACGAATTCGGTTCCTTCGCACAATTTAAAGCAAAGCTCTGTATCCAAACACTTGCCTTTGAAGATCGAAAGTTCTTCGAAAGAGTTTGCCGAGGAAGTGTTCTAAAGAGCGCGTTTGATGTTGAGAACGCGAATCTTCCGTCATCGCAAATCACTTTAAATGCAGACTACGATTCTTTCATGACGAAGGAACGAAAGTCAGCCCCGGTCGACGCGACAAGCGTTTGCGCCTTCCAGAATTTTTCCAGAAGGAATCAAGTGTACTGGATGACATTCGATCTCTATTCACGCGAATAGCCATCGAGGAATGACAGAATGAATTTTAAACACAAAACCATGAATCAAAACGAAACACAGCCTTATGAAGTACTTAATAAGAACGTTTCTCTCATATGTAATTGCTCTAAACCTTTTTAATTCTCCAGCATCTGCTGGGACTTTAAATATTCAGCCGGCAGGAAGGCCGCTTGTCTGTACTCGAGTGTTCGAAAAGCTGACTCTCAATGCAGATCATGACAACGTCGCCTTCGTTCCGCAGGTCCGAGAGCCCAATACGCCTCGCATTCCGCGGCTCAAGTTTCAATCGCACCGCGGACGTTTAGTGATTGAGATTGTCGACAACGATATGCTCCGCTTCGAGTGGAGTGCCAACCAGGGCCTCCCTCCGGATTCGGATCCGATCTACAGCTCTCCCTTAACTCATAAAAAAGTGTACGAGGGCCCTACCGAGGTCAATATCACTCGCAATGGAACTCTTCTCGAAACGCCGACGATGATTATTGATATCGATCCCAACGATTTAGGATTTACTATCTTCGATAAGAGAAAAAACCAAATCATCGCCTCCATTCGCCCAGACGATCTCAATAGCCCTTACAAACGCATCGCCATCGACAACACCGGAATGCAAGATCCCGACATCGAAGGCATCGGTGCGATGCCGAGAAGCGCCAACACTCTTGATTCCGGCTGGAAGCGACATAGTTTTACCGTTCCCAATTCATTCGGAAATGGAATGACGAATTTTGATTACAACGCAGCTCCAACGACGAGCCAACTTCCCGCGGCATTTTTTCACAACGGAAAAAATAATTACGGATTGATGGTCGACAACCCACTAAAAACCGAGTGGTTTTTTGCCAATCCAAATCATGGAAGTATCGGAATGTGGGGAGACTATCCGAGGCTCTATTTAATTTTAGGCGAGAATAATCCCGACATTCACCGCAAATTCATGGGACTGCAGGGGCACCCTTCTCTCCCACCGAAGCACATGATGGGTTGGGGCCTTTCAAAGTTTGGTTATCGGAACTGGACAGAAATGTTTAATGACTTAAGAGAGCTCGAACAGGCAGGGATTCCTCTGCCGCGAACAGTATATCTCGATCTCCAATGGTTTGGAGAAAGTTTCAAAGTCGCTGGCAAACCACAGCCCTCTGACAATGAACCCAGTCGGATGGGAAATGTCGATTGGGACAGACGACCCGATAAATTTCCGCACCCTGAAGAAACCATTGCCTGGCTTAAAGCGCGCGGAATTGAACTCATTCCAATTCACGAAAGCTATGTCCGAAAAGACACTGCAGATTTTGCGCATATGGCAGCAAACGGATATTTTGTCAAAAATTCTGACGGAACTCCCGTGATTATCGAAGCCAGTAAAGGCGGATTTTGGAAGTTTGATGCCGCGATGATGGATTGGTCCAATCCGGATGCTCGCAAATACTGGTTTGATACGCGCCTTTTAGCTTTAGCAAAATTAGGAATGCATAATTACTGGTTAGATCTCGGCGATCCCGAGATGTATAACGACAAAGGAATTTATCGCGGAGCTGACGGACAAGGCCACTCGCACGCCGACAATCACAATCTCTATAACAATCTCTGGGTTCAAGGAATTGAAGAAGGGTACCGACGCCACAATATTAATGCTCGTCCCGTCACGGTTTCTCGTGCGATGACTTTGGGACCCAAAGGAATGAATTGGAGTGGAGACATCAACGGTAGTCCCGAATCAATGAAAGCCCATATCCGAGAAGCACTGGATGCTTCGTGGGCCGGGCAATATTTTTACGGCTCGGACTCCGGCGGCTTCTGGCGACGTTGGCCCGACTGGAGAATCGGACAGCTTTATACCCGTTGGCTCGTCACGACTCTCTACGGAGGAGAAATCCCTGCGAAAGTTCACGTCTTTAATCTTTTTGATGACCAGCAATATCTACCGACGCGAATTGGGGAACTCGAAAGTCATCGAGAGGCCCTCGCTGAAAGAGACGCTATGGCGCCTTATTACTATTCACTGGCCTGGGACGCCCACTTAAACGGAGCGCCGTTGCGTTCTTCTCCGTCGTTTTACAATCAAACGGACTATGGCCTAAAGGGTTTTAGCCAGTTTATCGTCGGAAGAAATGATCTTTTAGTTGCGCCGAGTATCGAAATCGATGAAGCCGTTAGAAATGTTCGCCTTCCTTCAGGCCATGATTGGGTTCACTATGAAACCCATCAATCTTATTCGGGTGGGCAAATCGTTTACGATGTACCGACTCGCACTCGGGATGGAAAGTTTCGACCGCCTCTCTTTGCACGAGCAGGAGCCATGTTTCCACGAACGGAGCAGGAGCGTGCGACGATTGAACGCAATAAAAATTATATTCCGCCGGTCAATCACGACTTTATTTTGAGAGTTTTTCCATCGGAAGTCCGTTCTTCGTTTAAACATTTTGAAGACGATGGCGTCACGCGAGACTTTGAAAACGGCGAAGTGAGAATCACGGACATCGCTCAACAGAAAAGTGGAAAAACGATGACCGTGGATATCGAACCTTCGCAAGGGTCTTACAAAGGGGCGCCTGAAGAAAGACGTTACAAAATCGAGTTCGCGACTCAAGAGCTAGACGTCGACAAAGTTTACATCAATGGGCATGAACTTCTCCGCTGTACCAACCCTCAAGAGTTTGGAACGTGGCACGAGGGATATCTCGTCGATTCGACTACAAAGAAAATCATCGTAAAAACCGGGCTTATGCACCACAGTTGGAAAAAATCATTCTCTGTCGTGTTACGCTAAAGCGCTCGGAAAAGACTGAGTTGGACCCCTTCATTTCCAATCGGAAGCAGCATGAATTTCGTCGTCGTCGATTCTTTTTTGTGTAACCAAGGAACTAAAATCCCGACACTGGCTCCGACAAGTCCGCCTACAATGACGTCTGTGTAAAAATGAGTTCCTCCGGCGACTCGTCCCAACCCCATCGCGGTTGCCAGCACCCCCGTTGCAATCCAAGGCAGAGCCCCAAGATCATGACGAAAGTTCAAAGTCATTGCGGCTCCCGCAAGGGCTGACACAAACGTGGAAGTGTGCCCTGAATAAAATGAGAGGTAACCTTCATTATCATTTGCCCACTCTCCCGAATAAGCGAGGGGCACCGGTCGTTGAACCAAAAATTTCACAACCGTCACAAGCGCCGAATTGACTGCCAAAACTTCCGCAAAAACCACGGTATCCTCCAATAAGACAGAATTCCATCCGACATCGAAATATTCATAAATGAGAGGTCCTATGATCGCAGACGTCACCATAAAGTCCGTCGCACGTCTGGCAAAAACGCTGTTATTGCCGACGGCAGGTCTATCAAATGAATTGATTTCATCGGGATTACAGGGGCAGCGACGATTGATAAGCCCCGGCGCGCAAAGATAGGGAATCGCACTAATAAGGCTCGTCGCCGCAATTACCGTTCCGTCGATGGCAGGCGAAATCTGGTAAACCGAGCGGGCTTCTTTGGCATTGAGCTCGAAACAGAGACAAAAAAGGACTAAGGCAAATTGTTTAAATTTCATTTATAAACTCTATTCAACGGATGCCCCTTCTGACAACCTCAATGTCAGGCGAGTTCATGCGTCGCACTAAGGAAACATTTTGTTGAAGTGTTTTGTCAGAGTCGCTTGGTTCAAAGAACGAGGATAGATCGCAAATTTAGCGACGGAAC
>CALCZU010000062.1 GCA_937903155.1 uncultured Bdellovibrionales bacterium
TAGACTGTTAGGGATGTCCTGTCAGACTTTGTTAGGGATGTAGTGTCACTGAACACGCTACGCGCCCTCGCAATGACAGAAGTTGTTGATCTTTTTAGTAAGAAAAGTATTAATGGCTTTTCTGCGGCTCAGTTTGCGGAACGTTTTTCTTATAGAGCTCGACCGCTTCTTTTTGCGACCCGCGAAGGCGGTTGAACTTCTTTGTGTAACCATCCAACTCATCTGAAAATGTTTTGTCGTGAAGTCTCGAATTAGGAGTCGAACGATATTGTGAATCGTAGGAATGAATCTTATCCACGCCGTTGTAGAGTTCAGTTTCTAAATTAGTGTGATCTTTGTAACACGAATCTAATTTCGCAAGTGCGTCCTCGATTTTTTTAGTTTTGCTTTGATGCTTCGCTGTGAGGTCCGCTAGAGATTTTTCGGTGGCCGCGATGCTATCACTTAATTTCTTGAGTTCAGGATCCTTCTTTGCAGATTCGACGTGATCGATGGTGTTCTGCCAAATATTGTCTAGCGCTTTTAGCTGATTGGCCGCGACTTTAGTGAAGGCAAATCCCGATTTGCCCTGCTCAGTTTGATCGGCATTCAGTGCCTTGCTAAACCACTTCTGACCCTTTTCGGTGAGGGTAAACATAAATTCGTCGTCTTTATTGTCGTCGAGAGATTCTTTAAAAAGGTCCTGCTTTTTACCGAGTGCTTCAAAACTTGCGATGTTCTGAGTTTCGTTTTCAATCTTCGCGGGGACTTGAAGGTCAGTCTTGCCCTGCTTTTTTGAAAGAATAAAGTCGGTGACGATACTTGCCGAAGCTCCTTTTTTATTTCCTTCGATCAAAAGTTCAATGAGTTCGGCAGCATTGATAATGTTCGTTTTTCCGGTTTTCTTAGACTCTCTTTCTAAAGCATTGAATCGGATCTCGGCTCGGGCTTTTTCTTGTTTTTCGAGATCCGCTTCATGCGTCGCCTTTGCCGTCTTGTAAGCGCTCACCTCACTAGACAATTCGTCGGTTGCTCTCAGTTTAAATGCTTCGATCTGCGTTTTTGAAGCCGCATGGCAAGTATTGCGAGCAATGAGTAGTTTTTTAAAGGACTCGTAATTGTCCATCAGCTCCATCGAGCGTTCCTGAGTTTTAACAGGTTCATCCGATCGACCGACGACCGTCTTCGCTTTTTCAAGCTGGGGAAAGTTCACTCCCGGCAATTCCTTTTTTTCGGGGCTTTCTAAAATGGTAAGCAGCACCATCGCGTCGTTATTCAGATCATTCGCTCCTTTATATTTTGCGAAGGTCTCGAGTTCGGTCTTGTATTGAATTAAGGAAGAGCGGGGCAACTGACGCATTTTTACGAGTGCCGCTTCGTAGTGAGCAATTTTTGCATTTCGCTTCTGAAGTGCATTCGCCTTTGCGTCGATTTCTGGTGTCGACACCAAAATACCGGAGATTTCATTCATCAATTTTTGGACTTTAGCTTTTTCGAGTTCATACTCCTGAAAGACTCGCGCCGAAGTAAAATGCTCGTTTAAGCTTTTTAACCGGGAAGTGGTTGAATAAACATATGAAGAATTATCATGGGGGTGATTTGCTGCGGCCTGTTCTTGTTCGAGAACCGATCGAATCCACACGGTGTTGAGGGCCTCGGCTTTCGCCGAACCCGTCAACAGAATGGATAAGAGTATAAAGACACTCGCTTTAGTTTGCATAAGTCCCCCAAAGATGATGCGCCTTGAATTATTTTCCGCCGTGAGCGTTTTTCAAAGAGTCCTTGGTGGCTTCGTGAGATTTTCTCAAGTTTTCGTAATCTTCGGTATGTTTCTTGAGTGCCTTGCCTAACTCAGGCTTGTCGAGCGTTTTATTGTTGGTGTGACTAGAATCGAAATCGATATCTTTATTTCCCAACAAGATTTTGTCGATATTAAATGTTTCGGATTGGCAGGCATTGACTTTTTCCGCCAGCTCATCCAGTTTTGCAACCAGTTCTTTGTGTTTGGTTTCAAGCGCTTTCAATGCTTCTTCCTTGTCTGACATCTCTTTGACCATTTTGGCATTTGCGGGATCATTTTTGAAAGCTTCGAAATGCTTAATGGTGTTTTTCCAAATCGTGTCAATGGAGCGAAGGTCATTCGCAGCGACTTTCTTAAAAGTTAAATCGCTCTTTTTTATTCCCAACATGCTAGCAAAAGCTTCTTGTCCTTTTTCAGTGAGTGGGAACATAAAGTCATCTTTTTTGTTATCTTCGAGAGACTCTCCGTAGTAGTCCTGTTTTTTACCCATATCTTCGAAGCTGCTCATGGTTGTTTTGGATTTACTGGTAACGACTTCGAAAGGGACCATTCCTTTTCTGTTTTTCAAAATGAAATCAGTGACCGCCATCGAAATCATCTTTTCGGAAGACTCTGTTCCGTGAGATTTTCCTTCGATTAAGAGTGGGATAATGTCGCTACTTTCTTTATTGATCACATTGTATTGAGCGCGACCTTTTTCATCCTGTTTTTTTCCTAATTCTTGAAGCGTATTGAATTCTTTTTCGCGGCGAGCTTCGTCTAAGGAGCTAATCGCATCGACGAGTTTCGCGCGGTCTGTTTTATACTTCGAAAATTCTGATTCTTTTTGTTCTTTTAGCGTCATTCCCGCTTTGTCGATTTCTTGTTTGACAAGATAACAGGCATTACGAGCGGCTTTGAGTTTTTTAAGCTGTTCGGCGTTTGCATTTAAATTTTCGATATCTCGTAAAGCTAATTCCTTTTTCTCATCCGTACGCTTGAAACTTGAATGGACAGAATTCGGATACTTTAGAGTCGGCAGTTCTTTTTTGTGAGGGCTTGCAATCGCGGCTAAAAGGTCAATCGCGTCGTTATTCATTTTATCGTCGCCACGGTAACGAGAGAGCAAGTCAATCTCTTCTTTATACTGTTTTAAGATCGTTAAAGGGAGTTGATGCATTTTCTCTAAAGCGCCTTTTCTCAAGGCAAGTCTCGCGGCTTGTTTTTGGTCTGCCGTATCGTCTGGCTTTGACTTTGGCTGCGCCGTAAGTCCTTCTTCAATGTCTCCGATAAGATTTTGGAGGCTTTTTAATTCCGCCACTTCTTTATTGGCTTTGATAGATGCTTGGATATCACTTTCTAAATCATTTAAGGCGGGTCCGACCTCATTATACAATCCTGTGGATTTGCCCGCTCCCACTTCGGCCTTCGCGATTGGGCTATTCATTAAAATTGGAAGTAAAACTAAAGAAATAGAAAGTAACTTTTTGCTCTTGATCATAAAAATCCCCCTGTATGCACGGGTAGGATTGCAAGCGTTGTTCCAAAATTGGGGTTTGAGCGTCGCTCGGTGATTGAGCCTTCTCAAACCCTGTGAATTCTAAACAAAATGATTCGATTGGCAGCATGTGACTTAGAAATGAGAGAAAATTTTCTGATCCCGTAGACAAGACGTGAACGTCTCCAAAGTGGTCAGTAGTCAGAGGGTCTCTGTTCGATCTTTAAAACACTGAAACGCTTTCACTATTCAGAAAAATACTCGTGTTCTTCGTCGAAAATTTGGTCAGACTTTTGGGCCGAAGACCGATTGAACACGGGGGATAATTCCGCGTTTTAGGGCTCTTCGCAAATTTCGAAATTTCGCTGCTATATAAGGATAAATCGATTTCGCATTGAGCGGCAGGCTTCGAAAGCACACCGATGCGCCGCTTTGAAAGATTGTGTTGCTCACTCGCTCGCCACTCGGATTTGGATGAAGACTTCAAGTGGACAAGTCACTCCACGGGAAACCCGCACGAACGCTCGAGTTTGGCCGCTTGGCTTTTCAATTGCATTCTTCCCACTCGTACAGATTTTATTTTTGGGGGAATTATGAAAACCAGCTCAATCAAGTTTAAAGCGTTTGCGCTTTTAGCATCCATCAGTCTTTATCCAACTTTCAGCATTGCAGACTCACTGAAGGCCAATGAGTTCGAAGGTCCTTCGGACGAGAGAGAGTGTATTTTGAAGATGGCGAGAAAGCTAATGGATGGAGCGACTGGATACAGTGGAATTCAACTCGAAAAGGAAGTCTACACCCGACGGAATCGTACAGAGACCGATGAGTACACTATCTACGGCAGTTCGCAAATGACCACTCCGAAAGATTACAAAATTCAATTCAAAGCGAGAAGAGGCGAATTGAGCAATAAACTGAGCGGTTGCAGAGTCATTGGAGATGTCAGTATCGTGAATTCTCAAGGCGACAAAATCGTTGCCATTACTTTTCCCGAATATGCTACGTCTCCCTCCTACACGACCACTGCGAATAAGTTTCCATTGGATGTGGAAAAAGAGAAGGGTTTGAAACCAAAAGCAGATTTCTTTAAAGAGAAAGAAGCGGCTACTCCAGCTCCGAAGGGTTCCATTCCTTTTACGATGGATAAGACCGAAGCTAAAATTGCAGGAGCCGAAGCTGTGGGTTGGTATGCAGCAGGCAAAATGTTTAAATCGAAAACTTCAACCGGCGTTTTGAAAAAGGTTAAGATGGGTGTCAGAACTTTCTTTGTCCTTGAAGAGCTGGGCCATATTAAACGCGCTGTTGAGTACGTAGAAAACGGTGGTGAGCCAAAACTTCTCGGAGTGGATGCTGGTGTGCTGGATCTCATTGAAAAAGACCGCCTAATTAAAGGGTATAATTACCTGAACACAACATTCCTTGAAAAAACCGAAGTCTTAAAAGATCCTGCGGATATCAAAAAAGAATTAGAAGCAGGTCTTGTTCCTCATGCGAAAAAGGACGATAAAGTTCCGACACCGGGAGCGACTCATGACACTGTGACGATCACGCCCATTGCAGGTCCTTCTTTCACGAATCAGGTTCCGAAAGAACGACCTAAGGCATCGCCTGACGAAGAGGAAGAAGCAAAACGTAAAGCTCGTCGTGAGGCTTTAGAAAGATTGAAAAAAGAAGGCGAAAAGTAAGATCTTTCTGAGTTGAAACGGATTTGAAAGGCCACAAGGGTTAACCTTGTGGCCTTTTGCTTTGCGCGAAAAACACTCCGAAGAAACGCGAACTGCTATCCGCCACCCGCCACCCGCTTAAAACTGTCTATCTTCTGACAGTCAATCTAAAGACACACTTCTTGATAAACCTTCAAAATACTTAAGCTTTCAAAGTTTAATCGCGAAAACCGTCGTTTTTTTAGACACTGAAATCGTGGTGTAGCCTCGTAGAATACTTTTTTTGGTGCGTGGCAGATACCGCGAAATAGCGTTGACAAGGGTGGCAACCTAATTGCACACACAAGGGTTGCAATGAAAAATTTTACTTCATATTTTTTGAGCGTCTTTGCGCTTACGCAAATTGTGACGAATGTGTGCGCCGAGAGCGCGCGAGCGGAGATTGTGGTCTTGTCCGACAAAGAACGCGAATGCATTTTAAAGCTCAGCCGTGAAATCTTAGATAAAACAAGAGGCACCGAACGCGAAGCCTGGCAGAGCATCCAATTTGAATCCGATGTGTTCTTCCGTAAGAACCATCTCGAAACGGATGAATATACCGTTTACGGCAAATCCGAAAAGTTGACTCCGCGAGACTATAAAGTCCAATTCAAGGCGAAGTTTGGAGAAGTTAAAGGCGGTCAAGGATGTGAACTGAAAGGCGATGCCACACTTGTCGATGCCGAAGGAGTCACGGTCGCCACTTATGATCATTTCAAAGGTTCTTTTAGTGGCTTGAGTACAAAAGAATATTTGTACAACGAGAGATTAGATAAACGAATTGTGATGAGTAAAGCCTTCGTAACGGAAAAAGCTTTTTCCCCCGCGACAGAAGTGAAAGTGAAGGACAAACCCGTTTCATTCAAAGAAATTGTGAGTCACGACGCGGTTCCGTTTGCAATGGAGCAAGCCGCTTGGCACGGGCTCTTAAAAAGACTTTCGCCAAAAACAAGGACGTTCAAAACGTTTAGATTTGGAAGCCGAATTTTCGTATGGGGCGATATGGTCGCGCATGGAAAGCAAGCATGGGAAGTCGTTTTCGGCGAAGATGGCAAAGAACCTTCTTTTATTCCCGTGGCTGACGTCGTTTGGGAAAAGATCAACTCGAAGCTTTCTGAAAAATATAAGATTGAACAAACCGGAGTTTTGAGAGTGGAAACCGAATATAAGCAGGAATTGGAAAGACACAATCCAGCTCCTCCAAATGCAGAGGTTGAAGTCAAACCTGAAGGCAAAACGCCATCGACTCACAACGCTCCTTCTTCCACTCCAGAAGACGAAGCCTATAAGAGAGAAATGTTAAGGCGTCTTCGCGATAAGAACTAATCGCTCGCTCAAAATAAAAATGGGGAAAGGGGGGTATTAAATTGAAAACAAGTCTATCGATTCGTGTTACTTTATTTTCATTTTTTTTACTCGCCAGCTTTTCTCAAGTCTTTGCCGCTAGAACCTCCTGCGAACAATTTTTAGGTGGGTTCGGAAAACCTCGCAAATCCGTTCTCGCGATTCACAGAGAACTCTCAGATGAAATTGCCCGCCAACCCAAGCTCTTAGAACCCGCACCTCTCAGCGGAAAAGAAATTATTCCTTTATCTCCCGATCCCGAAACAAATCCTGAAACGATTGTACCTTTGAAACCTGCTGCGGGACCGCATCCAGAATTTCTTCCTTTAAAACTTGCAGATAGAACCAAAGAAAATCCAAAAGATCGGATCGTTCCACTCGAGCATGAGTCTCCGCTCGAAGACGATATCGTTCCTTTACAATACCGACCCGCTCCTCATTGGCTGACGCGCCCTTTTATCGCACGCTCTGAAAATGAAAAGGCTCCGAAGTGGCGGGGGCTTTTAACGCCTCACGAAGCGACTCCTTGGCGTTGGTATCATTATCCCATCGCACCGCTTGCATTTCCTTTTTGGTGGACGAACTACGCTTTGCAAGCGATTCCGAGACAGTTTGGTTACAAAGTCACTCCCGGAAACTTTCTAACCTATAATCTTTCTGAAGCTCCCATTCGCTGGTTAACCGACCAACCCTATCGCTTAAGAAAATGGATCACAGTCCCTATCGCGATTGTGGGAAGTCTTTACACCGTCGGTGAAGTGACCGACGCGGCGGTGAAGTATTTTAATAAGACCGTCATTGATGAACCTCTCGCGGACTACGTGAAAGATCTTATCGAAGAAAATGCAGCCGTTTGGGATAGACATATTGAATCTGACTACGCTTATCACTCCATTAAAGTGCGTCTCGACGCCGGAAAAATTTCTAAAGCAAAAGCGCGGCAAGAAGCTTTTAATATGAACCGCGCTTTAGAACACTACTTAAAGATTCTGAACGAAGACGACACGGCGTTTGAAGACAACGCAGAAAACTGGGAGCATTTCTTAAAGTATCCGTTTTTTAACCGAGTCAAAAGGCTAATCGATGGGCATGGGAAAGAAGAAGGCTATCGTTTTGCAGAGGGGTTTAATCCAAATCTGACCCATGAGCAAAAAGCGGCATTAATGCAGCTCACTCACGAAAAAATGTTAACGTTCCAAAGAATTGAAAGTTGGATTACGAAACTTGAACGAAACGAGCCTTTGACCGAAGCTGAAAAGAAGTGGGTTGAAGGATACACCGATGCGGACGGAAAACGAGTCCCCGGTTACATGGAAGATCCGCTTTTGAAACATCTGCTTTTGACTCTATTGCCTCCTGAAATCAAGGGACCCGGAATCCCGGAAGTCGACGACAAGGGAAATAAAGTCAGCCGAGGTTATCGCCTCTTAGAGAATGGCCAGGAAGTCAAAGACGAGTACGGTCAGGTCAGCAGACGCTATTTGACTCCAAAAGAACTGATTTACTGGATGCAATATTGGCAAGACAAAAACACCAAGCAAAACGAAGACAGAGTCGTAGGCCGTATCCAACTGCGTGACGGTACCGAAATCAATCTTTGCGATGAAGATTTTAAGCAAGTCATCATTCAAGGAATCCGTTCGGGAGATGATGCGTATAAGGCAAATCGAAAAGCCGAGTACGAAAAGAAGAAGCAAAAAGAAAAAGAGGCCCATGAGCAAAAAGTCTTATCTCAAGCGCCGCATTGGGAACAAGAAATTGAATCGAATCCTTTATATCTTTCTCTCAAAGAGCAAAAAGCTGAAGGAAAAATGAAAGAGCTTCCTCTGTACCTAGCAGCTTCCAAATTAAAAAGTTCGCAGGACGCTTACCACGATACGGTGAAGAGTTATCCTGAGATCTTAAAGAAGGATCCGGAGAATTGGGATATCCTGATTCAAACGCCGCTCTTCAAAAAAGTGAAACAGTATTTCGAAGCAGGCGCGAAAGAAGAAGGTTATTCTTACAAACCCGGCTTTACTGAAAAACTCAGCGAAGCCCAAAAAGGGGCTTTGGTAGATTCGCAACATTCAAGACTGAATAGTTTCCAAAACATTGATTCTTGGATCGCAAAGGCCTCGAAAAACGAAGCCCTGACCGAACAAGAAAAAGCTTGGGCGAACGAATTGCAAAATTCTCCCTTCGTAAAATATTTAATGCAAAAAGCGCCTAAAGAAATGGGTGGCAATGGAGAGTTGTCGAAAGAACAACTCAGCTTTTGGTTGAAAGGCCATCAAGAAGCCGATTTTGAAAGAAAAGAAGACGAAATTCTTTTAAGAACTCCGACTCAAGGCAATAAACAAATCAGCCGCATGAGTTCAACCGCTCAAAAAGAAATCTTCGAAAAACTTAAAGCAGAAATAAAATAAAACTTTCTTATTGTTGCTCTTTTAACTTTCTCAGTTTTTCGAGAGCCTTTTCTTTGCGTTCTCTTTCAGCTGCATCGGCTTTTGCTTTTTCTTCGGCGGCCTTGTCAACGACTGGAGCCGTTGGACGGGTGGTTGCGGGCTGAGAGTTATGTGTGCTCGGTGAAGTCGAATGCGTTGAGGGCGTCGTAGTGTCTCTTTTTACGTGCGGTTCGCCTTCTAATGTCGCTTTGAGATCGGCATCGTTACGGAGAACACCTGTTTCTTCGAATGCCGAGGTAATATCCGCGTAGGCTTTTGTTCCCGCTTTTTGAAAGTTTTTAAGAGTGTCAGCGCTGACCGTGTGAAACTTCGGCTCTGCTCCCCCTTCGACGACTTCGTACGCTTGGGCAACATGGTCGCCCACGTCTACAAGAACGTAGAGCTTTCCGAGTTTACGGACGGCACGAACCTTTGCTCCCGCGCGATTCAGTCTTGGAATTTTATTAGAGATTTTCCAGGCAGCCATTTCGGCTCCGGCGACTCCGACTTCTTTCAAAAGCTCTGGATCCAAATTGGCGCGATATTTCGAGTCTTTGGCTGCAGCATAACCCTTTTCTTTATTGAAGCGCGAGTCCACTTCAAATTTTTTATCCGGGATAGAATCATCGTGAATATGCTCATCCGGAGGTAAAAGAGGATATTCCAATTTGTCGGATCCTTTAGCGCGTTTGGCTTCAAGCATCGCAACCCCGGCAGAGTTAGTGACGAGTGCGGTAAATTCTTGTTTGTCGGCTCTGAAAGGGACCTTACTCGAATCCGCAATATTCATTTTGATCTGAATTTTATATTCTTTAGGATTAAAACTATCCGAGGATCCGTAGATCGTATACTCATCCACGCCAACGTGATTCTTTTTGAAGTAAATCTCTTTCTCGAGTTTCACCGGTTTCCAGTAACTAACATTGTCTTTGTTTTTTTCGTCATCGAGTCCCAAGATGTGGTTCACCATCTGCGTGACCTGATCCCGCTCTTTTTCGGCGTGTAGAATTCGGCTGAAGACAAGGTGAAGTGCCAGGGCGATAAGGATTTTAGTTTGTGTTTTCATGATAAGAATAATTGTAGGGGAGAGAAGACGCGAAAACAAGCGATCCGCCAACGCGCAGGCGCACTGTAAAGGAGTTGCGTCAAATTGACGCGTTTTGACCTGAAAGAACGATTTTCGGTCTATCGAGACTGAAATCCGACCGCGATCGCAATGAGTGCGATCACAAAAGCCCAGTACTCCATCGGAATAAAGAAAAGGCTGTGTCTTTGTTTGAGTATCACTGGCTGTCCGGTCGCCGGGTCGATGAGAATTTTACCGGGACGGCCATTCAAACGCTTACCCAAAAACCAAACCAAAAGGCTTGCGAGTCCAAAGCTGAAGAGCCTCAAAAGCAGATTGTTATCGTAGAGAGTGTCGTCTCCCGTAACCCATTTGCAGAGCACTCCTCCTAATACAAGCGTTGCGATGGGGATCAACGCCGCTAAAAATCCGAATCCAGACCAAATAATCATTTCCTAACTCCTTAAATTTTCAACCGAGCTTTGCAATGGTGGTGCCAGCATTTACGGAGAAGAAATAACGAGATAAAGTATTTCTTTTTGAGAGGGCAAATCATGAGCGATCAAATTACTTTTTATCACAACCCAATGTCTCGCGGCCGCATTGTTCACTGGATGCTCGAAGAAATCGGAGCACCTTACGAAATAAAAATCCTGGATTTTACAAAAAGAGAGCACAAGACTCCTGCGTTCCTTGCAATCAATCCGATGGGAAAGATCCCAACGATTGTGCATCGAGGAGTGGTAGTCACCGAAACTGCCGCCATCTGCGCCTATCTTGCCGACGCGTTTTCAGAAAAAAAATTAGCGCCGGCTTTAAATGATCCCAAACGCGGAACTTACTTGAGATGGTTCTTCTTCGCGGCAGGGTGTCTTGAAACCGCGGTGGTCGACAAAATGTTAACAAGACCTCCGACCGAGCGCACTTCAGCCATTGGCTACGGAACCTACGAAGACACGATTAAAGCGGCCGAAACAGCGGTACACCCGGGGCCGTATATTTTAGGCGACACCTTCAGTGCGGCTGATCTCTACCTCGCGTCTTCTTTCGCCTTCGGAATAATGACCAAAGTAATTCAGGCAACCCCTGTCATTAAAGATTACGTTGCTCGCTGCAACGATCGCCCGTCATTCCAACGATTCAGCGAGTACTACAACCAGTAAACGGTACGGCCTACCTTTTTGCGCGTACCCCCGACCTTTTTACATTTCACCGCCTGTCATTGCGAGGGTGC
>CALCZU010000063.1 GCA_937903155.1 uncultured Bdellovibrionales bacterium
CGAGATTGCTTCGTCGCTTCGCTCCTCGCAACGACGGGTGGGACGCAATTTTCCCAGCGATGACGGGTCGGACGCAATTTCGCTAACAATGACGAGCTGGGCGAAGGACGGGGCGAACGAATCCTCGTTTACGATGTGCGGGTCGGGTGATGCCATCTCATGCTTACTCTCTTATGGCTTCGATCGGATCCAATCGCGATGCTCGGATTGCAGGCAAAAGAGTCGCTAAGAAGATAAGGACGATTGCGCCGAAGTAGATCATTGCGATCGGGCCGGGCCGTAACTCGACGGGGATCGACCGATCGTAATAGAATTCGGGAAGTTGAAACGTTGAGAAATATTTTACGTAGATGACAAATGCGACAAAGAGAAATGTTCCTAAGCCCAATCCGACAACGCCCATCCACGCGCCTTGATAGAGAAAAATCTTTTTAATTTGTTGAGACGAGGCCCCTAAAGCTCTGAGTACTCCGATATGTTTCTTCTTATTACTGGCATTCATCATGAGCGTAATGACGACGTTCATGACTGCGATCAAAATTGCAAATGCTAGGATTGCGGACATGGCGTATTGTTCGAGTTTTAATGAACTAAAGAGAGCTGAATTAAATACCGTCCAGCTTTGCGCTTCTAAGTTTTCGGGCAACACGTCCTGGATTTGATGCGATATTGCTTCGGCATCTTCCATTTTATTTGTCCAAATCTGCCAACCTGTGATCGTATTTCCGCTTCGCATGAGATCTTGCGCATCTTCCAACGGAGCGAAGAGGTATCCTTGGTCGAATTCGTAATGACCTGATGTAAAATTTCCGGAGACTGTAAAAGATTGCGAGTCAGGCAACATTCCCATCGGTCCTGACTTTTGGATGGGAGAAATCAAAGTCACTCTTTGCCCCACCGAAATTCCCAAACGTCCCGCAAGTTCGCTGCCGACGAGTACTTCTCCATTCGCTGAAAGTTTGGAAGGCGCTTTTCCTTCCGTGATATTTTTTGAAAGCCTTTGCATTTCAGCGTCGTTCACCCCCCAAACGATTCCTCCGAGTGTTCGAGATTCGCTTTGTAAAATCATTTCGGCTTCGATGTAAGGGGTCACTCGTTCGACGCCAGCGACTTTTTTTATTTCAGTCTCAACCTTTTCGTAATCTGCAATGGGAGTCGCTCGACCTTTCTGTTTTATCAGAATATGCGGATAGGCATTTAAAACGCGGGTCTTTAGTTCTCTTTCAAAACCAAACATCACCGACAAGAGACTACACATCGCTCCGATCCCAATCGCGATTGCAAGCCACGAAAACAATGTCATGGCGCTGAAGGTTCCTTTATCGGAACCCTTCATCATAAATCGGAGTGCTAAAAATCTTTCAAAAAGCATGAGAAGAATAGTAATCGGAGTGACTTTGTTTTGTCATCCGAGCCTTTTAGTCTTCAATCGGTTGAGGTTGCGTCGAATTCGGATCCATAAATTCTTCCGGCGCCTCAAAAGCGGGAGGAGGAAGCCCGTCAAAATCGCCGTCTCCAATGGGAGGCGGCGGTAATGGAGGCGGAGCTCCGTTGGGATCGCCGGGATCGTTGTAACTCGGGTTTTGATAAACCGGAGGCGGAAGACTGGGCGGCGTAGAATTATTGGATTTCGGAGGGGTGATCGGTTGCGAAGGAATATTATTCGGTTCCAAAGGTTTTGGAACGCCCGAATCCGTCGATAAAGGCCCATTTCCCTGAGGCAACTGACTTCCCACCGAGTTCTGTGTTTTTGGGAGAACAAGTTCAGGCGAAACGGTTGGCGTCAACGCCGGAGTCGCCTCATTCGATTTCGGACAGGCTCGTAAGATAAATACCCCGAGCGCCATTGTCCCTGCAAAAAGTAATAACCAAGTCCATTTCATGGTTCCTATTGTCTAGGAAGTAGCCAAAAAAAACAAGAAATGCTATACCTTGTGGCAAATGAAACACCAAACGACCGTAGAAGAAATCCCATTCACGCATTGGGCGGACAAGGCTGTCGAAGAATTATTAGACAAGCATCCCCAACAAGACTCTTTTGTCTGTGCTTCCGGGATTTCGCCAAGCGGCATTGTCCACATCGGAAATTTTAGAGAAGTGGTCACCACAGAATTTGTGGTACGAGCGCTCTTAGACCGCGGTAAAAAAGTCCGTTTTATTTATAGTTGGGACGACTACGATGCTTTAAGAAAAGTCCCGGCGAATCTGCCGAATCCCGAAATCATTGAAAAAAACTTAAGAAAACCCTTAGCGAAAATTCCCGATCCTTTTGGTCAGGAAAAATCCTACGCCCGCCAATTTGAAAAACGCTTTGAGAACGAGATCGCCGAGCTCGGGATTTTTCCGAATTTTATTTATCAAAACGAGCCCTATCAAAAGGGCGAGTACAATCAAGGCATCCGCGATGCGATTGCCAATGAAAAACTCATTATCGAAATTTTAAATCGTTCCCGTACCGAGCCCCTTCCTTCGAAGTGGACTTGTCTTTCAATTTTCTGCAAAGAGTGCGATCGAGATACCACGGAATTTTTGAAGTACGAAGCGCCTTCAAACGTCTATTACAAGTGTAAGGCGTGTAAAAAAGAATTGATGACCAATATCGACCAAGAAGGTGGCGTGAAACTTCTCTGGCGTGTCGATTGGCCGATGCGATGGGCGAAAGAAAAAGTCGATTTCGAACCGGGCGGTAAAGATCACTCTTCTCAAGGCGGATCTTACGACACAGGACTTGAGATCGTCAAAGAAGTTTGGAAAAGAGAAGCTCCTTTCTATGTTCAGTACGATTTCGTTTTAGCCAAAGGTTTGGGTTCAAAACTCTCTTCGTCTTCCGGAAATCTCTTAACGCTTCAAGAAACTTTGGAAGTTTATGAACCGCAAGTGATCCGTTGGATTTTTGCAAGCCGAAAGCCAAACCTCGATTTTTCAATTGCGTTCGATCTCGATGTGATGAAAGCCTACGATGACTTTGACCGCAGCGAACGCTTTGCCTACGGAATCGAAAAAGAAGACGAGAAAAAAGTCCGTTATGAAAAACGGATTTATGAATTCTCCCTTTTAAAGCGCAAAGAAACGCCTGAATACGGAACGATGCCATCTCAGTTTCACTTCCGTCATCTGTGCAATATTTTGCAAATTCACCAAGGCGATTTAGAAAAGACCAAAGCGCACTATCAATCGACAATTCTAACGCCAGTGGATGAGCAGCGTTTTTACTCTCGCGCAAAATGTGCATGGAAGTGGATTACCACCTACGCTCCCGAAGAATTCCGTTTTGCCTTAAGAACTTCTGACATCCCCAAAACGAATTCCCCCAAAGCCGTAGGAGAGCTCATCGCCCTTCTCGAGTCCGAAGGCAAATCCGTTTCTGAAGACGTTTTGGCTACGAAAACTTTTGAGATCATGAAATCAAACGCGATTGAGCCCAAAGTTTTTTTCCAAGAAATTTATTGGATTTTGATCGCCAAAAAGAACGGTCCCAAACTCGCAAGTTTCTTAGTCGCACTAGGAACCGACAAAGCAGTCGAGCTTCTTAAGAAATCGATTTAAAACAATTTGCTACCAAAGTTGCTTCTTTTTCATAACCCTCTGATAATTCCATCATGAAAAAGAGAACCAACGCAAAGCTTGTTCGATTTGTTTTGAATGTCTGGCCCTGCATCCGTGGAGCGGGAGGACGGGTGACTTTTATTTCTCCCGATTTCACTCGTTTGCAAGTGAAGCTTCCCTTCAGCTGGCGAACTCGGAATCGGATGGGAACTATTTTCGGAGGAAGTCTCTACGGCTCGACCGACCCATTCTTCATGATCATGCTCATCGAAATTCTCGGCGAAGATTATGTCGTGTGGGATAAGGGATGCACCATTCGGTTTAAACGTCCGGCAAGGGAAACAGTGTTCGCCGATTTTCAGATTACTCCCGAAATGCTAGACGAAGTCCGTCGCCAAGTGGAAGCAAACGGGGAATATACCTTCACCTGGAAAATCGAATACAAAAATCAGGCAGGTACCGTGTTCGCAGAATTTGATAAAGTCCTCTACGCCGCGACCAAAACATTTTACAAAGAAAAGCAGAAAAAGCGCGAACTCAAAAACCAAAGCACACACAGTTAACAAAACGAGACACCGTTACCACAAACTTATTGAAACTCGTTTGACAGAAATCGAGCCCATCATTACCAGTGAAATTAACTTAATGAACTGGGGGGTTTGTGAAACTAAGTTTAAACATTGGAATCTTATCGTTCGTCTTGGCATTAACTGCTTTCGGAGAGGGGTTTCAAGAAAAACCTCGTAATCCACTCCAATCTCAAATGGGAAATATCTTCGGAACTGATCCTCGGGTAGAGGTCACGAGTTCTAAATCTCCTTGGAGTGCCATCGGTTATCTCGAAAACATCGGCTGTACCGGAACGATGGTCGCGAAGAAACTCGTTCTCACCGCCGCTCACTGTGTGATCGACCCGAGTACTAAAAAATTAAGAACGGATATATCGAGATTCCTGCCCAACTATATCAATGGCAGCAGCACTTACGCCTCTCGAATCAAACATGTTTGGTGGGGAACGAGCGATCCCGATGGCAGTCGTGCAGATGATTGGGCCATCATGCTCCTAGAAGACAACTTAGGAAGTGTTGTGGGTTCCATGGGCGTCAAAGGAAACGGAGACGATTACACCTACTTTAATCTCGCAGGATATTCCGCAGACTACAAATATGGTCAAACCGCGACGGTGCATCAGGGATGTTCCGCCAGAGGCAACAAGTACGATGACTACATCAAGCATGACTGCTCGATGACTCGCGGAGCTTCCGGCGGTCCAATCTTTATTCAAGAAGGTGCGGTAGGTTACATCGTAGGTCTGAACGTGGCTGAGCGCCGCAAAAACAGCGAACAAAGCTTACTCGTCTCTTTCTACACCGACGAATATGCAAATATCGGAGTGCGAGTTGGAAAATTCTTACCCAAACTCAAAGAACTCATCGCGCTTTACAATTAAGAGAACTACACTTTGAGTGGGCGTTCGCTGAGCGCCCACTCAGAAAAGTTTTTGCGGCTAATTCTCTTTAGTTGGACGCTTGACCGTTGTGACGAAGTCTTTCGGGGACTCCCAAGCCCATCTCACTGTAAGATGGCCGCTCGTTAAATATTTTAATCCCATTCGTGTCTGAACAACGCCCGGAAAGAGATCAAACATCCAGTTATTATGGGTTGAAAGCGAGGTCATTTGACTTGCCGAAACAGATCCTCCGCTGCTTAAATTTCTATCGGCAAATTTCTCAAGTGATTCTCTTCCTTCTTCACCTTCGGCAATAGAACACGATACAAAACGCACTTTCGCATCTGGAGCGAGAAGTCTGGAGTCTAAGAGGGTGTTAATAGGAATAATTTCTTCGCGGGTAACCAGTTTGCCACTTCGTCCGTGTGCGGAGATTTCTAGTCTTGTGACTAGCCCGTTCTTTTCCTTAATTTTTTTAAGCTCCGCCCGAACGACGTCCGGATCCGTCGAACGAACGACAAACACTTTGCCTTTGAGTTTTCGGAGATGCTCAATTCGTTTATCCGTCTCGTTTTTTACGAAAAAATTTCCAGTAGCGTCGTCAAACATATCGACGATAACGATCACATCTTTTTCATCCGTTTCTTCAAAGTCGGCGGTTTCGCTATCGAAATCCCCATCTGAAATAGCATCGGTAGGACCTACAAATACGAAAAGTGCATACGCAATCAATGCCGTTAAATTCCGGACCGTCTTTCCCTCTTTCAAACCCAATCGACTTAAATCGATATCCGTCGAGCCATCCGTTACTGGAAACGCTTTGATCAGTTCCTTCAAAACTCCGTCGGAAAGTCTTTGTCCTTTGTAAGTTTTGCCGATTTTATCCTCGACAAACTTTGTGACCCTGTCATCGCCATGGATGGCACCTATCCTTCGCACAAGATTTGAAGATGCCATTCGGAGTGGATAGGAACGTAAGAGATTAATGGAACCATTTAAAAACCACGGAATGGGATAGGTTCCCCCTTTGACTACACCGATGGCAATTTCCGAGACGAGTTTCAAACAATTCGGTCGCGCAGACGCCGAACTCACAAAGACAAAAATTAAAAAAGGAACCCAGAACGCTCGATTCACCAGTGGCCTTCTAAATCAGTTACCAATATCGCGTCGTCACAACGCAATCACCGAGAATTTGGGCAAGACAAGAGATCCGGTCACTCAGCGGTCTTCTCTCTTTCGACAAGAGATGTATTTCGCTTTGCGTCTGAGGCGACAAATTCTCGGCCCCGGAAAGTACAACCATATTGCATTTTCCGCACGTTGCTTCTGCACTGCATGATGACGCAACGGGAAGTCCTAGCTGCAGTGCAGCTTCATATAGCGTCATCCCCGCTTCGATTTCAATCTTTTTTCCGCTGGGTTGGAAGGTAACAATGGGCATCATGAGCTCATTCAAAGTATAATCATAAGAACAACTTTCCTCATTTTAATCCGAATTTCTTTAAAGGACCCTATGAATTCTCAAAACCTTTCCGAGACCGCAAGTAACGCCCATTCCGAACTCCATTCGATCCTCGATGAAATGTCCAAAGTCATCGTAGGACAAGAGCACATGAATCGTTCGCTTTTAATCGGCTTACTGACAGGCGGTCATATTCTTCTAGAAGGACTTCCGGGCCTTGCGAAAACCCTGGCCGTAAAAACTCTGGCGTCGATCCTCGATGCAAAATTTCAGCGCGTGCAATTTACGCCCGATCTTCTGCCCTCGGATTTAATCGGAACTTTGATCTACCGCCAAGAGACAGGAAGTTTTCAGCCCAAAAAAGGTCCGATCTTTACTCACATTCTTTTGGCCGACGAAATCAACCGCGCACCTGCAAAAGTGCAAAGCGCGCTGCTAGAATCTATGGCCGAAAAACAAGTCACAATTGGAGAAGTGACTTATCCTCTTGAAGAACCGTTCTTGGTGCTCGCAACTCAAAATCCGATTGAACAAGAAGGCACTTACAATCTTCCCGAAGCTCAACTCGACCGATTTATGTTTAAGCTGAAGATTTCTTATCCCACTCGCGCCGAAGAGCGCCTGATCTTAGAAAGAATGGACCACTTGGTGGCTCCTAAAACACAGAAGAAACTCTCTGTGAATCTTGTCTTTCAATTTAGAGAGGAAGTCGAAAAAATTTATGTCGATGAAAGAATCAAAGAGTATATTTTAAGACTCATCATGGCGACCCGCAAGAATGAAGAAATGAAACGCGAAGAAGCCGACTTAACTCGATTAAACGACTTAAGAAATCATATCCAAATTGGCGCAAGTCCTCGAGCAACTCTTTTCTTAAGCCGAGCCGCCAAAGCAACGGCACTCATCGAGGGCCGCAATTTTGTGACCCCAGACGATATTAAAAGCGTCGCCTATGAAGTGCTCCGCCATCGCTTGATTCCGACCTTTGAAGCAGAAGCGCGTGGCCTTTCTACCGATGACCTTGTGACTCAACTTTTAAATGCCGTTGTCGTTCCTTAACTTTTCGTTCGAAGATTAAAATGAAGATCCGACCTGACGTTTTAAAATTAGTTCCCGAGCTGGAAATTCGTGCTAGACGAATGCTGCCCGCTTTGACGTCCGGAAATATCCGCAGTCGATTTCGGGGAAGCGGAATGCAGTTCCGAGAGTTCCGTCCCTACGAATTCGGCGATGACATCCGACACATGAGTTGGAGTGTGACCGCACGCACGGGCCACCCGACTTTGAAAACATTCGAAGAAGAGCGCGATTTAAACATCGTGCTCTTAGTCGACGTCAGTGGCAGTACGCTCTTCTCTTTCAATCACCTCAAAAAGAGAGACATGATTTTAGAAGCCGTTGCTTTGCTTTCCTTAGGCGCCGTTAAAAACCAGGACAACGTCGGACTCCTTCTCTTCGACGAAACCCATCTTGATTATTTGCCACCCAAACGAACCCGTGAACAGGTTCGGATCATTTTGCACAAGCTTTCGAATTTTGATTGTAAAAATCGCAAGAGCGATTTGCGGCCGGCCTTGAAGTATCTTTCTCAGGTTCTTAAAGCCCCCTCGCTCGTGATTGTTCTGTCCGACTTTCTGATTCCCGACTTCGAAAAAGAATTCAAGACCATGGCATCCCGCCATGAATTTCTCCTCATGCATTGCTATGACGATGCAGAACGGGGAATGGGCCTTAAAGGAATTTACGAAGTCTGCGATCCCGAAACGGGAGAATTTTTGATTCTCGATGGAAAAGATCCCGAAGTCGTTAACCACCTCTCTAAACGATCGATGGAAACTTCACAAACTCTGGAGCGATTGACTCAGAACACCCGCTCCGATTATTTAACCCTCAGCACCCAGGATGATTATCTCAAAAGAATGGTTCATTTTTTTAGGGAGCGTTCTTCTTTCGGCAAGTAGTCTTTTTGCAGAACGAATTGAAACGCATCTCTCCACCTCTCAGATTCAGCCGGGAAGCCGCGCCGTTTTGGATCTCAAACTGATTTCCGAAGCCAAAGAGTCCGATCAAAACTTAGAGTCCGAAGTGTACGTCATGGATGACCTTCTCCTCGAACACAAACAATTGAAAGTCCTCGACAAGAAATTCATCCGTGAAGACAATGTTCCCATGTTTCGGTATGAAATCACGGCCTACGATTTGGGTGAAATCCGAATCCCTCCCATCCAAGTCAAGTGGGGAGCCAATCAACTCTCCACCGAAAGTACGCCTCTACAAGTCGTAACGACCCTTGCCCCGGAAGATCAAACCATCCGAGAGGCTTTTGATGAAGTTTCTCGTCCGATTCCCTATTTACGAATTGCAAGATTGTTTTTGATTGCCGTGATCACTTACTTTATCTGTTGGATTCTCTGGCCGTGGATGCAAAAAATCCCCGGCCTCATTCCGAACCCCAAACGGCTTCTCCCGGCTGTGAAAGAAGAAGACCCTTTCCTGTGGTTAAAAAGAGAACTGACTCGCTTTAAAGCGAAAGTGCTCAAAGAGACCGATAACCCAAAGCTCATCGACGAATGGTATCAAATCATCAAAACATTTTTCACTAAGACAGAAAAAACAACCGTTAACTCTTGGACGACCCAAGAATTTAAAACCCGTTTAAAAGCGAATAGCCAAGCCATTCAAATCACGCCGCACTTCGAAACATGCGATACCTATAAATTTTCAGAACAAAAAAATATTTCCATCGTGGATACCGTGGATCATTGGATTCAGGAAACTGAGAAAACCTTATTATGTGGCAAGTAGTTCACAAAGAATATTATCTATTGCTGGTTCTGCCTTTAGTGGTTCTTTTGTATTTTCTTTTTAAAAGAAAGGAACGCGCGCTCGCGACCCACCTCCTTCTTTCTCAAAACACCGACATTTTGCGAAAAAAAAGTAGACGTGCGAAAAATATCCTGAGGTTATTTTTCGTCTGTCAGCTTACCGCTCTGTGCCTGCTCGTCTTTGTCATCTGTGAACCGTTTCAGTTGAAAACTTGGGCGCAAAAATGGACAGAAGGCTTAGACATCGTCATTTGTTTAGACGTCTCTGAATCGATGGACGCAACTGACCTCACACCCAGCCGAATCCTGGCGGCGAAGCAAGTGATCCGCGACTTTATTAAAAACCGTCCGAATGATCGCATCGGTCTTGTGATTTTCGGAGGCGAAGCGATTCTAAAATCTCCTCTCACAAGAGATTTCGAATTCTTACTTTCTCAGGTCGACGACATTCGCTTGCGAGAACTGAAACAAGGCACCGCCATCGGAATGGGCCTCTCAAACGCCATTGCGCGACTTCGAAAGACTGAATCCAAAAACAAGGTGATTATCCTTCTTACCGATGGTGATAGCAACGTAGGTTCAATCAATCCGATTACCGCGAGTAATCTCGCAGCCCAAGAAGGTATCCGTATTTACTCCATCGGAATTGGCGAATCGGACCGCGTGCTGGTACCCATCTATGCTTACGATGCCGAAGGTAGAAAGACTCAAGTCATTGCTCAAGTTCCTTCGTACTTGAATCCCAAACTTCTCGAAGAAATCGCACAAATTACAAAAGCGAAATCCTATATGGCTCGAAATACGAACGGCCTTCAAAAAATCTTACAAGAGATCGACTCCCTCGAAAAAACTCGGATCAAAGTAAAACCCATGGCCGAAAAAGAAGACCGATACTTCTGGCCGGCGCTTTTTGCGACTTTGCTACTGCTCAGTACCTTCTTCCTCCAAGAAACCCGTTTTCAAAAAGGACGTTTGCGAAATGCTGTTTAGACTCGAAAATACCAGCGCGCTTTGGGGATTATTCCTACTAGCCATTCTCGCGCTCAGGATGCTTTGGAAATGGAAGAAGGAACCCTACACGTTTTCTTGGCGACGCTTTGCTTTAGGAGTCGGCGGCCTTTTTTTCTGTATCTTGGGATTGGCTCGTCCTCAAATCGGCACCCGCAACTCGGTTGAAATCTCTGCAAAAAGTAATCTCTTTATTGCGCTCGATGTTTCTCAAAGTATGCTCGCGACCGATATCACTCCGTCCCGATTAGGTTTTGCCGTCAACTTTTCGCAAAAGCTCCTCGAAAAAGCGGGAGACGTCAAAGTGGCACTCTACCCCTTTACGACGGATGGTTTTTTAATGATGCCGCTCTCCAGCGATGTCTACGCGGCCATTGATCTTTTAAACTCGCTCCATCCCAGTATCACCACAGGGCAAGGCTCAAATTTAACCGCCTCACTTCAGTCTCTTTTTGAGTCCATCCAAAAAGCCGAGAGGCTAACAAAAGAAAAAGGCGGCGACTGGTCCCCAACCTCCGTCTTATTCATCAGCGACGGTGAAAGTCACCACCCCCTCGATAAAAAAGTGCTCGAGCAATTTAAAAGTCATAAAATTCCTATTTACACCGTCGTCACCGGAACTCCAACGCCCGTTCAAATTCCCATGGAGAATCGATTTGGCGGGACAACGGGTTTACGAGATCCCAGTTCTCGCGCGCCCATCATGACGAAAGCGAGCCCTGAGAACATGCTTGAAATTGCGCGACTCTCCGGAGGAGACTTCTTTGAAGCGCGGTTCAGTGAAATCCACAAAGTCGTTGAAAAAATTAAGCGCTCGTTAAATTTAGGAAAACTCGAATCGTCGTTCAAACTCGAAAAAGACTTCTATCCATTTTGTTTCTTAGTCGCATTGCTTTTCTTCTCGGTAGAACTTTTCTTCGGACGCTGGGAATATGCGCTCAAAGCTTTCATTTTTCTTCTCGTCTTTTCTCAAACGCCGGTTTTTGCCGACGATACCACAGAAGCCGATCCTTATCTCAAGTTCAACGAAGGTGTTAAGCATTTGAAGGGCAGCAACTTCAATAAAGCGATCGAGGCTTTTGTCGATAGCGGTTACGCTGCGCAGGACTCAACGCTTAAAAAGAAAGCTCTCTACAATTTGGGCAACGCTTTTTTAGCTTCAGGCGATCCATCCCAAGCATTGATCGCTTATCAACAGGCGAGAGACACGCTAGTTCCCGATAAACCCTTCGAGGACGACACCAACCGAAAAATTTCCGAAAACATGGTTCTCGCTAGTAAAAAAGAAAAGCAACAGCAACAAGACCAACAGTCGCAATCAAAAGATGGCGAGGGCGAAGGAAAAAAGAATAACGAAGATAGCAAGGGGCCGAAACAGTTTAAGGGCGAGCCCCTCTCCGAAGGCGAGAAAAAGAAAGTCTACGAAGCTATCGCCGACGAGGAAAGACAAACCCTTTCAAGATTGAGAAAGAACCAAAATAAAAAAACTTCGAATCCGGATGAAAAACCATGGTGAAATTTTTTCTCATTCTTCAGGCTTTACTTTTTGCGGAGAATCCGGCGACTCCTCCGTCCGTCTCCGTCGAGCTGCAGTTCTCTAAATCAAAACTCTACGCGGGCGAACAGATTGTCGCCGAATTTGTCCTCGTAGGGAAAAACCCACGAGCGGATGTTGAGGTCGTGAAGTTCCCCGAATTCCGAGGTTTTTGGAGCGAAAACCAAGCGCTTCGTCAGGGTACTTTGCCGATGATGCCAATCTTTGAAGCCCCGCTGACAAATAAACTTTTGAAAAGACCCCAGTTTATCCAGGCAGGCCCCATAAAGTACAAGGGACTCATCGGAGCCTACACGCTCATTCCCATGCTCATGCGAAAAGATTGGAAGATTGAGCCGATGAAGATTTTCGTTCGGGGCGAAAACGGCGAACCCGATCAAGTCATCACTCATTCCATTCCCTCAATTCAAATCCAGCCCCTCCCACCGCCACCCTCTCAACTCGAAGCCAGACAGTTTATCGGTGCCGTGGGTCAGTTTAAAATTGAAATGGATCAAACCGATATCGAATTCAGAGACAGCGAGGCCGCCGGCATTCGGATGAATCTTGTGGGCGAGGGAAACTTTCAAGAAATCGATCAGCTCCCCCTTTCGCTCCCAGCGATTGTCGAACCGGCTTCTCACCGAACTTTCACCAACGTCCGCGCAGGCACCGGATTAAAAACATTTGAATGGGACGTCTTGGTCCACAGCGAACAAAATTTTTCCATCGACTCGAACCGTTTTTACTTTTTTAATCCCAGAAGCGAAAAATACGATTTTGCGACGCTGCCGAAACTTAATTTTGTAAAACTTGCGCCATTGCCCGCGCTCTCTCCCCGTTTTCAATTGAAGCCACGACCTCTCGAACCCCAATTTACGGCGGCATGGAGTTTACAAAAGAGCCCTTTGTTTTGGGGACTTCAATTCTTGGCGCTTTTAGCACTTCTCTCCCAAACCATTCTCCTCGCATTCTTTTCCAAGAAAGCCACTACCCACACAAAAAATCTAACCAAAGAACGCTTTAAACGGATGAACCACTTGATCAGTGAGAAATCTCCCGATCGTTTCATTCAGGGCGCTTACGAACTCGTTTTAGAAGATCTCGAACAAAAGCTCGGAAAAACCCTCCGCCACCTTTCCCATCGCGAGATTCTGAAAAGCCTGCCCGAAGCGCTCCAGAGCAGCAAAGCGGACTTTTTGGTCATCATTAATTCTTATAATTCAATAGGTTACTCCAAACACAAAATCCCCGTCCAGGACTTGAGCTCTCTGCACGAAAATCTCAAAAACATCCTTTCGAAAAAAGTCGCTTGAAATACTTGACTAATCGAATCATTTCCATAGGATAGTCGTTTTAAATGACTAGGAGAAATCGTGGCCAGAATTACCGTTGAAGACTGCTTAGAAAAAATTCCCAATCGTTTTGAATTAATTCACATCGCTGCAAAACGCGTAAAGCAAATGTCGAAGGGTTCTAAACCTCTGGTAAAAGGAACTCACAATAAACCTGCCGTCCTTGCTTTGAGAGAAATTGCAGCGGGATTCGTTGGGATCGATTTTTCTGAGCCCGTCTCTGGCAACGAACCTATTTAATTTTGCCCATCGCTCCTACTCAACTTTGTTCAATCAACTTTTGATTCAATGGGGAGGCCCTCATGAAGAGTAACTTCAAATCCACTCTTATCCTGACAGGGGTTCTTGTCGCTTTAATGGCTTGGTACTTCGGATACGAACAGAAGTACCGCCCGCAATCACAAGAAAAAGAAGAAAAAACCAAGCAGCTCATTTCGATCGATAAAGATCAAATTCAAGAAGTGGAATTTGTTCGGATGAAAAATGCGCCGAAAGAAGTCGAGGGCGCAACCCCCACAGTCGATCCTGCGTTTAAACCCGAATTTGAAACGGTCAAATTTAAAAAGTCAGGAACCGAATGGCTTTTGACGGCCCCCATTAGCGATCAAGGCGACAATTCTCAGATTAGTTCGATGGTTCAGATCTTAGCGACGACCAAACAAGAACGCGTCGTCGAAGAAAAACCGGCGGATTTAAATGCGTACGGATTAAAAGATCCTCGACTGAAAATTATTGCTCGCAAAGACTCGAGTTCTCCCCCGCAAGAAGTTTGGATTGGATTAAATACGCCTGTCGGTTCCAGCGCGTACGCAAAAGTTGCGGGACAAGATTCGGTTTTTAAAGTCAGCCGAAACCTTAAAGGCGCGTTTGAAAAAGAAGCCAAAGATATCCGAAATCGAAACATCATCTCCACCCCTCGTGCTGATATTTCGGAAATTGAAATCCAAAATTCAAAAGAAAATGTTGTCTTAAAAAAGGATGAAAAGGAAAACTGGACGCTCGCCCGAGAAAACTTTCCAGCCGATCCTGCAGAAGCGAATAAGACTTTTAATGCGGTTTTAGAAATCAAAGCCAAAGAGTTCACCTCTGAAACGGGCGACAAACTCGCTCAGTTTGGTTTGGATAAACCTATTGCCAAAGCGACCCTCTTTTTAATCAAAGATAAGACGAAAATCACTTTGCTCCTGGGCAAAGTAAAAGACAAAGTTTACGCCAAGCGCGAAGACAAGCCTGTCGTCTACGAAGTCGAAAAGACGGTTCTCGAGAACTTGGAGCGGACCGGCGCAAGTTATCGCAGTCTGAATATCGCGCATTTCAATCGTTACGATGTCAAGCGCATCAAGGTTGAGCACACAAAAGATCTCGTCATTGAGATCGTAAAAGGGGACAACGGAACGTGGACCTTCCCGGCGGACGCGGCGGCGAAGATCAATGCGAATGAAGTCGATTCCTTTTTAACGACGGTTCAGGACGCGAAAGCTGCAAGATATGGCACGGTTTCCAAAGCAAAAGCTGGCGTGAAAAATCCTGCCTTAACGATCCACCTTTTTGAGAAAGCGGATAAAGGAGAAGCTGAAAAAGTCACTCTCAAACTCGAATCTTTAAAAGGCAAAGAAGCTCTCGGTGAAAGCGCTGAATTGCCGCTTCCGTTTTATATCAAAGCAGAGGATTTTAATCGTTTAAATCTTCACAAACAACGTCTTGTGCAACCTGAAGCCGCAGCGCCGGAAAAAGAACCCAAGAAATCTTAAGGAGAATTCGAATGTCAGTATCCAATGTGAAAGAAAAATGGGCCCTCATCCTCGGAGCCTCTTCTGGGTTTGGTGAAGCGATTAGTCTCAAACTTGCAGAGCAAGGAATGAACATCGTCGGTGTGCACCTAGATAGAAAAAGCACGATGCCTCACGCGGAAGAAATCGCTGCAAAAGTAAAAGCTGCGGGCGTCAAAGCGGTCTTTATGAATGTAAACGCTGCGGACAAAGACAAACGCGCGGACGTCATTGCAGAAATAGCGAAGATCGCGCCGAATGGTATCCATTGTCTCGTCCATTCGCTTGCTTTTGGAACGTTGAAACCTTTTGTGGGCCCTGAAAAACTTTCTAAGGAACAGATGGACATGACTTTAGACGTGATGGCGCACAGCCTCGTTTACTGGACTCAAGATCTCTTTGAAAAAAATCTTCTTCCCAAAGGCGGAAGAATTTTTGCGATGACAAGTTCCGGTGGAACGCGCGTTTGGCCCACTTATGGTGCTGTTTCTGCTGCGAAGGCGGCGCTTGAATCCCATTGCCGACAGCTTGCTTTAGAACTCGGGAAACACGAAATCGCAGTCAATGCGATTCGCGCGGGCGTCACAGATACCCCGGCCTTGAGAAAAATTCCTGGAAATGAAATTATGGTAAAGACCGCTTCAGAGAGAAATCCTGGAGGACGACTCACTTCTCCTCACGATGTCGCAAATGTCATTGCGCTTCTCGTACGCGAGGAAGCTCGATGGATGACCGGAAATACTCTAGGTGTTGACGGCGGCGAAGATATTATTGGGTAGTTCCAAGCCCGTCGCTGCGCTCGTCGCAACGACGAGGCTTTACGCAAGAATCGCGAGAAGCTCACACTCCTCGCGATCTGCATTGAATCTTACATTCCTAAGAAGTGCGGAATATTTACAATCCCTTCGGCAGTGTTCTTGCCTTTCCAAGCGTCGAAGTTATCGCTTGTGAAGATGAGTTTCTGCTTTGCTTCTTCGGCAGTGTATCCCGCTTGGAGACCCAGCGCTAAGACACCGGCCACCAAAGGAGCGGCCATGCTTGTGCCGCTGTTATTGCTCCATTTTTCTTTTGGGAAAGTGGAGAATATCTTGTCCCCGGGAGCGGCAACATGGACATTATTGATTCCGTAATTGCTAAACGAGGCCACGAAATCTTGGTGTTCAGAGGCCGCGACTCCGATCATATTCCAGAGCCCTTCAAATCCGAGCGGATAGATCGTATTCGTGTGCAGATCAATATTGCCTCTTTCATTTCCAGCAGCACCGACGAAGATGACTTTCTTATCGCCTGCGTAACGAATCGCTTCTCTTAGAAGCGCTAAGTTCGCTTCAGTCGGTTTAAATTGAGACCAAGATTCATAAAGTCTCCAACTATTGGAAAGGATCTGAGCGCCGTTATCGACAGCGTATTTAATCCCTTCAGCGGCTTCCGAAAGAAACGCATCGCTCTTTCCGGTAATCACCTGAACCGGCATAATTTTCACGCCTCTTGCAACCCCACGCGCAACTTTTACCCCATCTTTTTTCT
>CALCZU010000064.1 GCA_937903155.1 uncultured Bdellovibrionales bacterium
TGAGGCTGGGGTTTCACACCCCCTCCCATGCCCGCCGTATCAAGCAATCACTCCGCTCAAGCGATTTACTACTTCTTCCGATAAGTTGCTTGAAGAACTATGATTCAGCCTTTAATTCAACAAATCGAAGAGTCGGCCACCTGGTACCGCTCGTTTCTGCTCGAGTACCAGAAGCAACACCCTTCTCTCGAAAAAGAAGTGACCGTGCAATTATTGTCCGTGCACTTTCATTTGTTACAAAATATTCAGCGGCATTACTTAGTCTGTGCCAGTCACCCGCACCTCTCGCACCGACGCTCGCTTCGCAAAACTATCGTCGATTTCGCGAATGTCGAAGAGCAGTACGCGGATTTGATTTTACAAGATTTAAAAGACCTCAATGCCACGCTTCTTCCTCCCCCTTTCGAAGTGGAATTGTGGTGGTCTTATTTTGATACGCATAATTTTAATCAGCCGTTTTTGCGAATTGGGGCGGCACTTATCTGCGAAAAGATTTCCGAGAAGTCGAAAGATGTGTTTACGCGTTTAACGCATGCGCCCTATCTGAATCATCGCAATACGCGATTCTTCTCGGCGTATCACCGCAATGACGCTCTCAAACATGGTAGCGAACTTTTGACATCCCTCCAAGGAGCTCGCCTTGAAGCCCATCATATCGCAGAGCTTAACGATGGCGCTGTAAAAGGCTTCTTTCTCCTCGAACGCCTTATCAACTGGGCGTTCTACGTTCACAAGCGTCACCCCCTCAAAATCGCCGCTTAGTCCCTCATTTTAATATTGCGAGTCAATCTTAAAAATTCCGATAGGATAATTAAGAATTTCTCATGAATTCCTCACTCCCAAATCGTACCGTTTTACTGGCTCTCATTACGATCCAACTCTTGTTTGGGCTGAACTATATTTTCTCCAAAATTATCATGGAACACATTCCCCCACTGATTTGGGGGAGCATTCGTTGCGCCAGCACCGCTTTCATTCTCGCATCGATTGCGATTACGCTTCGAAAATTTGATCCCAAAAAAGCCGGTCAAAATTGGAGACCGCTTCTTTTATTTTCTCTTTTAGGTATCGTCCTAAATCAAGGTTGTTTTCTTCTCGGACTTCACCGAACGACTCCTACGAATAGTGCGCTCCTAAATACTTTGATTCCTATTTTCACAGTTCTTGTTGTCAGTCTCCGAGGGGTTGAAAAATTTACGCCGCTTAAGATCCTCGGATTCGCGACGGCTTTCTCCGGAGTTCTCATTCTCCAACATGTGGAAAATTTAAATTTTGGAAGCGAAACCTTTGTCGGCGATCTTCTGACTATCTCCAACGCACTTTTTTACAGTCTTTTCCTAGGTTTCTCGCAAGACTTTTTTAGTAAGAATGATTTTACTTGGTCCACGACCTGGCTTTTTATTTTTGGTACGCCCGGATTTTTTACGTTTGCCGGATACGATTTGGCGACATTCCAATGGACTTCACTTCCGCTCCTCGTTGTCCTCGCAGCGATTGCCAATGTGTTACTCGGCACCGTGTCGCCGTATCTCTTGATTAGTTTTACACTTTCAAAAACAAGTTCGTCACTCGTCGCACTCTTTGTTTATGTGCAGCCCCTGGTGGCAAGTATACTGGCGTATTTTTTCTTCGGCCACGTTGTGACCGGACGAACCCTCCTAAGCGGCGTTCTCATCTTTTCGGGAGTGTTTTTGGTCCTTCTTCGAAAAAACAGAAGACAAAATCAACCCATTCTTGAAGAAACCGAACAGGTTTTCGACAATGTGATCCCCATCCGCTCTGCCGGTGGTAAAAAACGCTAGTCTTACTCAAAGATTTCTTTCGGGAAACTCACCGTAAAATCATTTCTAAAAGGCGACGGGTCTTTCCGATTCATTTTTTCCATCGTCTCTTTGATTCTTAGGTCTTCTGGATCTTTTTGGTGCGCCTGCTCTAACATCTTTTTTGCACCTGTAGAATCTTTAGGATAAAGCATCCACGCCTGATAGTAATAAGGCAAACCCCACTCAGGGTACTGCGCGGCCATTCTTTCGGCGTATCGCCTAACTTCTTCGGGATCCGGATTTCTCGAAATGGAAATCAAAAGTTGCCACTCTAAAACCTGCTTAGAGTTTGCACCTCCCAATTCCGCTAATTTTTGAAGCCCCTGCTCGACTTCAGTCCATTTCGGATCGTTCGGATTTCCGCGCGCCTCAGTCTGAGCGAGCATTAAACGCGACAAAACCTGAGACTGAATCGCCGGCACGAGCGACGGTTCGAGTTCAAGTAAACGGGATGCCACTGCAAGGTTGGTGCGATAATCTTTATCACTCATCGTCGCCATCATCTTATCGAGCAAAATTTTAGGATCCTCCAAATCTTCAATGCTCATTTCGCGAGTTAAAAACTGAGTCAACTCCGCTCTAAAGTGAAAGACCGCAGTCGCGCACGGAGGAACACTCGCAAACCAAATCTTTTCAGTCAGCTCTTCAGAAGACTTTGTTAAAACCGCGCAGGCCTCGAGATAATGCTTATTCAGCTCGACGAGCGATTTCGGGAGGTCCTTGCATTGATCGGGTCTAGGAATAGGAACAGATTTCGGCGGGTAAATTTTTAAGACTTTTAAATCAATCCCTCTCACCGCCGAAAAATAATCGGCACAGACTTGCGGAATATGATCTTCTTTTTTCGGTAGAATCGGAGTGCGCGAGCTTTGATAAATTCGCTTTGTTTTTTCGGAAAGAAGCGAATCAGCTGAGCCTTGTAATTGAGAACCCGTTTTAGGGTCTAAAAAATTCGCTTTATAAAAACGAAATGCAAAAAAAACGACGATGCCCAAAATTGCTATCGAAAGACACGTCCATAGGATTTTACGTTCTTTTCTCAAGTAGCGTCGCAACTCAAACAGATTTGGATTCCCGGCTTGAGCGATAGGCCTCAAACAATGCAGGCAACACGGAGATCACAATAATCGCCATAATCGCGAGCGTAAAATTTTTCCTGACCACCGGAATGTTTCCAAAAAAATATCCGGCGAAGACAAAAACAAAAATCCAAATCAGGCCACCGACGACATTAAACATCGCAAACCGGCCATAAGGCATCTTCCCCACCCCTGCTAAAAATGGTGCAAAGGTTCGAACAATGGGAATAAACCGCGCGAAAATAATCGTCTTACCGCCGTACTTGTCGTAGAAGGCTTGAGTTTTATCAAGATACTCTTTGCGAAAGATTTTGCTGTTCTCGGTTAAGACTTTCGGACCCAGTTTTCGACCGATGGAATAGTTTAAGGCATCCCCCAGGATGGCGGCGATACATAAAAGTGCAATTAAGACAGTAACATCCAAAGATCCTAAAGCAGCGAAAGTTCCTGCGGCGAATAAAAGCGAATCTCCTGGTAGAATAGGAGCAATCACTAGCCCCGTTTCACAAAAAATAATCAGAAATAAAATGACGTAAGTTCCGGTCCCATAATCTGCAATCACCTGGTTCAAATGTTTGTCCAGGTGCATAAAGAGATCGACCAGCTTCACCACAAATCCAAAAAAGGTATTCACAATTTCCATCTTCGGAATACGATACAACTAAATATTCCGAAGGGGTAGCAAAAAGACATCTAAATCCAACACCTTATAGACGTAAAAAACAATTAAAGGGATTTCTTCACAGAACCGACAAGAACCTTGAGAGTATAATATGCGAAAAAGCTTAGCTAGCCTCAGTATGTTCATCGTTTTAATGGCAACCTGCATGCTATCGCGTTGTGGTAGAATGACAGAAATTCCAAAAAGCCAAATCTCAAAGAACCCTTTGAATGCGAAACCTTAAAAAGTTTTCCAAGTACATTTTCCTGGCATTTATCTGCCTCTTCATCGACCAAGCCATCAAATACTACTGTTCAAAAAACATCGCCTTGATGGACGTCGTCCCTCTTTCCGAAAACATTTCACTTACACACACCCGAAATTTTGGAATTATCGGAGAACACTATTCTCAGTACCCTAAAGGCGAACGCGAATCCTACACGCTTTATTGGCCTTTGACGCTTTTGCTGATGCTCACGGTCCTCGCTTTAAAGAGATTTTCAAAATGCTCATTTTTCGAACGTCTTGGTTACACTTTTATGTTAGCTGGCGGAGTTTCGAACTTACGAGACCACTGGATTTATCACCACGTCATCGACACTTTTAGTATCTCGTTTCTCGAATCAAAATACCAACCCCTCAATTTTGCCGATTTGCTTTTAGTGACAGGTGCCACTCTGCTTTTCATCAGCTACACATTCCTTTGGTTTCAATCCCAAGGAAAAATCCCTCAGACGATGCTTATCGATCCCGACTACTGGACCGCTAACCGCGAAACGTGATTTAAAAAATCTAGGATCAGAGAAAAAAGTTTTTCAGGCTCTTCTACAAGAAGCATATGCCCTGCGTGCTCAAACTCGGTAAATTGAGAGTGAGGCATCTCTGCGTGTGCCCGGCGACTCGACTCTACTTTAACAATGAAATCTTCTGTGCCGTGAGCCAGTAAAACGGGAACGTACAAATGCGACAGCTCCGCTTTCCCCTGCGCCGCTTGCAAAGCCTTTCTCTGAGCGACCGCTCCCTGCTCGACTTCGCTTCGGTAATGCTCGCGAATGATTTTTTTTGCAAAGGCAGAAATAAAAAGCAGATGCTTGTCTCGATATTTTTCAGAGAAGAAAAGACGGATGCAAGCTTCGAGCTGCTCATCCGTTCCTTCCATATCCCGTAACACCTGAGTATTTACGTACTCAGGATAAATCGACGATGAAATCAGAACCATTGCTCGAATCCGGTTCGAAAATCGCATCGCGGATTGAATCGCGATCTGTCCTCCCAAAGAAAAACCGATGAGAATACTCTGGGAGATTTTTAAGTGGTCCCACAGCGCTTGGATATCTTCCGTCATTTCCTCAATACTAAAATCGGGGTTCCATTTCGTTTGCCCAGCGCCCCGGTTATCAAAAAGGAGAACTCGATAACCTTCAGCGACAAATCGCCGGGAATAATTTTTGAAGTCTGCGAGCGTGCGAGTGAGGCCACAGACAAACGTCAGCCAGGCGCCTGTTTCCCCTGCCACTTCATAATAAATTTCTGCGGTTTTTAGTTTTAGAAAAGGCACAAGCCAAAGGATGGCTAAGCGGCTAGCTTTTGTCGAGGAATAAACGATTCGATATGGACCGAACGCGACTCTGAAACTCGAACAATGAGATTTTCGAGAACCAAGCGACCATTGCGCATGAGGTCCGAACGGTCCTTTAATAATTCATAGACTGAAATAATCTCAGACGTTCGGTTTTCGATATGGATACTTCCGCTCAAGACGACTTTATCAAATTGAAAAAGGCCTTTCACGTGCAATTCTTTGACTTCTTTTAAACTTGCGCCTGCGAACGCTTCGAGAAGCGTTTTAATCTCTTGATAATGCGTCGGCTTTTTCTCAGATCCTATCAAAAGAATCTCGGGTGCTGGACCTTCGCCCAGATTGACTAAGCGGAAAGTATTCTTATCCAAAGTAAAACGATCTGAATGCAATTGAAATAGATGGTCCGTCGCGACTTTAATCGGGCAATAAAATTTAAGGCGTTGATTTGCCGAGGTATTCAAGAAATGAACCAAAGGCTGGTTTGTCATCTTGCGGTAAAACTTATCAAGATTTAACCAGACGCTGCCCATGGCACCTTCGAGCTGCGCATATTTGTGACTCTGCCCTGTGGAGTCTTTTTGAGTCTTGTAGTTTTCGATTAAATCGGGAGTGACAGAATTCCAAAAAAGCTCAGGGCTTTTTTCAGCAAGGGGTCTTAAGAGTTTTCGCAAGAGGTCGACATTTAACAAAACAAGGTTCGTATTAAAGAGAGCTTTGGTCCCTTTGCTCAGACCGAGTGCTTCAAAAAGCTTTTCTTGGCGGGATTGAGTGGCTTGAGCCTGCTCGACGATCGTGACATACGGCGCTTCGTTTTTGGGCACCGCAAGCGTGATTTGTCCGCCTTTTAAATCTCTCACCGTTTTTTCAGTTGTGACCATGGCGATAGGAATTTGATTTTCCATCATCCAAGCGACCGAAAGCGGATCGGGAGACGAACTTAAGTCTTCCCCGTTTCCAATCGCAATCACGCTCCATCTGTCGACCGGAGCTTCGCAAATTTCTTTTAAGATCGAATAAGCAAAAAACGCGTGTCCTGCGGGGGCCGTGCGCTCTGCCGTGAGGAGATTCTGCTCATTTAAACAAGGCACTTGCTCTTGCTTGATTTCTTTCACTCGACGAACGCCCTCGGTGTTCATAAGAAGCTGACTGTAGCTTAACGAAGGATTTAAATAGCTTTTCTTGTACCAGATAGACTCAAGCGCATCTCTGGTTTCGCGACTGACAAGTTCTTGATAAGCAATTTTGTGAAAAGATTCTGCGCGAGCCAATAAGAAGAACTGAATAATCTGCGCTTCGGCGAGGCTGATATTCTTTTTGTCTGCGCCCTGAAGATTTAAAAAGAGATCCGTGCTTTTTGCCCGCGGTTGAACAAACTTAGGATTGACCCCAAGGTATTCCGCAAGAGAATCTCGGCGAAGGACATTCGTTCCTGTCCCTGCATGGAGTTTGCAAATCCGAACGCTCAGTTTTTTTGCGTACGCTAAATAGTCTTTTTCTTTTTCAAAAAGTTTGTCGTAATCAGTCACCGGAAGAAGATTCGAATACTTCGCAGGTAAAATCGAAGCGGGAAAAACTTCGGTGGAAGTTTCAGGGCATTTTCCACCCTCTGAAATCCAATATTTTACGCTTTGCCGGGAATAGTATTTACGAACGAGTGCGAGGAAATAAGCCGTATTTTCGGCATCCCAATTCAGATTCTTTTTAATTTCTTCCAATGCCGTTGGATCATTTCTCAAAGCTCTTTCAAAGAGAGTATGAAGCTTCTTCGCCCCTTCGAGATCCGCTGGATTATTTTGTAATTTCAGTTGAGACAATTTTGAGTTCCCCGTCACAATCTAATCGGTTCATTTGCCTCCATAGTTTAGTAACACAGCGCATAAATCACGGTTTTTTTTCGTTTTTTTACACAAACCGGCCTTCCCACTGTATAAAAGAGGGATGTTAGACATTCGACGAGTTGCGCAATTAAAAGCAGCGCTTAAAGATCGTATTTTAGTGATTGATGGAGCCATGGGAACCGCGCTCCAAGCCAAAAATCTTACCGCAGAAGATTTCGGAGGCGAAACCCTCGAAGGTTGCAATGAGAATCTCATTCTCACTCGCCCTGACGTCATTCAAAGTATTCACGAGAGTTATCTCGCCTCAGGATGTGACATCGTAGAAACGAATACCTTCGGAGCGACTCCCCTCGTTTTAGACGAATACCAGCTCGGTTCGAAAGCTCACGAGATCAATGTGAAAGGCGCCCAACTTGCGCGAGCGGCCTGTGACAAATTTTCGAGCGATCGTTTGCGATTTGTCGCCGGGAGCATTGGACCGACGACTAAGGCGATTAGTGTCACGGGCGGCGCGACGTTTGAAGAGCTCATTGAAAATTTTTATCTTCAGAGTAAAGGCCTCATTGAGGGCGGTGCCGATTTCCTACTTTTGGAAACCTGTCAGGACACGCGAAACATTAAAGCCGGCCTGATTGGGATTGATAGACTCTCGAGCGAAATCGGCATCGAAATTCCCGTTGCGATTTCAGTGACGATCGAACCCATGGGAACGATGCTCGCCGGACAAAGTATTGAAGCCTTGCTCGCCAGTGTGGCACACCGAGATATTCTTTATTTAGGTTTAAACTGCGCGACCGGCCCTGAGTTTATGACCGATCATATCCGATCGCTGAATGATCTTTCGCCCTTCCCAGTTTCATGCGTTCCCAATGCCGGGCTTCCAGATGAAAATGGTTGCTATCTCGAATCACCTGAAATGGTCTCGCATGTGCTCGAGAGATTCCTCGAAAAAAAATGGGTGAATGTGATCGGCGGATGTTGCGGAACCACTCACCATCATATTGCAGCCCTCTCGCAGCTTGCAAAAAAACACCCGCCACATTTGCCGCATCCCCCTAAAGTTTCGTATGTCTCGGGCGTCGATTACTTAGAGATCACAGAAGAACTAAGACCGGTGATCGTGGGAGAGCGAACGAACGTTATTGGAAGTAAGAAATTTAAAAAACTGATTTGTGACGAAAAATTCGATGAAGCATCGGAAATCGCAAAAGCTCAAGTGAAGTCCGGCGCCCACATTATTGATATCTGTCTTGCAAATCCCGATCGCAATGAGTTTGACGACGTCCAGAAGTTCTTAGAGATCACCTGCAAAAAAATCCGCGTTCCTTTGATGATTGACTCCACCGATGAAAAAGTCATCGCAATGGCGCTAACTTACTGCCAGGGAAAAGCGTTGATTAATTCAATCAATCTTGAAGACGGAGAAGAACGTTACGATTTAGTTTTGCCTCTCGTCAAAAAATTTGGTGCAGCCATTGTTGTCGGAACCATCGACGATGACCCTCAGCAAGGGATGGGCGTTAACAGGCAACGAAAACTCGAAATTGCCGAACGCTCCTACAAAATCCTCACTGAAAAATGGAAAATTCCCGCCGAAGATATTTATTGGGATGTTCTCGTTTTTCCGTGCGCAACCGGCGACGCGCAGTACGTCGGCTCAGCGATTGAAACTATCGAAGGGATTCGACTCGTCAAAAATCGATTTCCGGGAACGAAAACGATTTTAGGGGTTTCGAATGTCAGTTTCGGGTTACCTAACGCCGGCCGAGAAGTTTTAAATTCCGTTTTTCTCTACCACTGCGTTCAAGCAGGTTTGGATCTCGCCATTGTGAATGCCGAGAAACTCGAGCGTTATGCGAGTCTTCCGGAAATCGAACGCAAGCTTTCTGAAGATTTGCTGCACAACCGTGGAGCCGATCCGATTGCCGCATTTGCCGCGCATTTTCGAACGAAAAAAGTCGTTACGAAAGAAATCAAGAATGCTCTACCGCTCTTCGAGCGCATCCCCAACTACATTATTGAAGGCACTAAAGACGGTTTGAAAGAAGATCTCGACGAAGCGTTAAAAACGTTGAAGCCCCTTGAAGTCATCAATGGTCCTTTGATGAAGGGAATGGACGAAGTCGGAAGACTTTTTAATAAAAATCAACTCATCGTTGCCGAAGTTTTGCAATCTGCCGAAGCCATGAAGTACGCGGTCTCTCACTTAGAGCCCTATATGGAAAAATCGGATTCGAGTTCCCGAGGAAAAGTGATCTTAGCCACCGTGAAAGGCGATGTTCACGACATCGGAAAAAATCTCGTTGAGATTATTTTTATGAATAACGGTTTTCAGGTCATCAATCTCGGGATCAAAATCCCACCTGAGCAACTCATTCAGGCCGTCAAAGAGCACAAACCTGACCTCATTGGCCTCTCAGGACTGCTTGTGAAATCGGCACAACAAATGGTGATCACAGCGGATGATCTTTCAAAAGCCGGCTCTGTCCCGCCCATGCTTGTCGGAGGTGCCGCGCTTTCTGAGAATTTCGTCAGCAAAAATATTGCCCCGGCTTATCAGGGAACGGTTGCTTACGCGAATGATGCCATGAGCGGACTCGAACTTGCGAAGAAAATCGTCGATAAAGACGCACTTGAAGTTTTAAAAACAGAGCTCGCTCGAAAGAGGGCTCTGCTCGCCAAAGCTCCCGAAAAGGCAAAAATTACAACTCCCGTTTCGACAACCCGTTCTTCCACCATCGAAATTCTTTCTAAGCTTCCGAAGCCGCCTGATTTTCAACGCCACCTTTTAAAGAATACTCCTATCGAGCAGATCTGGAATTACATCAATCCGATGATGCTTTATGGGCGACACTTAGGAATCAAAGGTCATATTGCGCGCAAGCTCAATACACCCTCCCCTCAGATTTTAAGAGAAATTGAAGCCGAAGATAAAAAGGCCTTTCAAATTCTGCAGTCCGTAGAGGCAGTAAAAGAGGAATTTAAGGGCACGGAAGTTTTACGACCGCACGCGGTCTTTCAATTTTTCCATGCAGGAAGTTTTGGAAATTCTGTTTTTGTGACCAATGACGAGAAACTTCTCACGATAGAATTTCCACGGCAGCGAAAGCCCGATGGTCTTTCACTCAGTGACTACGTCGCTCCGGTTTCGAATGCTTCTCCCAAACGAGAAGAGTTAAAAGACACCTTAAGCGGATTTGTCGTAACCGTTGGAAAAGGCGTTCGAGAGCTTTCTGAGCAATTTAAGAACAAAGGTGACTATTTAAAATCGCACATCTTGCAAGCCCTTGCGATGGAATCGGCCGAGGCCTACGCCGAGTTTCTACACTCGCAAATTCGAAAGATGTGGGGACATGAAGATCCTCTCGAAATCACCAATCTCGAACGCTTTCAGGCAAAGTATCATGGCAAACGTTATTCATTTGGTTATCCGGCCTGTCCAAGACTCGATGATCAAAAAATTCTCTGGGATTTACTCAATCCTACTGAAATCGGCGTCGAGCTGACCGACGGGTTTATGATGGATCCCGAAGCCAGTGTCTCTGCAATTGTTTTTCATCATCCAGGAAGTAGCTACTTCAGCGTGGGAGTCGAAGAAAACGCATGAGTGATCAAACAAAATTACTAACGACCGGAATTGGCAGTCTACCGCATCACAATATCGATTCGGCACTCGCTTATTCACTGAAATTTGACATCCCTTTTCTTCCCCAAATTCCCATTCGAAATCCGTGGGAGTATATGGTCGCAAGCGCGCTCGAAGGTTTACCCGGACTGATGGTTGAAAAAGAAGGTTTAGCGTTTTTAAACGTCGAAGTTTGGGAAGGCCGTTCAAAAAGTTTTAACGATAGACTTTCCTACGCATTTTCGCACTCGGCGGATCCCAATGCCTTTGAGTCGTTTGAGCCCTCGAGCGCAACGTCTAGTAGCTGGCAGCCTTTTTTATGGGAGCTCCAAGAGCAAAAAAAGACGACCGCCAAAATCCAGCTGTGCGGACCGCTAACGGCCCAGTGGGCGTTAAGACTTTCGGACGGAAAAACTGTCGATCATTATCCGGACTTAGGCGCTCAGATTTTTAAAATCGTTTTAGCGAGAGCCATCGCGATGGGAAGGCGACTTCTCCAACAAAAAATTAAACCCATTCTTTTTTTGGACGAACCCGGACTGTACGGGCTCTCTCCTGAAAATCCAAAACATGCGATTTCAGTCAGTGAACTTTCGATTGTGATTTCTGCTTTGAAAAAAGAAGGCATCACCGTAGGACTCCACTGTTGTAGCAATTCCGATTGGGCAAAGATCTTGCCACTCGGAATGGATTATCTCTCGATCGACACACATCTAAGTCTCGAGTCGTTGATGAAGGCAGGCCCCGCTTTAAAAACCTATCTCAATTCGGGCGGAAAACTTTCTCTCGGAGTTGTGCCGACGGATATCGCATCTGAACAACAGGAAACACCGAAGGATCTGACAACGGGCCTGATTAAAGCTTTAGGGCAAAGCCCCGATCCTTCCCTAAAAAATCAGATTTTAGCGAGTTCCTTGCTCACCCCTGCGTGCGGAATGGCGCTCCTAACTCCTGAGATGACCGAAGAAATTCTGTCGAATTTACTCAATTTAAAGAGAAATATTTTAATGCAGAGCACTTAGATATCGGTCACTTAAAAGACTATGTCGAAAGCCTCGCTGCCTCTCCACAATTCCTCCATCAGTTAAACTTGACGCTGTCCGATAAGTTTTTTGGATGCACTGTGTTTATTGCACCATTACGAATTTAAATCGGAGTCTCTATGTTTGAGTCTTTTAAAATAAAATCCCTGAAGTTAACGATGATGAGAGCGGGCGTGTTAGCAGCGATTGTTGCGGGTTGCACTTCTCTTTCGGATTCAACCTCTCGCTTAGAATTGACTCACGACGCTTTAGTGACCATCGGCAATGAACCCGCCGCAGAAAAAAAGAAAGGCGAGATGATTAATCTAAACGGAAGCACTCCGGTGCTCATCGAATCCGTAGGAAAGATTAGCGTCTTAGCACTGCCTTCGACAAACTATGCGACGCATACCAAAATCAATTTAAGAAATACAGACCGAGCCTACACTCAAGGAAGCCAAGCCCGGTTTGAAACAGAACTTTCAGAAGTCATCTCACAGTTAAACGAAGTGCAAGTCCTTCTCTCCGCAAATCGTGGAAAAGAAGCTCTCACCGTCGTTCAGCTTTTACAGCAAAAGTATCCCAAAATTGATCACTTACGAGTGGTTGAAGCCAGTTGCTTAATCGTCATGGGCAAAAGACACAGGGCTATCCAGCTCTTAAGCGACTTAAAAACGGAGTACCCACACGACATGGGAATTCTCAGTTTTTATCAAAGCTTAGTGCAATCGTCGGGAAGTAACCGAGGAATTGCCGAGGAAGCCCAACCTCACGGGAAACAAGAAGAGGAGAAAAAGTGAAAAACTTTTATTTTATCATTCTATTTTTAAGCTCGAGCTTAGTCTTCGGATTAAGTTATGAAGATCAGATTTCCATCCAAGCCACATTAGAAAACAGGCTTCGACCGATTGTGCATCACTTCGACAAAGATGCCATCGTGATGGTGAAATTTAAACTCAAAAACAAATATCAAGCGCTTCCTGAAACACCTTATGTCCTTAACGAACTGGCAGAACAAAACGACAACCAAGAAAAAGTCATTGATCGCATCGACATTACTCTCTTAACGAATAAAGCCGAGCTTCCAAAGTCTTTTACAAAAGTCTTGATCGAAGCCGCTTCCGGTGTCGCTCCTCGCATTTCGATTCGTACTCAGGGGCTACCTGAAGTCAGTATCGCTCAAGCAGAAGAGATGAAACCGAAAGAAGAAGCAAAGCCTTCATTGCTCGCAACCATTGGCAACGAGATGAATAGCATTCGCTGGGTCTCTTCGACGCTTCTTCTCTTTCTCTTCGTTTTTGCAGGCGGAAGTTTAGCGGTGATTAACTTCATGAAAAATAGTGCCGCAAGCCTTTCGAATAACTTAGAGCGCGTCGCAAACGCGATTGAAGTTCAAACGGCAGTCCCTGCAGCGACTCCGGCAACTGCTATCGTGAATGAAACCGATTTAGGTTTTAAAGAAATGTTTGCTTCCCTTCCGAAATCTGGCCTAGGCGCATTGCTGACCGATTGTTACTGGGGAGAGCACGATGCCTACGCGGCTTTCATCTGGCGCCGATGCTCGATGGAAAGACGGCGCGAACTTTGTTCGGAATTTAACTTTTTGACCGAGTATTCTTCGTATCTGGCAGAAGTGACCGAAGCAAATCTCAATGCGGAACAAGAGACGTATTACTTAAACCCGCTCTCGATTGCTCACTTAAGCAATACAACGCTCACTCAGCTTGTTTCGAAAACGCCTGGACTTCTTTTCAAATTGTCTTTGATTCGAAGAACTTCACTTCTCGTCAATGCGCAAGACAAAGTGGAACTCACCCGCTCAGCACTCGCTCAGCCTCTGGTCTCACTTCCAGACTTCTCAAAGATTTTGCCTTCGGCGAAACGTGCCCTTCCTCGTAAGCTCAAGATGCCTTTTAAAGGCGTCAATGAAGAACGAGAAGTTTTAGCATTAGCTAATCTTTCGACAGAACTGATGGAAAGTAGCCCAACTTTAGGATGGTTGTTCAGACTTCCTGACTATAAAGTCGGTGCACTCCTTCAAACTTACTCGGCGAAGGAACTGGCAACCGCCTGGACAGGACCCGAAGAAGTTTTGGAAAAGCTCATGGGCTTTTTACCCAGACCTAAGCAAGAGCTTCTCCGCGCTTATCTTTTAAGAATCACCCCGAGCCGCACTTCGCCTGTGTTTTTGGCCATCCAACGCCAAGTGATGGTGGCTCTTTCTGAAAAAATACCGACGGAAGGAGGAGTTTTTGATGAAAGCAAAGTGGCTTAATTTACTTCTCCTCGCTTGCTTCGCGCTGCCGGTGGCCGAACTCCGTGCCGAGTCAGAAACAAAAGCTATCAATAGTGACGATAGCGAGAATTTACAGCACCGCGTGGAACAAAAACGCTTTCGATTTCTTTTAGGATTCGAAGTGGGTCAGATCAAAAAAGACGCTGACCGTACGATTGCCTATGGCGGTCAGGGAATGTTTCTCATCAGCCTTTCGCGCCGTTTTCAAGTCGGTTTTGGAATGCGACAGACTTTCAATAGCCGCGCTGTTTCGGTTGTGTACTCTACTTTAGATATGCGCCTTGACTATGCATTGACCGGATCGCTGCTTCTTGAAAAGAGCAGCAGCAGCATCGCAGGCAAAGAGGTTTTGGCGAGTTCCATCAATAATAATGGTGGACTCAGAGCGTATGCCGCATTGTCTCAGTATTTTTTAAAACTGAACGCCGTTGAAAGTCAGAATTCCTCGGTAGGTCTCGGTGTTTATTATGATTTTCCGTCCGAGAGTACGATTAATTATTACTTAGGAGCCCGCGTCGATAGAATCAACTTAGGCTCATCGCCTGTCTACCCCGCACAACTTTATTTTGGATTATCTTTCTGGCTCTAACTCGTTTATAACGCGTCCCTGTGTTTTTCTATTTTCTTTTCTTTAAGGCCTCATTTTGAGGGGTGAATCGACCGAAAAGTTGGTATCCTGGATAAACACCCCTATGCAAATTCAACGAACGACTTCAATTGAAACGAATTCCGCACGCCAAAAATCGAGCAACCGCGAGATCTGGAAAAAATTTCGAATCGAAATTGAAACCCAGAAAGCCAAGTCCAATGTGACCGGATTTTATCCGAAGCGCAGCTGGCTTCTCTTCGCCTTTCTCTTAAAAATTTTCGGCGCGTGTTTGGCGGTCACCGGACTTTATTGGCTGGGAAATTGGAAGGCCAAAAATATCAAAGTCAAAAAGATGGATATCGAGATTGCCGATCTCCCTGAAGAATTTGAAAACTACGAAATTATCCACCTTTCCGATCTCCATTTCGACAGAGTCATTGGGATCGAAGAAAGAATTGTCGAACTCGTCGGCGATCGCAATCCGGATCTTATCGTGCTGACCGGAGATTACAAAGATGATCTCAGCATGAATCCCGAACGCTACGAAGGGACCTTTGAATATCTTGGAAAGTTTTTAAAAGCGAAAGACGGAATGTTTGCCACCCTCGGGAATCATGACACTCACGACTTAGTTCCTGTCATCGAAAAAAGCGGAATTCACACACTTCAAAACGAGTCTTTGGAAATCAAACGCGGAAAAAGTAAAATCACGCTCACAGGTCTCGACGACGTTCACTATTATTTTTCGGACCGCGTTTTCCCCGCAATGGAATCCGCCCCCAAAAATGATTGCAAAATCTTACTCGTCCACTCTCCCGAAATCGTCCCCGAAGCCGCAAAGAACGGCTACTCACTTTATCTCTGCGGTCACACGCACTCCGGTCAAGTGGGCTGGCCCAACGACAAAGCAATCGTCACCCACGTCAATACGGGTGAAGAGTATGCGGTTGGAAGATGGCACCACGGAAAGATGCAAGGTTACACGTCTTCAGGAACAGGGGTCTCCGGCCTTACGGTACGATTTTTCACAGATTCTGAAATTGCAGTGATTCGATTGAAGCGACCCGTTGCTTAAAGCTAGCTTTTATTTTCCTTGAAATGCTTTGAGTCCATTGGGAGTCATCTGCCCTTCTTTGATCAGCCTTCGGACATGACCTTTGTTGATAAGAGACCAATTGCTTTTCTTCCTCCGCGGAGTAAATCGATTGGTATAGCTGTCTTCATCCACTTTGCGTCTGATTCCGTCAATCCATCCGAAACACAGAGCCTGGTCCAAGGCTTCGGAGTAGGTTGCGGCTTTTTTGCTGGAACTTTTTTTGTAAAATCCAATCCAAATTTCATCACAACTCGTTTGGTTTTTCAGAAACCATTTGCGTAAATCGGAAGAAGTTTTGAAGAATTTTGGCTTTGGCTGCATCCCGAAATATTAATCGTATGAGTTCAAATTTGTGAAGCAGATCATTATCTTTTCTATCTGTCCGATGATTTTTCTAATTTTTATTTCTTCACTTACAACTTTTACGTAACCGGTTGTCATAATGGCCCTTCAGTTGCTTGATTATCAATTTAATGCGGGAGGAAAAGTGAATCAAACCGGAAATTCGTACTTTGAGTTTCAAAAATGGCCTGTTTACCGAGACGCGATTGCGATTGCTAAGGAGGCGCAAAAGTTTACGCTTACGTTACCAAAAACTGGAAATCAATCATTAAGCGATCAGTTCAAAAGAGCGAGTCAATCGATTGCACTAAACATTGCCGAAGGATCTTCACGAACGACGATTAAGGACAAAGTGAATTTTATGCGGATTTCGAAAGGGTCGGTTTTTGAATGTGCATCGATTGTTGATCTCGCGTTCGAGTTTGAGTTGATGAAATTTGATCAGTATCGGTACTTTCAAGATAAGCTTTCTAATATTGGTCGGATGATTTCGGGAATGATTCGGTATTTAGAGAAGAATTGAAGAATCACCAGAGCGGCTACGCCGCTTTTTAATATT
>CALCZU010000065.1 GCA_937903155.1 uncultured Bdellovibrionales bacterium
GGTGAAGTCGTAACAAGGTAGCCGTAGGGGAACCTGCGGCTGGATCACCTCCTTTCTTAGGAGTAATTTGGAAAACCAAAAGTTTCTTCAAATGAAACTAAAATGGTCAATCCCGATCGATTTTAAAACGCACTACTACTTAGTTTTGAGAGACTTGTTCTCATTGGTCTTTTGAAATTTTGAGTTAACCTTTGGCCTAATAGGCTGAGTACGAACTCCACGGGCCGCTAGCTCAGTTGGTTAGAGCACCGCTCTGATAAGGCGGGGGTCGGAAGTTCGACTCTTCCGCGGCCCACCATGATTAACTCAAAAAAACACTTTCGGATTAAAACATCGCTGAGATGTTTTTTTCCTTGGTCTTTGACAATTGCATAGAAGAATGTCCAGTTTCTAACTGGTAAAAATTCTTTTTGAGCAAATTAGGAAAATGTAAGTAAATGTTAAGCTACTAAGAGCTTATGGTGAATGCACTGGTATTGAGAGATGATGAAGGACGTGGATAGCTGCGAAAAGCTTCGGGGAGTTGCTAAACAAATTGTGATCCGAAGATTTCCGAATGGGAAAACCTGCTAGAGCAAACCTCTAGTGTCATGCAATGAATACATAGTTGTATGTAGTGAACTAAGGGAACTGAAACATCTAAGTACCTTAAGGAGAAGAAATCAAAAGAGATTCCCCCAGTAGTGGCGAGCGAACGGGGAACAGCCCAAACCGTACATAACTTATAGCAAGTAGGCGTTGTTAGTACGGTGTAGCGGGGCTCTCAGGGTGTGACTACTAACACACCAAAGAGTTACAAAAGGAAAAGTGATTTGAACTGTCTGAAAAGTCAGGCCATAGACGGTGATAGCCCGGTAAATTAAACTTTTTCTCTCTTCGAGAGTACCCAAGTACCACGGGACACGTGCAATCCTGTGGGAATCCGGGACGACCATGTTCCAAGGCTAAATACTACTCAGTAACCGATAGCGTACAAGTACCGCGAGGGAAATGTGAAAAGAACCCCGATAAGGGGAGTGAAATAGAATCTGCAACCATAAGCTTACAAACAGTCCAAGGACTATGTTCTTCGGAACACGTCTGAGGGCGTACCTTTTGTATAATGAGCCAGCGACTTACTCTATGTAGCGAGGTTAAGCCAAGGAAGGTGTAGCCGTAGCGAAAGCGAGTCTTAAATGGGCGATTAGTTGCATGGAGTAGACCCGAAAGCAGTGTGAGCTAGATATGGCCAGGATGAAGTAGGAGTAAAATCCTATGGAGGTCCGAACCGACTTGTGCTGAAAAACGAGCGGATGAGCTGTGTCTAGGAGTGAAAGGCTAATCAAACCTGCAGATAGCTGGTTCTCCTCGAAATCTATTTAGGTAGAGCCTGGAGGCATGATAGAGGGAGGTAAAGCACTGAATGGGCTAGGGGTCCTACAAGACTACCAAACCCAATCAAACTCTGAATTCCCAACTATTGGACCTCTGGAGACAGAAGATGTGGGATAAACTTCATATTCGAAAGGGAAACAGCCCAGACCGTCGGTTAAGGTCCCAAAATATACACTAAGTGGGAAAGGTTGTGTGAGCGCATAGACAGCCAGGAGGTTGGCTTAGAAGCAGCCATCCTTTAAAGAAAGCGTAATAGCTCACTGGTCAAGCGAGCATGCGCCGAAGATTTAACGGGGCTAAAGTGTATTACCGAAACCACGGGTGCATACGTAAGTATGCGCGGTAGAGGAGCGTTCTATGATAGGCCGAAGCCAGAGCGAGAGCACTGGTGGACGAAATAGAAGTGAATATGCTGGCACGAGTAGCGATAAGACGGGTGAAAAACCCGTCCGCCGAAAACCCAAGGATTCCTGGGCAAGGGTAATCCTCCCAGGGTTAGCCGGGACCTAAGGCGAGGCAGAAATGCGTAGTCGATGGTAAGCAGGTCAACATTCCTGCGCCACCAAAATTGCGTTATCAACGAAGAGGAGACGGAGAAAGATATATCAGAGTCCTTGTGGATTGGACTTGATCGGCCGTAGGGTGTGTTATTGGCAAATCCGTAACACGTATACCTGAAAGCCAGGACGAGAAGACTCCTTCGGGTTTCTTCAAGTGGTAGATTCTAGGCTTCCAAGAAAATCCTCGTAGTGAGTAGTTTTGGTGCCCGTACTGTAAACCAACTCAGGTGGGTGAGGAGAGAATCCTAAGGCGCTCGAGAGAACTCTGGTTAAGGAACTCAGCAAATTGACACCGTAACTTCGGAAGAAGGTGTGCCCCAAGTAGGTGACCGCTAATAACGGAAGCTGAACAGGGTCGCAGATAGCAGGGGGTAGCGACTGTTTACTAAAAACACAGGGCTCTGCAAAGTCGCAAGACGACGTATAGGGTCTGACGCCTGCCCGGTGCTGGAAGGTTAAAGGGAGAGGTCAAACGTTAGTTGAAGCCTCGATCTGAAGCCCCAGTAAACGGCGGCCGTAACTATAACGGTCCTAAGGTAGCGAAATTCCTTGTCGGGTAAGTTCCGACCTGCACGAATGGCGTAACGACTTCCCCACTGTCTCAACCAGAGACTCGGCGAAACTGGACAGGCTGTGATGATACAGTCTACCCGCAGAAAGACGGAAAGACCCTATGAACCTTTACTATAACTTGGCATTGAATCTCGGGTTTGTATGTGTAGGATAGGTGGGAGGCTTTGAAGCCGAGGCGCTAGCTTCGGTGGAGCCGTCCTTGAAATACCACCCTTACAAACTTGGGCTTCTAACCTAATACCGTAATCCGGTATGGAGACAGTGTCTGGTGGGTAGTTTGACTGGGGCGGTCGCCTCCTAAACAGTAACGGAGGCGTACAAAGGTTCCCTCAGGTTGATTGGAAACCAACCGAAGAGCGCAAGAGCATAAGGGAGCTTAACTGCGAGACAAACAAGTCGAGCAGGTGCGAAAGCAGGTTCTAGTGATCCGGTGGTCCCGAATGGAAGGGCCATCGCTCAACGGATAAAAGGTACTCTAGGGATAACAGGCTGATCTCCCCCAAGAGTTCACATCGACGGGGAGGTTTGGCACCTCGATGTCGGCTCATCACATCCTGGGGCTGTAGTAGGTCCCAAGGGTTTGGCTGTTCGCCAATTAAAGTGGTACGCGAGCTGGGTTTAGAACGTCGTGAGACAGTTCGGTCCCTATCTTCTGTGGGCGTATGAAATTTGAGAGGAGCTGTCCTTAGTACGAGAGGACCGGGATGGACAGACCGCTGGTGTTCCAGTTGTTCCGCCAGGAGCATTGCTGGGTAGCTAAGTCTGGAACGGATAACCGCTGAAAGAATCTAAGTGGGAAGCCGACCTTAAGAATAGATTTCACTGGGACGCAAGTCCCCTGTAGGCCGCTCGAAGACTACGAGATTGATAGGCCGGGTGTGTAAGTGCAGTAATGTATTTAGCTAACCGGTACTAATTGGCCGTGAGGCTTAACTTATTATTATCTCACTAATCTGTCTTGAAAAGAATTCACGCATTCTTCTATGCATTGTCGAAAATTTAATCTCTGTTTTTCATTCCACTGAAAAACAGGGGACACCTTGGGGTGTCTATAGAGAGCGGGAAATACCTGTTCCCATTCCGAACACAGAAGTCAAGCCGCTCATCGGTGATGATACTTGGCGGGAAACTGCCTGGGAAAGTAGCACGATGCCCCTTTATTAATTAACCCAGACAGAGAGTTGTATACTGTTGACTCTGTCTGGGTTATTTTTTTGTTTTATGCCTGAAAATACCGATACACGAACTGAAAATTCTCTTTCTGAACAAGTTCAGGGACGGAATGATTTAACTAAGGCACTTATTTGGTGCGTTTTAGCAGTCGTTGTTGTTCGTTCCTTTATTGTCGAACCCTTCAAAATTCCAAGTAGTAGCATGGTCCCTTCCCTCAACATTGGGGATCATATTTTTGTTTCGAAATTCGCTTTCGGATTAAGCGTTCCATTTACAAAACTTGAGTTTTTAAAAACTGGGAATCCTCATCGAGGGGATGTAATCGTTTTTCTTTTCCCGAAAGACGAATCCTTACACTATGTGAAGCGTTTGGTGGGCCTTCCTGGCGATAAAATTGAAATTAAGGGGCGAACTGTCATTATCAATGGCAAACCCCTAGAACGTGAACCTGTCACAGATCTGATAGAAGTTGCTAAACTGACGGGTGAGAAGGAACCTTCGGGAGAATTTTTTAGAGAAAAGTTGGGGGATGTGACTCACTTCGTTCGTTATAGTCGTGGGGAAAGTGACTATTCGATTTCGAATTTGAACCTAGAAGTCCCTGAGGGGCAGTTTTTTATGATGGGGGATAATCGCGACGACTCTTACGACAGTCGTTCTTGGGGATTTGTGCCTCGAGAGAATATCAAAGGGAAAGCTTTGATGGTTTGGTTGTCGCTCGATCAGAATGCAGAATGGGGCACACTTCATAAAGTTCGATGGTCTCGCTTCGGAACTGCTATTCAATAATTTCTTAAGTGGAAAGCTACGCTAATTGAGTTGTTAGGAGTGCAGCTCCAATGGCGCCACTCCAGTTGTCGTGTTTTGTGAGTTCTATCTTCATATGAGCTGCGGGGGCTGGGAACGCGTGTTCTTTTACCCAAGAGCGAATGTGTTCAAGGTGGGGGGTGATGCCTTTTGAAATGGCTCCGCCGAGTAAAAGAACGTCCGGGTCGAAGACGTTGGCGAGACTTGTGATTCCAACCTTCAAATGATGGACGAATTCGTCGACGGCTTTTTTGTACTCTGGATTTCCTTGGACGTTTTCAAATAAATCTTTGGATGAAACGTGAGGGAAGTTCTTTTTGAGCGCTGAAGCGGAACAATATCTTTCAAAACAGCCTGTATTTCCGCAAGGGCATAAAATTCCGTTTGAATGAATGGTCAGATGTCCTAGCTCAGCTCCCGAACCTGTGGAGCCGCGGAAGAGTTGGCCGTTTAAAACTAAGCCTCCTCCCATTCCCGTTCCCAACGTAAGTAGGGCGATATTTTTTAAATGGGAAAAAGACAGTTTCCATTCGGCGATCGCGGCACAGTTTGCATCGTTTTCAACCGTTGTAGGGACGCCGTAATCTGTTTGTACCCATTCTCCTAATGGGACATTTGTCCACTGGGCAAAGTTTGGAGAATTTCGGACGACGCCTCTTTCGGTGTCGACCGAGCCTGCGCATCCGACTCCGATTTTTTTAAAGGAAACGGATTGGGAATGGAAAAATTTTACGGTCTCAGAGATCGCTTTTCGGACCGCTTCGGGTCCCTGCGAAGCGTTTGAAGGGCACTTGTAATCCAAAACGACTTTATGATCTCCCGAGAGAGCGACGCTTTTGATCAGCGTGCCGCCAATATCTACGCCGAGGGTGTTAACGCAGTTAGCAATTGTCTGGGACATCAGAGTGATATACCCTCCTTTTTTTGATCCGTTAATAGAAAAGAGATTTGTGTCTTTGTTCGAAATTAAAGATTTAATTGTGAAATATCGCAGCCAGGTGGCGGTCGATGGAGTTTCTTTGAAACTTGAAGCGGGATCGAGTCTCGGACTGATCGGCGCGAATGGGGCTGGCAAAACGAGCACCTTAAAAGCACTCTTGGGTTTGATGAAGTATCAGGGAAATATTGAAGTCTTCGGTCAGCGTCCTGGAAATTTAAAAGTTTTTACTCGATTGGGTTTTGCTCCGGAGGATGCGGACCCTCCAGAATATCTGACAACCCAAGAATATTTAAGATATGTGGCTTCTCTTCGAATTAAAGATTCCACCTCTCGGAAACACGAAGTGGAAGAGTCTTTGAAATTTTTTGAGTTGGATCCGAAGAAAGCGATTCGAAATTGTTCGAAGGGTCAGAAACGTCGCGTTTTGATTGCTCAAGCCATGCTTGGGAATCCCGATCTCTTGATTTTGGATGAGCCTTTGAACGGTCTAGACCCCATGTTTATGATTAAGTTGAGAGAGCGACTCATTCAGTACCGGGAAAAGGGAAAAAGTATCGTTTATAGTTCGCATATTCTCTCAGAAATTGAAAAGTCTTGTACGGATCTGGTGATTTTGCACAAGGGGAAGCTTTTGTATTCGGAAACGGTGGCCAAAGCGGCGGCGGAATTTGGTTCGGTTGAAAATGCGTTTGCTAAAAAGGTGGGAGAAGCCGGTGCTTAGTCTCATTTCACAGAATTTTTTGCATGCTTTGAGAAGTCGCCTTCTTCTAATCGTCATCACGTTTTCTTTAGCGCTTCATTACCTTTCATTAAAACTTGTGAATGGATTGAAGTTCATTAATCAAGGGACTGCTTCCGTTCTAGGAGTGAAAGAGGCGCTTTTTGGAGCGGTCTATATTCATCTTTTCATTGGGATTTTTGTGGCGGCGATTTATGGGATTTGGATGGTGCCTTATCTGCATACCGGGCGTCGCGCGCTTCTGACCTGTACGATGCCTGTTTCGAAATGGAAGTATCCGCTTTCGTATGCGGTTCTCCTCACAGCTTTGATTTTGGCAGAAACGGGGATCATGTGGGTCACCTTTGGAATGGCTTTTGGGTGGAAAGAATTTGCGAGCCAGACTTTTCCGTGGGCTTCACTGCTTGTGACCTTGTTGCTGGAACTTTTGGCTTTTAATTCCATTATGATGGGGCTTGCGTTTTGTTCGCTTTCCTTCGGGGCTTTGCCCAGTTTTTTTATTGGAATTTTTTACTTCTTTGTCACTCAGGCAAGTGGGGTGTTTTCGAGAGTGGCCGCATTTAGCGGAACTGTGGTCGATGACAGTCCGTGGTTTAAAGTCCTTTCGAAATTACCGCCGACGGGTGAACTTGTTTTTCAGATCAAACAAACTTTTCGGCAGGCGGAATACGATTACCAACACTATGCTCTGTGGGCTATTTGGTGGGTGATTTTCACTGCACTTTTTATCGTAAAGCTAAAGTATCCTCAGCGTCCGAATAAGAGCGAAAATTAAGAAAAAGAGAGTTTTAGAGTGTCTTCGGAATTTATTAACACATTGGGGCTTTCCCCTGGACTGTGCAAAGTCTTAAAAGATATCGGCTATGCCCAACTGACGCCGATTCAACAAGATTCGATTGGCCTTCTCCTAGAGGGGAAAGATGTGATCGGACAAGCCCAAACCGGAAGTGGAAAGACGGCGGCTTTTTCGATCCCGATTCTGGAGAAGATTCAAACGAAGACACGGATCCTTCAGGCGCTTGTACTTTGTCCTACCCGTGAACTTGGTCTACAGGTTGCGGAACAAATGCGCCGGCTGGGGAGATATCAGCCGAATCTTTTTATTGTTCCATTGCTTGGGGGAAATCCGTTTCGGGCGCAGATGCGATCGATTGAACATGGAGTTCACATTGTCGTGGGAACGCCTGGGCGAATCCTGGACCATCTTCAGCGGCAAACCGTTGATTTTGCAAATATTAAAACGGTTGTTTTGGATGAGGCCGATCGCATGCTGGACATGGGGTTTCGCGATGATATTGAGGAAATCTTAAAACATGTTCCCCAGAACCGTCAGACCGTTTTGTTTTCTGCCACCTTCCCTCCTACCATTGAAGGTTTGAGTAAGCGCTACCAAAAAGATCCGGTGCGAATTATTGCGAAGGCTTTGGAAGCGCCTGCGATTGAAGAACGTTTTTATGAAACTTCCTATGAGCAGAAAATGGAGACTCTTCTGTCCTATGTTCAGGCTCATCCTCCGGAGTCGGCGATCATTTTCTGCAATACGAAAATTGCGGTGGATGAACTTTATCAGGGGCTTAGAACGAAACGACTTTCGGCTGAAAAACTCCATGGGGATATGGAGCAACCCGATCGCGTGCGGGTGATGGCAAAATTTAGAAATCAAACCGCTCGGATTTTAGTGGCGACCGATGTGGCTGCTCGGGGAATTGATGTCAGTGGCGTGGAAATGGTCATAAATTATGATCTTCCTTCGGACCCGGAAGTCTATGTTCATCGAATCGGACGAACTGGTCGGATAGGCAAACCTGGACTTGCTGTTTCCTTTTTTAAACCGATGGAATCGGCAAAAGTGAAAACGGTTGAGAATTATACAAAGAGAACCTTTCAGAAATTGAAGTGGGATTTGAGCTCCGAGCCGCAGGAAATTCGGGAAAATAAGATGGAAACGCTCTACATCGGAGGGGGCCGCAAACAGAAAGTCCGTCCTACCGATATCTTGGGGGCCCTGACTGGCGAAGGTGGCTGCAAAGCGGACCAGGTGGGTAAAATCGAAATCTTGGACAATTTCACATATGTGGCTGTTAGCCGCGAAGTCTCGAATGAAGTCGTAACCCGACTTAAGGCTGGGAAAATCAAGGGACGAAGATTCCAAGTCGAAAAAGTTAAATAGGCAAAACAATGGTTCGGCGCGACCTAAAGCATTGAAAAGCCAAGAGAAATCAGACAGTGGAATAACCTTTACTGTGCTGTTAATTACCACTAATTTAGTTCAGTCTGGCTGGGCCGGATGATGTATGAAGTACCTTCGTTCCCAAATTTATTTCATCCTTTTTTTCGGGGTTTTTTGTGGTGGCGACTTACTACGGGCTGCCGATCCCCAACTATTGAGAGCGCTTTTTGAACGCGATTTTCGAGCGAATCAGGGACGATTCGTTCCTCACCGTTCCCTTCCGAACAACTCCAGAATCTATGATGAGAATATTCACTTTGTGTTTATCACGGGATTTCTTTCGATTTTGGAGACGAGCTATTTTCAGGACCAGATGGATGCGATAGAGCGGATGGGAGTTCCTTCGGGACGCCTTCATCTTATCAAGCCGTCTTCGAGTAATGCGATCGACCAAGGGGCTAAGGCTATTTTTGAACGACTCCGAAAGATGGACGGGAAATTTGTTCTTATCGCTCATAGTAAAGGCTCCGCCGAAGTTTTAGAGTTGGCTTTGTCTCACCCTGATTTTATTGAAGAAAAAGTCGATGATATGTTTCTTCTTCAAAGTGCTGTCAAAGGAAGCAAGCTCGCTACAGTCGCTGAAGCGAAAAATTTCGATTGGACTCTTTTGAAGGGGCTCTCAGATGCGGATGTTGCCATGGCTAAACGGATTTTATTCGTCGCAAGAAACGCACCGAAGAGGCTTTTTCCGAAAGGTTTTCATAGTTTGAGTGAGGACGAGCGAAATAAGAGTATCGATGAACTTCTGGTCGAAAGCCAGAAAGCCATTCCCTTCATTACGGATAAAACGCATTGGATGGTTTCCTCGATAGAAGAACAAGATTTAATGTTGTATCCGCAGAAAGACCAGACGCTGTGGAGAGTATTAAAGCGTCTCACTGGACATGATAGCGATGGGATGCTTCCCGTGGCAGATCAGAAAATCGATGAAGTGGGTGCTGTGATTCTGACGACTTCCGCTGGGCATTCTGATTTTACGAACTCTAGTAGAAGTGTCCTGTCTGCAGATGCGAGGAGAGCCTTGGGAATAAGTATTCTGACCGCGACTGAGACCAAGCGAAACTTAGGTCACCCTCAATGTCCCTGGGCATTTGGAAATCTGAATCGAGGGGCGCCCCTCATCATCGAGACTAAATAAATATTTTATTGAAGCGGGAGCTTTTCGGGTAGAATTTTGTAAGACATTCCTGAGAGCTCTTGAATACTTGCAAACCATTTCATTCCGTACTCACCCGGTGTTTTTAAAGTGTAGCCTTCTAAAAATGACGTGAACGTTTTTGCCTGAGGATCTTGCAGAATTTTATTCGAAAGTTGCAATTTTAACGTTAAATTTAAAAAGGACTGCTCGAATCTTTGTCCGAGTTTTAGATCTCCTGTGACCGTGGCTCTGAGATCCGTTTGCGGAGTTCCTAAGTTTACGTTGGTGAACTCGAGGTTTCCGTTCTTGATGTTTAATCCCATATTAAATTTGTCGACTGTCATTGCGGGAATATCAAATGAGAAACCTTGGGCTTGAGATCCGACCACTTGATGGGGGACTTTAAGGTCTTTGCCTTTGATTTCGAGGGAGCCTGTCGATTTTGAAAAGTCTGCGTTGTTAATCTCAAATTTTCCGTCGGCGCCAACAATTCCGGGGATGTTTTCTCCGAGACCGGGGACGGCGATTTGCGCGAGGTTGACGTCAGAGGCTTCGATATACACTTTTGCGGCATTGGCTTTTTGGCTGACATCGACGTAAAGATTTCCGCCCTTTTTTAAGTTTTTTAAATTGAGCGACACTGAAGGGACCGGAGGAAAAAGTCCCGCGAGGCCGATTTTGAAGGTTAACTTTTCACTCGCAAGTTCAATCTCGCTGGTTCCTACAGGCAGAGTCACGTTTACGTTGTATAAAATCAGCCCTGGCCAACCGAAAAACGTGAGCGACATATCGTCTGCGACAATCAGAATGCCTGTTTTTACAAAGATCTGACTGAAGACGTAGCCCCGCAAATTGTTAAATGGGAAAAAGAAAATCAGTGTGAAAAGAAAGATGACGAACGAAATCGCAACAGTGGACGCTTTGGGTTTTGTCATTATCTCTCCTCTACTTCAAAAATATAGGCCATGACGGTTAGCTCAGCTTTCATGAGCCCACGAACTTTGTCATCGTTTTGAATGCGTAACGAGGACACTCCCAATGTGTACTGACCGAACTCGGTGTTTTTAAGATAGTTCATAATTTGCGTGAGATTCACTCTTTGCAAAGTCACCGAGGCGTATTTTATTTTCACATCACTTCCGGGTTTGACACCGTCTTCTTTTCCAGCGTTTTCACCTTTTTCATCGACGGAGATTGCTCGGGGAGCAATCGAAGCAGTTCTTCCGATATCCGTGAGATGCTGTTTCAAAGCTCCGGGGTTTGCAAGTTGGAGGTTTTTAGAAATGCTTTTAATCTGTTGGGATTTATCTCTGCGGTGTTTTTGGTATTGAAGCAGAATATTTGCCATCGAGCGGTACTCAACCGATCGGTGGGAGAGAGACCACAGCGAATAGTAAGAAGCCAGGAGGTACACGACGACGATTCCGGCGATAGCACCTAATCCGCCGTAAAGAACACTTTTCTGCTTTTTTGGCGGAAGGCTCGCGAAGCGGTCATAAGTCATTCCCACATACTTATTGCGGTAAAGACTATTGAGCATCGGAGCGTGTTCGTTGATCCAATCTTTAATTTTTGTGACGTTATCCACGGCTATCTCCTCGCAATCTTTCCCTTGTAAGTAAAACGCTGCCCCTGTTGTTCGAGTTGGACCTCATTAAACTGCGGGATATTTTTTAAATGGGTGGTCACTTCATCCAGTGTCCCCTCGTAAAGAACGCCTTCGAGCGTAAAAGAGCGATCGTCAAAAAGAAGGGTGTTTACGTCGACCCGAACCGTTGCGGGAAATGCATTTGAAACCGATTTGATAATCGACAACGCGGGGATATCCGTTTTCGATGCCATCTTGATTTTCTTTTCGAGCTCCGCATTTTTCTGATCGATGAATTTTTTAAGATCATCTGGGTTGGCTAAAAGGGCCTGTGAGGTTCTTGAAGGAACGGATCGGAATGTGTCCTTGAAAACCTTTCGTAGTTCTTCATTGCTGGCTGCAAGTTCTCGGTCGGACAAATACGAAGCGATATTGACGTGGATGAACAGAATTGCTGCGAGTCCGGCTGCGTACTGGGCGAGTTTTACGACCGCTGGATTTGAGAAAACCGTTGAAACTTCATTGAACGAAGTTTGTTTGGAGGCCACGCCACTTCGGAAGTTGAAAAGAATCGGTGCCTTTCGGGCGAAGACGATGCTTCTTCCCCAACACTCAGTGAATCGGCTGATGTCCGCTTTTTTAAGTTCTTCTTTTACAGGGATCGTATCAAAGGCATTGAAATTTGAGACGGGAATTTCGAAGGCATTTTCAAAAAGCGCTTTGATGCCTTTCAGTTTGGACGTTCCGCCGGTTAAGGTGATTCCGGTGACTTCCTGTTTATAAGTATTGCGGAATGAAACGAGGCTATGAGTGAGATCGGCTGTGAAAGATTGAAAGCATTGTCGAATCGCCTGTCGGGGTTCTTCTTGCGCGGGATTATCCGACAGAATATCGAGTGTTTCGATTTTAAATTTCTCGGCATCTTCAAGACTCATGCTTTGAGAGACGGCAAGTGCGTTGTTCAAAGTTTGTCCACCCCACGGAATACTTCGCACAAGCTTGATTTCATTTTGTTCGATAATGCAGAGGTTCGTTTTTTGGTGCCCGATATCGAGCAAAAGTTGGGGTCCTACCGGTTTTTCTACGTCAGGCGTCTTAGTGGCCTGGGCCATCAAAAAGAGATTGATGAGACCTTGTGAATCAAACGTGAGCCAATCGGGATCAATTCCCAGTGATTTTAACCAGAGGAGATGCTGTTTGACTAAATTCTCAGGAGCGATTGCCGCGAACACAAGGCTTCCGGTTCTTTGCTTCACCACCCAATGTTCCAAAATAGCCTCATCGAGTTTGAACGGAACTGCATCTTCTAACTCGAAACGATACATTTGTTCGACTTTTTTGCGATTTTTGATAGGGAGCTGGAGAAAACGCAACGAGGTCTGAGACATGGGAAGACTCGTTACGATTTTTTCAGGGACCGCAGGAAGTCGAGCCAGAAGCTGGTCGGTGGCTTGTTTGTAATTGAGGGATGGGTTTTCCATCTTGAGTGGTAGCCGAACTTCATGAAAGTCGATGACTTCGAACTTGCGCCATCGAGATTCGATTTCGACTGCTTTGACGCTCCAACTTCCGTATTCGATTCCTAAGATTTTCATAAATTCACCTTATGTTTCCGACCAAGACATGACTTTCATCTGACTGGGTTCCTCTGGCGCTGACGTCGTTTTTTGGTCTGGGCAAATTTCCCCCTGATTATTGATGACACAGCAGGATTGATTCGGCCTACTTTGTCCAGGTCTCCACGAACCTGCCAAAATTTTAACACATTGAGATTCGGTTGTGGGCTTATTGCGGCATCTTCCTTCGACCCGATACCAGAACTTACCCGGTTTACTATCACAGGTGGGTTGATCCACAATCGTGGGATCAACGCTCGCGCCTTTTCCAGCCTGGAGCGACACTGCAACCTTAATGAGTTTTTGGATTTCGGTAGACCCGCGTTGAATCACGCCCAACGATTCGATGACAAAACTGCGCGTTCCGACTGTAAAAGGATAGTTTTTTTCGTCAGGATAGAGTCGGGAAAAGCCATTTCGATTTAAATCTCGGGTGACGTAGTCGACGAACTCTTTTTCGGTCGTCCAGGATCCCCGTTTTGCTTTTTCTTCTCCGATTTTTTTGAGATCATCTTCGCTAAAATCAGGATAGATGGCGCGCAGGATCTTATTACTCGCATTGTTCAGATTAATTTTTCCGTCGTCTGAATAAACCGTGATGTGGGGTCTTAAAAGTTCGAAGAGGTGGCTGTCGATTCCCGCGACCAGCTTTAGCTCGTCGACCGTGAAAAAATGCCCGCGTTTGATTTTGTAGGGGGGCTTTTGTTGTTCGTAAAAGGAAGCCGAGGCGGTGTTTTTATTGGGGTTCATGTTGGCGGAGTTTACCCACTCCAGAATATTCATGACCACTTCTTCAGGCTTGAGATTTCCGAATTCGTCGTTTGGGTTATCCGACTGTTTAATCAGATCTTCCATGATATTAATCAGAGAAAGTCCTGTGAATTGAACGAGGTTGGGGTTTGTCTCATCTCGAAACTTCACGGGTTGGTTTTGTAAGTTCTGCGGAAGATAATGGAGATCCAGAAAATTTAAATTCACCTTAGAGGATTCACTGGAAATCACGTGACTGAATCTTCCCTGGGAAATCTTCGTTTCTTCTAAAATCTTTTCGGCTGCGTCTTTGTCTGCTTTTCCTAACTTTGAAAGCTGGTTTTTATCTTTAGGTGGAGGGAAAGGAGGCAGCGGAAGACTCCAGATCATATCCAAATAGCGATCGAGTGGCAGATTTGCCCCTAAACTTTTTACAGCGGGATCGCGTTTGGCACGTCCGTACATTGCGACTCTCAGTAGACCCATCCGAACTCCCGCTTTTGCGAGGTAATAGGCTTGGACTTGATTCAGATCATTGTACGCAAGTTTTCGCTCCAGCATCGCAGAATACTTCAATTCAAGCGTCATCAAACTAATGATCATGAGTGCTATCAAAACAGTGAGGAGTGCGGCTCCGGCTTCACTGGCGTTACGCCGGACGGGCCCGGTTTCTTGCGTTGCCCCCAAATTGATTTTTGACGTCAGGTTTCTCATTTAAAAGTTTGCCATGAAAGGTTCGTTGTTTGGAAATCCTACTTTGAACGCTGTTTCTAGTTTTAAGCTTTTTCCTCTGGGGTCGATGAGCGTCGCTTTAATTTTGACGGCTAAAGGGAAACGGTCGCGTGTGGCTCCTGCATCTGAATTCCAGTCATCTTGCCATTTAGAGTTTTTATCATCCCAATACTGAAACTCGAGTGAGCTGACATTTTCAAGCAGAGTGGAAATCGTCCCTCCTTCGTAAAGGTCGTCGTCAATCCGTTCGCCCTCTCTTTTCATGAGTGCTGAGCTGTTTCCGCGGGATTTCAAGAAGTAGGAGATTTCCGTCTGTTCAGACTCTTTTTTTCCCTCGAAATAAATGCGGTGGCTTAAAGAAGTGAAAATGATTTCTTTTTTACGACCATCGAAGAGAGTGCGAGCGATGGGGGTGCTTTTTCCCATAGCTATCTGCGCGTCGTCTCCTAAATCATCAAAAAGGACGTGAAAAGATTGCTGGAGATCACTTCTCATAATATTGGTTGCGGCTCTGAGACCGTTATAAATCTCAGACTCTTGAAAAATGGCGTCTTTTGTATTTCGGATCAGAGAAATTTCTCGTGCGGTCCCCAACGCAATAACGCAAAAAAGCGTCAGAGCGATCATGACTTCAATCAGCGTGAATCCGGAGATCGTTTTCATGGTCAGGGTTTCCCTCCTGCTGGAAGGCCTTGAGGAATTCCTTGGATTGTGAAGGGTTGGTTGTAGACGGCAACATGAGTCGTGGCATCGACGGTTCGGTCAATGGTTCCCTGTTTCCATTTCACAACGACATGAACTTCTCGAATCGATTTGGTGAGATAATCGCTTGCAGACTTTAAAACGATTTTTTGAATCATGTCTTCGGTGGTTTGGCTCTGCTCTTCGTCTTTTTCGTTTAGCTTACTGGCAGCGGCCGATACATTGAAATCAATATCGTTGCAGGTTGCAGTCCAGACATACTTATCAAAGGGTGCTTCGAATTTTCCTTCCCTTTTTTTGTCACAACCTTTGTCAAATCCTTCGGTTTCAATCTTTGTTTCGAGTTCTGTCATGACATTCTGTAACAGCCAGGTGGCGACGGAGACTTCTTTTCCTTCACGTGTCGATCGCACACTTCCGCGGGTCAAATCTGCTGCAGCAACGGCTGCGATCACAAAAATGAGAATCGCGAAGAGCACTTCGACTAACGTAAATCCTGATTTTGAGGAATGCGTTTTCATTGGTTTGCGTCGAAGCTTGTCACTTTCTTTTTATAAATTTCGATTTTGCCGGTGGTCGCTTGAATCACGAGCGAATAGGGATCGCTTGTGGAGCCGTCACGGTTCATGTAGAGAATGGCGGCTTCGTTGTATCCATTCGGGAAGAAATAGATATATCCCGTTCCTTGAGCCATTTGACCCGAACGTTCCGTAAAAATTCCTTCGAATTTTACTCCCGATGGGACATCGTTAGGTTTTTTGGAAAACTTTGGAACGAGCTTGAAGTTGGATGCTTGCTCTTTTTTATCAGGTTTCTTTTTGGGATCGAATTTGGGGTCGGCTTCGTTTCTAAGAAGCGTAAACTTGTTCTGGGATTCAACCCACCAAGTTTGTTTTTCAAAATCGACTCCGAGTCGGTAGATGCCATTGAGTAAGATGGCATCGCTTCGGATCGATTTGAGGATTCCAACGAATTGTCGTGAAGTGGTGTTGAGTTTTTGGTGGGTGAGTTTACTGACAGCCGGTACACCGACTGCCAGTACCATCACAATGAGCGATAAAACGATGAGGATCTCAAGTAAAGTAAACCCTGAGTTCTTCTTCAGGGGTTTTTTACATGTTTTCGACAATAACGTCGTCGTCAGTACCTGGCTGTAAATCAGGTCCGTTTGACCAAATTTTGTAATGTTGGTTATCATTGCACTCATAATTATAAGGATTTCCAAAAGGATCTTTTGGAATCTCTTTCTTCCCGTAGAAACCGCCATCGGGATAATTTTCGGGAACTTTGCCTCCTGAAGGTTTTGAGATCAGAGCCTGTAAACCTTGGTTTGTGTCGGGATACATATTAAATTGGAGAAAGTAAGAATCGAGCGCTTGCTGGAACTGTGCGATTTCGATTTTTGCACCATCTCTTCGGCCCTGCTTTAATTTTCCCATCAATTTCACACCTGCAAAACCTGCAAGCATGGTGACCAGAGCCAACACGATCATGATTTCAACTAGGGTGAAGCCTTTATTATTCTTTTTATCTTTTTTATTTTTTAATTTCATTTTTCCCTCTACTAGCTGTAATTTTACGGCCCTCCTGCCAAGTTGTTGAGTTCCAACAACGGCATAAAAATAGAGAATGCCACGAGCGCAATAATTCCGCCCATAACGGTAATCATAAGCGGTTCCAGTAACCTTGTCATCGACTGGATTGCGGTATCTACTTGGGTATCGTAGGCGTTTGAGACGATATTCAGCATCTCTTCGAGCTCCCCGGTTTTTTCACCTACGGCGATCATATGGGTGAGCATCGGAGGGAATTGGCCACTGGCTCTTAAGGGACCGGCAATCGAATGGCCTTCGCTAATGCTCGCTCGAGCTTGAATAAGCGCTTTGCGAATCACGGTATTGTCGACAACTTCTTTTACGATGTCGATAGCTTCGAGAAGCTGAACGCCGCTTCCGATCATCGTGCTCATCGTCCTGGCGAAACGTGAGACCGCAATCATTCGCTTTAATTTACCGAAGAGGGGGAGTTTTAAAGAGATGGTATCCCACCATTCTCGTCCCTTTGCGGTGCTTGTATACCATTTGAAAAAGAAAAAGCCCCCGACGACCGCAATGATCATGATGTACCACTGTTGGGACATAAAATGACTGATGGCGATCATGGCAACGGTAAGTGCCGGCATCGGAGCATTCGAACCTTCGAAAACTTCGGTAATTTTTGGAACCGCAAAGGCAAAGAGAAACATGGTAATCGCGGAGCCTGCCACTGCCATGAAGGCAGGATAAGCCATTGCTCCGACGATTTTGTTGCGCATTTCGAGTTGCTTCTCGGTAAAGTCGGCAAGACGAACCAAAACGAGATCCAAATTACCGCTCGACTCTCCCACTTGGATCATCGAACAAAAAATTGTATCGAAAACTCTCGGAAACATCCGGCAACTATCGGCGAGAGATTTTCCTTCGTTCACGCTCGTTTTTACTTGCGCTAAGACGCCTTTGATTTTTGGATCGTCTGTTTGCTCAACCGTCGCTTCAAGCGCTTCGTCGAGCGGAATTCTCGCCTTGATCATCGTGGCGAGCTGTCGGATCATGAGGGTGAGATTTTTTAGACTGACTTTTTGACTAGTGGCCGCGGCAAAGCCCGTGGCTTTCCCCTTTTTTTCGACGCGTTCTTTGATCTCGCTGACAAAGATTCCCTTTGTCTTAAGCTTGGTGCGCGCAGTCTTAGAGGAGTCGGAATCAATTGTTCCCTTGGCGGCTTTTCCACCGGGGCCCACTCCTTTGTAATCAAACAATGGCATTCAATATCTCCAAAACCCTATTCTTGAGTGACTGCGACCAATTCAACGGGCGTTGTGACGCCTTCTTCCACTTGCAAGATTCCGTTGAGTCGCAGGGAAATCATTCCTTTTCGGACCGCTTCTTTCTTAATGATGGAGGCATCTACTTTTTGCATGATCAATGCGCGAAGTTCATCGTCCAAAATCATGAGCTCGTGCACTACCATTCGGCCTTTGTAACCCGTACCGCTGCATTCGTGACAACCTTTGGCTTTGGCAATCTTCTTTCCTTTGAAGACGTTTTCTTCGAGGCCTAAATTGTCCATCTCCACTTTAGTAGGGACGTAATACTCAACGCATTTGGTACAAACTTTTCTCATCAAACGTTGAGCGAGAACGGCGAGAAGAGAAGAAGAAACTAGAAAAGGTTCGACTCCCATATCCACAAGACGAGTCACCGCACCGGGGGCATCGTTGGTATGAATCGTTGCAAAGACTAAGTGACCCGTGAGCGAAGCTTGAATCGCAATTTCTGCGGTTTCTTTATCTCGGATTTCTCCCACCATGATGACGTCTGGATCTTGACGTAAAATCGCTCTTAATCCAGATGCGAAAGTTAGACCGATTTTGGGGTTGGCCTGGATTTGACCAATTCCTTTGAGATCGTATTCGACGGGATCCTCGACGGTAATAATATTTCTGTCGATAGAATTGATTCGCGTAATACAGGCGTAGAGCGAAGTGGTTTTTCCACTTCCCGTAGGACCCGTGACAAGAATGATTCCGTGTTTTTTATGGATCAACTGGCTGATCGTTTTAATCGTTTCGGAATCAAATCCTAGATCCGTTAAATCCAAACGGACGCTACTTTTATCTAAAATACGTAAAACTAGGCGTTCGCCGTGCGATGTCGGAATGACCGAGAGTCGTAGGTCGACGTCTTTTCCGGCAATCTTAATTTTGATTCTTCCGTCCTGCGGTAAGCGTTTTTCGGCGATATCGAGTTCGCCCATGAGCTTGATACGGGACGAGATCCCCGCATGGAGACTTTTTTGAAGACGAGAAACATCGTAAAGAACACCGTCAATTCGAAAACGAACGACCATTTCCTTTTCATACGGCTCGATATGAATATCGGATGCTTTGTCTTTAATTGCTCGGAAGAGCAAGTTATTCACAAATTTGATAATTGGAGCGTCGTTTTCAGAAGACTCTAAAAGGTCGACCGGCTCTTCTAAATCATACTCAAATTCAGAATCCCCCGTTGCGATATGATCGCTAATATCTTGTCGTACTCTTTCGTAAACGCGGTTAATGGCGTCTAGAACGACTTTGGATTCGCAAAGAACGGGTTTGATTTCTTTTTGAAAAATGACTTTTAAATCGTCGAGACATTGAAGGTTAAAAGGGTCTGAAATTACGATTGTTACGGCGCGCTCGTCGAGGGTCACAGGCAAAACTTCAAATTGACGAGCGTAAGTGATCGGGATGTCACGAACCCATTCGGGATTGATTTGGGAGATATCGATTTCTTTTAAATAGGGAATCCCCATCTGAAGACTCAAGGCAATCATGATCTCTTGAGGCTGTAAAAATTTTCGATTGACGAGGATCTCGCCGATTTTTCCGCCCTTGTCGCGCTGGATATCGAGAGCGTCTTTTAGCTGCTCTTCGGTGAGAGAAGTCTGAGACAAAAGAATCTGACCGATTTTGGAATCCTGTTTCAGCGCTTTTTTAACGAGAGCTTTTGTTGCGCTTTCAGTCGCTGTATTTTGATTGCTTTCCATGGTCTATTCCTTAGTTTTACCTTCTTCAGAATTGGACGTCGTACCCGCATCTGCTGACTTTGGACTTGCTTCTTTTGGAGGAGTTTCGAGAAGGGGACGGGCTTCCGATTTTACCGGATTCTTTGGAGCTTGTTTTGGATCCGGTGTCTCATCGAGCGTGTCTTCATCGTTATTGTTGCGATAATCAAAGTCATGCTCGAGCTTTGCATTTTCTTCCTGGTTTTTGAGAGTTTGTTTGATTTCTGCAACGTCTTCAGGGTGTGGCTCTTCTCCCCCATTTTGTTTTTCAACAAATCCATCGCGTTTTTCCATTTTTTCTTTGATGAGCGCCGAACTTTGAATGGCCGAGCGAATAATTTTAGGTCTCATCAGGATCACGAGATTGGTTTTTCCGACAGTGGTGGTCTTTGATTTAAATAACCAACCTAATACCGGAATATCTCCGAGTAACGGAACCTTGGTGATGGTTTCTTCCACTTTATCGCTCATCAAACCGCCAAGCATAATGTAGTTGCCGTCTTTGATGACGGCTGAAGTATTTGTTTCTCGAGACGTCGTTGCAACTTGGTAATCCTTAAGAGCGGCAGGCACGGAAGTGGTCGGTTTGGTCGTGTCGACTTTTTGTTCGATGTCGAGTCGGATGGAGCCCGAAGCTGCATTCACATGAGGCGTAATTTTTAAAGTGATCCCGATTTTTTTCGTTTCGACTGTTCCCGTAGCTCCGTTGGAAGCGGTGCTATTTGTGAAGGTTGATTGAACTGGAATTTCGTCCAAGACTTTAAATTCTGCTTTTTCATTGTCCAGCGCGAGAATTTGCGGAGTCGATAGAATGGACGAACTCACCGTCGAGGTGATTAGATTAATGAGTCCCATGAAGGAGTTGACGGTGATATCGGTGAGGGTGTTACCAACGAGTGCTTTTGCACCGAAAGAAGGACCTGCAAAGATAGGAATAGTCGCTCCGTCCGAAGGAAATCCAGAGGTTAAAGTCTTTGTTAAAGTTTCTGAATCGCCGATAAATCCACCTGCGAAGCCTCTCCCGGGAGCGCCCGCGGCTAAGTTAGTTCCAAGTTTTGTCTTATCGCCGACTGAAATTTCCAAGATTGCCGTCTCGACATAGACTTGCAGTCTTGGAATATCTAATTTTTTGATTACTTTTTTAAGTGTCGCATAGTCTGCAGAGCTTGCGGTAACGACTAAGGCGTTTGTCGAAGGATCGGCCGTGATTTTTACACCGCCTTCGAGTTCGGCTGTGACCGGCCCACTGGATCCGGTAGGAGCCGTAGAGCCTGGAGTCGAAGTCGTTCCACTGGAACGGCTGCTGCTGCTTTTTGATTTTGCAGATCCGCCGCCTGCAAGCGAGGAAAGTGTCGACGCCAAATCTTCCGCCTTTGCATATTCGCAATAATAAACGCGGATTTTTCCTTGGTTCGACCCTTTGGTGTCGAGTCGTTCGACTAAAAGTTTTAGCTGTGAGAAGCCAGATTGATTTGCGAGAACGAGTAAGCTGTTCGTCGTTTCATCGGGAATAATTTTGGTGATCACGCCACCGCCGCGCATTCTTTCAAACGTACTTTTTCTAAACGATCGCGTTGCGCCACCTTTTGATTTGTCATCACCGTAAATTTCGCCCAGCATGTCGGAGACGGCTTTAGCGGATGTGTTTTTAATTTTTAAGATCTGTAGATTCGTTTCGAAAGATTTCACATCGAGAGAATCTAAAATATCTTTGATTCTTTGAATGTTAGAACCTGTATCCGTGATGATGATTGAGTTCGTAGGTTCGTACGCGAAGAGTTTTCCTTGGCGGGTGACGAGATCTCTAAATTCTTTTTGCACTTCATCCGCGTTGATAAACTTCAATTGGAAAATACGCGTGATAAATTGATCGTCTCGAGGAGCGAATTCGCCGGAGTAAGTTTTGACCGGAGCACGTCGAGCTTCAGAGGCTTCGATAATTCGAATATATTTTCCGGATTGCACTGTAGTGAGACTGTTGGCTTCGAGAGCGGAGAGAAAAGCCTGATAAGCTTCTTGCAACGTCACTTGCGCGGGGCCGATGACCGTGATTTTGCCTCTGACTTTTGAATCTAAAATAAAGTTTTTACCGGTCCATTTACTGATGAGTGTAACAACGTCTTTAATGTCCTTGTCTGGCAGATCAAAGTTTTTAACTTCTAATCCTTTAATAGAGGAATCTAAATCCAAATAATCTGCGAGTTTCGGAGATGCTTTTGCGCTGCCGATTCCTGCCTGCTTATTGGCATTCTGAGTGACGGTGTTTTGAGGTGGAGTTTGGGCGGCATGCGGAGTGGTGCCCAGTCGTTGAGAGGGGGCTTGCGCTGCAGCAGGGGGATTATTGACCGGAGGTGGGATTTCCGGGCGAGCAGTATTATTATTGTTTCCCCAGGGATTACTTCCTGAATCCATAAAATCATCTTCCTGGTATTCGGAACCGGGAGGCATATTCGGACTGCCGAAAGGATTTCCATCGCCAGGTTCTGCGGCAGCGATTTGGCACAAGAGAAAGGCCGTGAGTGAAAAAAGTTTCAATTTTGAGCTTTTCATAAATCGCCTTTACATTTTTACGTCGTACGAAAGCGTCATCTCCTGACCCCCTCGCATGATTTTGAGTTCAATTTTGTTGGAACTTCTTAATCGTTGGAACGCTTCGAGGCCTTTTCCAGCATTGTCTAGAACGATGTCATTCACACCCGCAAGAACATCGCCTTGTCTTAAGCCCAACTGGGAAAAAGGAGATTCCGGATCAATCGATTGCATTAAAAACCCCTTCATATGTCCGCTGGAATCGGTGAAGGGCACTGCTTTCGCTGTCTGCAAAACAGTATTGAGATCTTTTAACTGATTGTCGAGGTAAGTCTGCTTAATTTCAAAAGTTGTTTCACTCTTAGGCATGATTCCGCCGCCACTCGAATTGGTGAGATTGCCACCGATTTCCCCACCTTCGTCAGGAATCTCGACATACTCCATCTCCTGAGTTGCTTTAACCATGTAACAGAATTTTTTTCTCTCGACCTTGAGGGCTTGATATCTATCCAGAAACGTTTCGTCTTTTCGAACTGCGAATTTATTGCTTCCGGAGTCTTGAAGAAGTGCGACGGAAAGGCTTTCATTTCCCATCACAATCGTTGCGAGAAGCTGCATTCCTGAGGTCGAAGCTTTTGCTTGAGCAAAACAGTCTAGCAGTCCTTGATCGAGGGGATCCGGAATTCTATTTTCGACGTCAAAAATATTTCTCTTTTCAATCACTGTAAAATCTTCGGGTGGGGTTACCGAATGCGATTGAACGACCGCGCGTTTGGTCGGCAGGGGGGTGTAAACGGGTCGAATAAAAAGGGCAATAATTCGTGACGAGGCAGCGCTTGCGAGAAGGACCGTTAAAATGATGAGGCCCCAATTTAAAAGGTGGGAATGCTCGACGATTGTCTCGGGTTTAATATTTTTGACCCGGATATTTTTTAGGTTGCGGGGAAGGTTTTTGGGAACGCTTTTTCGCAAAGTCGTGATCGCGCGCTGAGCGCGAGATTTTGTAGGGAGGGGGCCCGTACTTGCGATGGGTCCTTCCTCTTTTTTAAATTTTTTGAAAAAGTCTTTGAAAGCCATAAGAATTTTGAAGACACGAATCCGTCCCCTAATACTGCAACGAATACGCCAGCGAAAAAAACCTACTTTTACGCACGGTGTGGTGTCCTATCTTACGGTTTTCATGCGATGGGTTAGATCCGCTGTCAACTAAAAGACGATGACGCACCACAAACAGTGACAGATTGGCAAAGTCCCTTCATGACACCTGCGTTAAACTTGGATAAGTTAAGAAAATGTCTGACCCGGAACTCTTTACCAAAGGCCTTGAACACTTTAATCGAGGAGAATTCTTCGAAGCCCACGAGGTTTGGGAGGAGCTATGGCACACAGCGCAAGGAGCTTACCATCCCTTTATTCAAGGACTTATTCAGACCGCTGTTGCAATGCATCATGCGGGAAATGAGAATTGGAGAGGCACTCGAAAATTAATGGCAGGGGCACTGAATTATCTGAAAAAGGGAGTGTCAGCAAGTCACACGATTGATGTCGACGCGCTGCAAGATGCAATTTTAGACTTCGAAATAGCGCTTCAAAAAAAGCTCCAAGGTGAGAAGATAGAGCTGCCATTTTTCCAAATGCCATTGAAGAAATAGAGGCCCTGAATGCACGATCATTCGCACTCCCATTCTCATAGCCACTCTCACCCTCACGAAAACAATCAGAAAAAACTTTGGTGGGTTTTGCTTTTGACGATCGGGTATATGTTTGCGGAAATTGTCGGCGGAATTTACAGCGGATCGCTTGCTCTCATCGCCGATGCCGGTCATATGGCCATTGACGGTGCCTCGATCGCTCTGAGCCTGTTTGCGACTTGGGTCGCAAAACGCCCTCCGACCTCGGCGAAAACATTTGGTTATCACCGCGCGGAAATTTTGGCGGCGACGGTGAACGGTGCGACCCTTTTCGCGCTTTCGCTTTGGATTTGTTACGAAGCCTGGACCCGTCTACATTCCGAATATGAGGTCAAGGGAACGATGATGACAGTCGTCGCGGTCGGTGGACTCCTTGTGAATCTCGTCTGTTTAAAAGTCCTCCACGGCGATCACGATCACGTAAATATTAAAAGTGTCCGCCTGCATATTCTAACGGACCTCTTAGGTTCAATCGCCGCGATTGGCGCCGGATTTTTGGTTTGGCAATGGGGATGGACGAAAGCGGATCCGATTTTGTCAGCGGTGATTAGTATTTTGATTATTTACGGGGCATGGAAACTTCTTTCGGAATGTTTCAATATTCTTCTCGAGGGTGTTCCAGCGGGTTTAAGTTTGGACGAAATTCGCCAAAGTATTAAGAATCACGAGAACGTGGAAGATTTGCACGACCTTCATGTTTGGACTGTCACGAGCGGAGTTCCATCGCTCAGCGCTCATGTCGTCATTAAAGAAACCGCAAATTCTGCACAGGTTTTGAAAGAGTTAGAAAATCTTTTGAGAGAAAAGTTTAAAATCGAGCATGTGACTTTGCAGCTTGAGCCGTCGCAATTCCACAAACATTCGGATCATTGCAAGTTACACCACCACTGATTGGCAAATGCTTGCAGATTGAGATTGAGCTTGGTAAGACAACTCCTTCGTATGGGCCGTTAGCTCAGTTGGTAGAGCAGTTGACTCTTAATCAGCGGGCCCCCGGTTCGAGCCCGGGACGGCCCAAAAATTTCGCTTCGCGAAATTTAGAGAATAGAGAAATTGAAAATAGAGAATAGGCCGGGAAAAAGCATATTAAGAGTGCGAAATTTTTCCTCTATTTTTCAATTTCTCTATTCTCTGGGTCCTATTCCTATTAAAAATTATGCGTGTAAGAAATTAAGACCGATCCGAAGCCGTGGGTTTTTAGATTGGATTGGAATTCTTGGCTGCGAAGAACTTGTCGCCAGGCGATTCGGAAAGCTTGATATCGGAATAGGAATCCAAAATCGAGGTCGTAGACTAAAGCGCGTTTGTCGATTCGAGGGCCGGTTTGAAATGTATTTCCATCTAGGAAAAGATTTCGAACCATATATCGGAAGTCGGCGGCTAAAAAACCGTATGCCTCCCACGGTTGCCGCTGTTCGGGAACGAAGGGTTCGGCGCTCATTGGAGTGGTCATCGTAGGGCCGAAGTCATCGGAAAGACCATAGCCCAAACGAAACTGCGCTCCCACTTGTCCATACACGTAAAGATTACCCGCGGCGATTGCGGCATTGGGGACGAAGTCGCTCAGCGAAACACCTTTTGCATCTTTGAGTGCCCAAAAAGTACGCTTCTGCTGATAAAAAAGATTAAGAATCGGTTCTGTTTTCAGTTGATTGTCCCAACCTTCCGCAATTCGATATCCGATAAAGCGATGGATTGCGTTTTGAATATTTTCGCCCAGTGCCAAGGGACCCACGACTCCGAGCTCTACTTGAAATAAATGCAAAGTATTTTCATTTCTAAGATAGCTTAAGAACGATCCTGAGAGGTAGGCTGCATAGGGTTCATCGTCCTCTATTGGGTCACGCCTTGAAATATCGTCGGGGGTGTACAGTTGCTGCCCTAGCGCAAACCCTGAGTTGAATTGAGAGGAGTTAGAAGTAAACCACTCCAAAAAACGGAAAACGATTGGTAGGCGGTCCGTGGTTCGAATCAAAGAAAGACGTTGTCCTCCTGAGTACGCCCTATCGTCGTTGAGGACAGAAAATGGGTAATCATTATCAAACGAATAATTAAAATCGTACGGGTTTTCATCCGAGATCGACACTCGCGGAACAGCTGAAAAAATAATCGCTACAAAAATGAAAAAGCGCAGCCGCATCGTATGCCTTTATCACATCTCCAAGCTGGAAGGTATCGTCGATGTCTTCCGTGGTCACTTAAGGTATAATGATGAGTATGCTTCGCCTATTAGTCGTTCTCCTCTTTTTTCAAAGCTCGGACTTGATGGCGAAAGATTTTTTGCGCCGTTGCCTTTTTGCACGCCTTGCTACAAAACCCGCTGCCGTTCCAGTAATTGTCCCGGTCATTCCGGTCCGTCCGAAGATTGCGCTTCCTGCGGAAAAGGCGATCGTTCCCGCAGTAGAAAAAGCGCTTACACTCAATAAAAGCGAAGAGTTTAGCCATGCCGTGAAGAAAAGAACGGATGAGCTCAAGCCAAAGCTTACAGAATGGATGCAAAACTCGGCAGAGTCGAAAGAGGAAATCGAACAACGTGCCCACAGATTTAAAAAAGGTTTTAACAGCAAATATCAAACAATTCCGCCCGATGAAATGAATTTGATCTTAGAGGTCATTAACGGGAGATTTAATCCAGCACATTTAGCTCGAGTGATTGCGGAGCTGGAAGTGAGAACGCTTAAAGAGCTGAATCTGCCGTTAAATACTTCCGAAAAGCTTTCTCCCTCAGATCCTAAAACACGAATGGCCTTTCAAAAAGCAGCGAAAAGTATGGCGGAGGATTTAGGACGTGAGTTGGCCATTCTGACATCCACTTCTTCCAAGGCTTTCAATCAAGGGCTCTATGATGGGAAAAAAAAAGTGGGAAAATATGTTTTAGATTCCTCCCGCCCCAGCACCCTGATTAAGTCGGGGGAAATTGACCACGGAGAAGACGGCCACATTATTCAACAGCTCGTTGATACAATGAGTGTCGGCACGAAAGGTTTCGATAAGCTGATGCGACTCAGCGCTGACGGCGGATCCTACATCCTCGTCGACGTCGAAGGACCCAGCTTTGAAAATAATTCGATGTGGGGAATCGTTTTTGATTCCATTCTCAGCTCCGCCACACAACAGAAAATGCGCGATCTGAAGTTCACCCCGATGGGACTCGCAGGATCTAATATGATGTATCCGCAAGGCGCCTCAAATGCACTCAGCCGGTTTAGTATTCTCCCGAATCAATGAGCCGTCTTCAGTTGTTCCTTCATCTGAATCGCGGCCTCAACGTATCCGCCGGACGAACCGTCTAAAAAGTGCAGGTGATCGTCTTGTCGATTAGAAACCAAGCAGGTCATCAGTGCAGAGGGTGAGGCATGGATCCCATAGACGAGTGCGCCTTTGATTCGAAACGATTCCAAAAAAGACTCGAGCTCGCGGCGTTGGGACGAATTGCCATCGAGAACCATTCGAAGGGTGCCGTCGAACTTTCTGTGATCGGTTTGACTGACCACATCTTGTTTGTACTTGCTCCAGAATTTGCTTTTTAACATTTCGAGAACGGTAACCCCTACGTTTGTGATTAAAAACGTGGTGAATTGATAAGCCCACAAGGCTTTCGATCGGACTTTAGCTTCCGCCTCGTATTGTCGGAATTGCTTTGCAACTTTTAATTGCCTTACCTGGATCGGAGCAGCTTCGCCGTAGATTCTATTCACGGCGTCGATGACGGTGCTGTAGAGTACAGGTGTCCCCGCACTCGCTACCTGCGAATGAACCAAGATTGTCACAATCTCTCCGTTCTGACTTGGAATCGGCTGCCATCGGCATTCGAGTCCTGTGAAATCGGCGTCGGCGATATCTCCTTCTTCATTCACTAAGTAGCTATTGTCGGTTGCGGGGCTCTTCACCCAACGTTCCGCTTCGAGAAGTGCCGTGCCCGAGAAAACGTATTGGGGCGAACGGCCAGTACTCTGAAGACGAGCCAGTTGGAGATCAAATCCTTGTTTTTTTAGATCCGAAACGGGGACCCGACCGATTCGAAGTTGAAGATTAAATTTTTCCTGGGCGAGTGTGTGGCTGGCGCGCAATGCTCGTTCGACTTTCGCTCGATGTTGAGGCGGAATCAAAAACGTCGCCCCATCGCCTCCAAAGACATAGGCAATCTCTCCGCCCGCGACCGCATTCAATGTCGCCATAATTGAGGAAGCTCCGACCACATTCACAGATTTATAATTGCCTGAGCGAATCGCTTCAGTCGAATTCTTCACGTCGCTGAAAAATAGAAACCATTCATCGGGGACCTCCGCGAAAAGTTCTCTTTTCGTCACTTCCGAAAAATTTTTAATCAAAGGGCTGTCTAAAACCGATTTCATTTTTGTCATCTATCTGAAAATGTTGGGGATATATTAAAATACCGCGTCTGAAAGATTTATGCTAGCCAGAGGATGGAGGCTCAGATATAGCGGTTTGATGCTGCGCATCTTTATAGTTTTTAGCTTTGCTTGTTTTTCTCTCAGTTCAATTCTCAGGGCTGGAGAGCGGATGGTTCTAGTTCAATGGAGAACGGTCTATGGAACTGTGGAAACCGTAGCGGTGCCGGAGAGTGAAGTACCGGCGGGTGTGCAAAGAACTTATGTTCCGGGCCCTCCAACAGCACCTCCCCCAACGCCGTCTATTTCTCACCCAGCTCCCGTTTCTAATCAAGCGATGGTCAATTTTTTTCGTAGGGCAAAATCCCGCAATGCCTCTGCGCCGCGAACCCCGGAGGTCGAAATCGTCCCGCCACCCTTTGTTCCCCAAAACCCTGTGGTCGATCCGTTTCCAGACGAAGTGGAGTTCCTTCCTCCCGCCGCTCCTCCGAAATTATCGACTGTTACTCCTCCACCGCCCATTGTTGTGGTACCCCCGCTCGTTGTTCCTAGAATGGATCGTTTGCCAAAACCCGCGATGGTTGCGAGGCCTCCGGAGACTCTGAACGAGCCGCTTGTCAGCACTTTGGAATACGACTCACTCGTAGACCGAATGGATAGGATTAAAGAGCATTTATTTAAACATTACAGCAGTGACAGAGCTTTGATCCAAACTTTTATCTCAGCTCTTTACGGGGTTTACACTTCTGATGAGGGCCTTGATAAACCCGCTGTGTTTCTTGTTCCCGGTCCGAATGGCAAAGGGAAGTCGCGTCTTTTCCAAGAGATTATCCGTCTGTTTAATCTGGCCTCCACGACGATTACGCTTCAGGATCTGGCGACTCATATTCCCACAGACGAAATCATGGAGATGACCTCTTCAGATGCGAGAACAGAAAAACCGGGAGTGGTGCTGATCGAAGAGTTTCAAAAGCTGATGGATCGAGAGAAGGTTGTTCCCTCGAAAAGCGCGGTCGACCTAACTAAGGCGGTTCGTGAAGGAGCGGATCCCGGTAAGCTTCGAACCGAAGCCGATACCCGAATTCAGAGTGAAGTGGTGCTGGAGCAGTTGCTAGGAAATGGGAAAGTAGATCCTAGAAGACTCGCAGACCCCGGTCCTGTCCTTGAGGCATTAGAAAAACTTGCGATTACTTTAGAATATCCTGCGAAAAACTCATCGGGAAAAGTTGACGCTTCCAGCGCAAATCCCAGTGAGGCCACGTTACATTCCGCTATTTCACTCATTCAAAAGCTTTACAAAAACCAGAGCCACCGTGCCATTCTAGGGCCCTCAGAAAATCTGACCAGTATTGATATTCTGCAAAAGTTTACCGAACGCCCTATTGAGACTTTGGCACGGTGGCAATCAAACTATGCCGAAGGAAAATGGAAACAAGCGCGTGTAGGTAAAAAGATGATCTACGTTTTCATTTTTAATCCTGACTACAATGAGGAAGCGATTGACCTTGCAAAAAGAGAAGCTGCCGCTCGCGGGATAGCGGTGAATGGCGATATTTTCCGAGAGCATTTCATCCGTCTTACCGAAACGCGTCTTCAGCCCTATTTGGAAAGAAAAATCGGAAAAGGAACCCCTCTTTTTAAACGATTAGAGTTGAGCTCAATTCACGTTATTAATCCTGCGAGTAACTCTGAAAATCGCCAGTTTATTGAGAATGAACTTTCGAAGGTCGCGAAAAATCTTGAAGCGGTGATCAAAACCCGTGGGCTTTCAGCTCGAGTGGAAATCGGAAGTTCGATTGTAGATATGGTTGAAAACCATGCCGTTAACCCTGCGGAAGGATTTCGCTCGATTGCAGGTTTTCTTCCAAAGCAATTAGGCGAGTTTGTGGTTCAGTTGCCAAAGCAGTTTGCTGAAATCCTTGCCAGAACGGGATCGCCTGGCGGCACCGCCAAAATTCGCGTGGTGTACGACGCCAAAGAAGGAAAGTTGAAAGCGCTTCTGGTCGAAGGAAAGAAGGAAACTTCGTTTTATGATCTGAAAATATATCTTCCTCCGGCGTTAGCACAAACGGAAGCGTTAAAAGGAATTGACTATAAAACGGTAAAAGAACTTTATCATCAAGCTGCACACGTTGTGGTGGCCCTCTTCTTTTATGGAAACCTGCCAAACTATGTGACTCGAGATCTCGCAGGAAATTTGCCGGCCGATCATCGCATGTGGCAACCGCCGAATGAAGCACTGTATGGACATCTGGCCTCTCGCGTGGCGGTTTATCTTGCGGGTCCCACGGGCGAAAAAATCGGAGTTCCAGAAAGTCCAGTTGCGGAAGTCGAAACCGGCGATCTCAATACGGCTAAAAAAGAAGTGAGACTGATTCAAGAAGAAATCGTCAGGCAGTGGGCGGGGCGGCAGTTGTCTCCCGCGGATTCTCGCACAGGACCGATTCCCTTCAGTGCGATTCTTTCCGAGGATGCTCAAGAGCATCCATTTTATAAATTACTGATTGAGTCTCAGGGGGACTACGATAAGGCATTTCATGGGCTTCAAAATGTAGTCGATCAAATCTTATATCGACACAGTGACATATTACATTCGATCGCGCATGACCTGTCGATTCAGGGAAAACTCGACTCGGACCAGCTCAAACAAATTCTTAAAAAATCGACGACACTTCCCTTAGCGCTGAAGAAAAAAGTTTTAGAAGAAGCTCCGGGAGCGTACGTTCCGAGAAACTGCCGCACTCTTTTAAACGCTGTGAGCCTTCCTCCAGTCAAAGTCGGACCCATGTGGTGGCACCGATTTATTTTGAGGAATTACTAAGATGTTTTTACGGCAATTCTTTTCTCTCGAAAAACGGAGCGATACGCCCCGAGCGTGATGATAGCGATGAGAGAAAGGGTTTTTAACGGCCAAGAGGCTTCGAAAAATCCAAGAACTGCGATCGTGACAATTCCAAAACACTGCAGAGCCACGCTAAATGACGAAGCGGGTAAGTAGGCCTTTCCAAATTTACGAACTGACACAGAGATATATAGAAGGACACTTAAGAAAGAAGCGAGCGTGTAAAAAAATATTGGTGTGAGAGAATGCCAATGAAAATAATACGAGAGATAGGTTCCCAGGATCAAGCTTCCCATATGAACTGTATCGGCGATTGTGAAAAGCGCCGTTTCTTTTTTATGCATGAGCAAAGTATTGTAAGACCACGAATAGACGGCCCCTAACAGCGACGCGCTCAGAACTACAAGAATCGTAGGGGCCGTTTCAAACTGTTTTGAGAAAAGAAGTTTAATGACCAAAGGACAAAACAGACAAATACAAACAATCCCAAATGTCGCGAGGAGAAGTAAGAGCTCAATCATCTTTCCAAGCAGAAGAGGTTTGTGCGTTTCATTCGCAATGTCGCCGAATTGTGGGAGAAAATACCCTCGCACAGAAGCCATTAAAACGTTGGTAGAGGTATCCAAAATCATATAGGCCGCGGCAAAGTTTCCTAAAAAGTCGAGGCTTGAGGATTTTTGAATCAGAGTTTGAAATGCTAAAAATCCGCCCGAAACCGCGATCGTTTGCCAGGTGACAATCAGACTCGTCCGAGAGGTTTTACGAAGACTGTGATAACCCAAAATTAAAAAATCACGGTTTAAGACAATCGGATTTTTTTTAAGAAGATAGAAGAGCGAAAAAAGGAACGCGATAAGGCTTGCCGCACCGACATTGAGCGCTAATCCTAAACTTCCTAATTTTACCAGAGGAAACATCAACGCAAGGGTAGTAACTGAAATGAGTACTTGGGTGCGTGAAAGAGATTTAATGTCGCCAAGCCCGCGTAAAATCGCGATGGTGTTTTGAATTTGGATGAGCACCCAAGACATCGCGAGCACCACTCGAAGGTGGATTAAGTCTTGAACCGTCGCTGAGGGTTGAATCAGCCAAGTCGCGAGCGGTTTTGTAAAAAAGATTCCGATAAAAAGCAGAGCAAGGGCTTGAAGCAGCGCCAGTGTAAAGCTTGCTGCTAGAACCTCATTTTGTTTTGAAGCGGATTTATCAATCGATACTTCTTGCATGAAAACGGTTGCAAAGCCCAACGCTAAAACGCCGGACACGGTCGTCCCCAGCGATCGAAATATGCCCATCTGGCCCATGCCTTCGGTGCCTAACGTGATGGCGATAATTTTGCTGGAGAGCACACCAAAAACGAGCGTGAAAACGGTCACACTCGAAAAAAGGCTGACTGCCGGCAACAGGCTTCGGATCGACGGAACCTGAGGCGACAGCTTCGGTTCAAATGGCAGTGGGGGTGTGGTTTCCAAGCCCCGGAGTATTGAAGATAGGGCTAAGACAGTCAAGTGACTCGATGCGTAATAGATGAAAGAACTTGCGCCGTCTTCACTTCCTTGAGAAAAGGGGCACAATGAATTCCCACTCGATTCCAGTTTTTATTTTAGCCGGGGGATTGGGCACCCGGATTTCGGAAGAAACCGGAACAAAACCCAAGCCCATGATCGAAATCGGAGAAATTCCGGTTTTGGTTCACATTATGCGGTCTTATTATCGCCAAGGCTTTAACGACTTTGTGATCTGCGCAGGCTATCGATCGTGGGAGATTAAACAGTTTTTTTTAAATTATGAATTTCGGATGAATCACTTGATGATTGATCACCGGCAAAACGCCTCCGAACTTCCGACCGCGTTCGGTCGAAGTGTGACCCAAGAAAAATGGCGGGTTCGAGTCATTGATACCGGCAAAGAGTGCATGACCGGGGGACGGGTGGCGAGAGCATACGATTGTATTTCGCAAGTGCAGAAAATCGATAGCTTTGCTTTGACCTACGGCGACGGCCTTTGCGATGTAAATTTTAAAGACGAGCTTGCGTTTCATCTCTCTCACGAAAAAATTGGAACCGTCCTTGGTGTGAATCTTCAAGGGCGCTTCGGCGTCCTAGAACTCGAACCGAGTGGAAAAGTCGCGGGCTTCATCGAAAAGCCAGATGAGATTAAAGACACCATTAATGGCGGCTTTTTCTTTTTTAGATCCGGATTTCGGGATTATCTTTCAACCGATTCGTCTTGTATCTTAGAGAAAACGCCTCTTGAAAGGCTCGCCGCCGCAAACGAGTTGATGATGTTTAAACACAACGGTTTTTGGCATCCGATGGATACCTTGCGAGACAAAGTTTATCTTGAAAATCTTTGGCAAACGGGGGAAGCGCCTTGGTTAACAACGGCATTTCATTCGAGCCCTTCTGCAGACGCGATCCCTGTGCGCGAATCAAATCCCACGTGGGCCCCGCCGCTTTCTTTACAACCGTGAGACCGCTTTTTCGAGTTGCTCAAGCATGTATTGAGTGTGTTGAGCCGTCAAAGAGGGATGCACTCCGATCCAAAAACTTTTCTTCATGATCTCGTCGGTGTTTTTTAATTCACCGACGGTTTTGTATTCGAGAGACTCGTAAGCGGGTTGGCGCGTGAGATTGCCTGCAAAAATCAGACGGGTTCCTACTTTGTTCTCTTCCAAGTAGGACGTCACTTTTTCTCTTAAGATTCCATCCGTACAGTGCATCGGAAAACCAAACCAGCTGGGGTCGGTTTCTTCAGTGGCTGTCACCGGAATGATTCTCTCTTTGAGAATCGGAGAAGATTGGATTCCCTCATAGAGTCGCTTCCAATTGGCACGACGTTTTTCGATAAAACTTGGAAGTTTTTTAAGCTGAGATACACCCAGTGCCGCTTGCATGTCAGTGGCTTTTAAATTGTAACCCAAAGAAGAATACGTGTACTTGTGATCGTATCCTTGCGGGAGTGAACCAAGCTGCCAGCCAAATCTTTTATTGCAGCTATTGTCCTTTCCGGGTTCGCACCAGCAATCTCTTCCCCAGTCCCTTAAGCTTTCAGCGACTCTTTTTAATCGCCCGTCTTTTGAGACGACGGCACCGCCTTCTCCCATCGTAATGTGATGTGCGGGGTAAAAACTTAAAGTCGCATACTCCGAAAAAGACCCGACAGGCTGGGAGCGAATCGTCGAACCTAAAGCATCACAACAGTCTTCAACTAAATAGAGGTTTTCTTTTTGGCACCACTCCGCAATCAAATCAGCGCGGTAGGGGTTTCCCAAAGTGTGCGCTAAAACAACGGCGCGAGTTCTTGGCGTTTTAGCCGAGAAAATTTTTTCGGGTGTTGCGTTCAATGTCTTCAGATCCACATCGACAAAAACAGGCGTCCAACCGTTTTGTAGGATAGGATTCACGGTTGTTGGAAATCCGGCTGCCACCGTGATGATTTCATCGCCCTTCTCTAAAGGTTTTAGGTTCGAATTTTTAAGAAGCGGCGAACCCAACGAACTCACCGCGAGCAGATTCGCACTGGAACCGCTATTCACGAGAAGAGCGCCGGCTTTCCTCCCTAAATAACTCGGAAGAACTTTTTCAAACTCGCTTGCGTATCGCCCTGCGGTTAACCAGAGATCTAAACTCGAATCTAAAAGATGAGTGAGATCATCGTCGCCCAAGAGTTTTCCGGACGCAGGAAGGTAAGTCGTGCCAGGGATAAAACCTTTCGGCTTTTGAGAGGCCGCGAAATATTTTTTCCCGAGAGCGAGAATGGCTTCGCGCAATGCCTTGGGGTCGTCGGAGTTTGGATCGATAGAGGTCATTTCGGGCCATTCTTATGACTTGTGACCGAGGTGTCAAATCTTAAGAGGTTAACCTAAAATATCGCCCACCTTGAGTGGGGGAGTTGGAGTATCGGTTCCCAAAATCACGGTAAACCCGTCGCCGCAAACGATATGGGTGCCGTTTTTAAGTGAGCTGACCATTCCCGCTTGTCCCAAGGCTCTTTCGCCTAGACTGCAATTGCGGATTTGAAATGTTTTTTGAAAAAGGTGGGTCTGAGCGACGTAGCTCGGTGACGAATGAGGCGCAAAGTTTCCGGCGCGAACAAAATTAAAAATTTTACGAGCAGAAATACTCCAGTCGATTTCACAAGATTTCGAGTCTTCCGGGTAAAAATATCGTCGCTTAAATTTATCTTGCGGCATAATCGGAAGCTTTTCGCCCATTGAGATTAAATTAAGCGCATTTTGAACGAGCTGAACGCTTGTTTCTATCGTTTGTTGGTACACGCTTAACCCGGTGTCGTCGTCGGTGATCGGAAATGTCTGCTCTAGCGCAATGGCTCCTCCGTCGGTTCCATCGGTCATCCAATGCAAAGTTGCACCCGCCTCTGCTTCGTCATTGCGGAGTGCCCATTGGTAAGGAAAGGCCCCTGCGTATTTTGGTAAAAGCCCGGGATGAGCATTCATCGCACCGGCGCGAAAGAAGTCGAGGAGTTCTAAAGAAAACCGATGAGGGAAATCGAAATTAAAAAGCCAGTCCGCCTGGAGTGCTTTGAGATCTTTAGAAGTCAATGCGTCGAAAGAAATAAAAATCTGTTTTTGAGCCGCTGGCAGATCTTTGTCGGAATCAGCGATAATCCCCACCAACTCGATATTTTGGATCGAAGAAAGGAGCGGAAGAAGCTTCAAAAGAGGTTCTAGACTTCCCGACAGAACGAGCCGCTGATTTTTGGTTTTTGCCATATTTATAATCATACTGATGTGCTGAGGGGAGTTCAACCGACGGCGTGGATTGCCAGAAACGCAGAGCAAAAAAAAACGGGGAGCTATTTCTAGTTCCCCGTCTTTAAAATAAGTTTAAGGATCAATCAGTTTATTGATTGATTACTTTTTCTTTGTAGCTTCTTCTGCCTTTTTAAGAGCTTCTTTAGCTTTTTTATTGGCTTCTTCAGCTTCTTTAGTAGCGAGTTCTGCTTTTTTAGCGGCGTCCGCGGCTTTTTTCGTAAGCTCTTGGATTTGTTTGTCGCTCGCGATCTTTGCGTCAGCAGCTTTTTGATCTTTTGCAATCAATTGAGCTTTTAAGCCTTCTTCGGTGTTCGTTAAAACACGTTTTTCAGCAGTAAGAGTTTCAATCGATTTTGCGTGGCCTGCAATCACCGCATCTTTTTCAGCTTGAGCTTTTGCGTGAGATTGTTCCGTTTCTTCTTGGATTCGGATGTGAGCTTCTTCGGCTTCAGAAAGCGCTTTTTCTAATCTGTCAGAAGCGACTTCAACTCGGGTTACGTCAGCAATGAAGGAAGCGATTTGAAGTTTGCTTAAACTTTCGTCAGCTTTCAATTTTGCGACTTCATTCACATCTTTTTGGATGGAAACCACTTTTTTGTCTTTGGATTCAACAGTGCAATACTGATTCATTTTCACGACGTCTTCATTGCAAAGCTGAGCAAGAACGTAGCCTTTTTCTTTTTGGTACATCAAAATACCAACCGCATTATTTCCTTTGGAAACAATGAATGCGGACTGGCTGTTTTTGCGAACATCAAGTTCGAGGCTATCAGAAATATCAGTGGTGTTTAAAGAGATAGAAGGTTTCGCGACGAGAGCGTTGCTTTTTGGGCAAGCACTTCCGGTCATTTCAACCACCATCGTCTTGTTGGCTAATTGGACTGCTTGAACGCAATTGTTTGCGGATTCGAGCGACCAATCTTTTTGAATTTTGCTGCTGAGAGCGACGTTTCCGAGAACGGTGCCTCTAGCTGCAGCAGGGGCTGGGGTTTCTTTTTTTCCACAAGCAACAAGTGCAAGGGCTACGATTGCAAGAATACTTAAGTTCTTCATTCAAAGGTCCTTTAAGTTATGGCCCGAGGGCCGGATTTGGAGGCGGCAAACTAAACGAAATGATGCAAAGTGTCAATGAATCTCCGAGAACACGCATTACTTGTGTGGTAATGGCTGCGAGCCCGGGGTAAATTATTGATTGCATTCAGCTAATTCGCTGTGTAGACCTGAAGCGTCATAGTCATTCATAGGAAGGAAATTTTTATGAAATTGAAATTAGTGAGTCTTTGGGTGCTTGTGGGCTTCATTTTAATGTCAAGCGTCTGGGGACTGACCCCGGAGGAATATCTTCAAGCCCTTCGTAACAGTGGGGTGAGTCGGGAGGAGGCCGAGCTTTATTTACGCAATATCGGTGAACTCGAACGCTACGACGCTTTATATGCGACGAACAATAATCTCGAAAAATTCGAAACGCTTCAGAGATTGTACCAGGATGAAAATGGGCGTGCGGTTTTTGCTTCGCTCATCCAGTTTCATAAAACGCACGGAGATGAGAATCCGCTTGTTCGAACCGTAAATTTTTTTCGGCAGCGCGGACGCTTTTACCGTCTGTTTCAGATAGAAGAGGCGGCGCCTCTCAGTATATTGGATCTCGAAGCGCGTCTTGCTCGCGGAGAGCAAGAAGAACGTGACAGTCATCCGTCGAAGCTAGGAATCGAAGAACTTGCGATTCGAAATAACAACTTAAGAGCGCTCGTTGCTCTTCTTAAGACCCAGAAAGAAATTCCTTTTTCCACTTTTGAGGAGCTGAGAAAGGCGAGCGCTCAGATTCCGGACAAGGTTGCGGCAGCGGCTAAAACTGCGATTCAGATACCTCCCTTCGCTCCGATTGTTGAACCAAAGCCTCGGCGTTGTTGGAGCCTTTTGAGACCCTTCGGTGGCTGAAGAGGGTGATTATCCTTTTCGTAAAGTCATTTTGGGTTCGAGAAAAAAAGTGTAAAGGATTCCGACGACACTCAAAATGCCGTGCCAGGGATGAGATTGTATCAGTTCAAAACTAATGTTTAAGACGTCAAAGCGTGCAAAAAGCGAATTTAAAAGAAGAATACTTTGATCAACATTTCTTACGGCTAAAAACTGAAATCCCACCGCTACAATACAAAATGTGAAAATGCCCTTTAACACCGGTGGGATTTTTTCATGATAGCGGTCGACCTGTTCAAAAATCAACCACGCTCCAAACCAGATTCCAAAGCATAAGTGTTTCAGCTCGAGGCCATGCCAGAGGCCGATAAAAACCATTGTCGAAAAAAGTAAAGCTCCCGAAGCAAATTTAGAATTTTTAAAATGGAGAGCCCAAGGGAGGTAAAAATAAGCTTTGATCCAATTGCCTAACGTGAGGTTCCAGCGATTCCAGAACTCGGTCACGGACGTGGCAAGTAAAGGCGTTCGGAAATTTTCCGGATACTGAAATCCGAAACAGAGTGCGACTCCGCTTGCCACGAGCGCATAGCCTGAGAAGGTGAAGTAAGTTTGAAAAAGGAATGCGATGGTACCTATCCACGCCTCAGAAAACGAAACTTCTGCTTTGGGCGCAAAGGCATAGTCTGCAAAGACCCGAAAGGCCTCGGCGAGAGGGAGATTCAGAGCAAGGCCCAGCAATAAGAGACGGAGGCCGTTTTTAATTTGGGAGCGAGGGTTTTGGACAAGTTGATTCGCAAAAAGTTGAAATCGGATGATCGGCCCGGCGAAGAATCGTGGGAAAAAAGAATAGAAATAACCAAATTCGAGCATTGTAGGCGGATGGGCCTCTTTGCGATAAACGTCGAAGAGGATACTGATAGCTTCGAAAATATAAATTGAAACCGCGTAGTGCAAAAAGAAAGTCCGAGGGCTGAGCAATGTTTGCACCTCGTCGGGTAAAATTTGGAGATGGCGATAGACCACGAGCAGGCTTAAGTTTTGTGCGATGCCAATCCACAAAACGAGTTTACGAGCATTGGGAAAGGGGAGGCGATAGATGAGTCTTGCCCAGAAGTAGTTGAGCAGAATCGTCAGCGAAAGTGGAATCAATTCTACCCAATCCTTCCATAGAAAAAAAACGACTGCGGTGAGGGTTAAAATCGACTGTGCGAGGATAGAGTGCATGAGAGATCTCTCATTTTATCCTCTTGTCTCGTTTAGAGTCCACAATCTTTCGAAAACTGAATCCCTTTGCTTGGGCTTTCTCGATGAAATAGGAAAGCGTCGATAAAAACTGAGTTCGGTTCGCAGGTTTTTGTCTGTCATGCAAAAGGATAATGCTTCCGGGAGTTAGACGCCGCAGTGAGCTGTCGACGCTGGATTTTTTCCAGGGAAGAATGCTGTCGTAAAAACGGGTGTCCCAATGAATCCAGGGAATCTCTAATTCTTTTAAAACAGACGATAATTTAGGCGTCCAAATTCCTGCAGGAGATCGAAATCCCACGGGAGTTCGATGGGTGAGATCTTTGAGCAGTGACTGCGAACGTTGCACCCACTGTTTCGTTTTGTCTCGGCTCAAAAAATAATTTTTGTAATCATGATCGAGAGAGTGATCCCCTATTGCATGCCCTTCACTTAAGATTCTTTGTGTCAGCTCAAGATTTTTCGCGGCTTTTTCAGCAATTAAGAAAAAGGTTGCCGGCGCTGAAGCCGCTTTTAAAACGGCTAAGACCTGGGGAGTAAACTCTTCGTCTGGGCCATCGTCGAACGTCAAAAAAATCTCTTTTCGAGCAACCGACAGTTTTCGAAGAGGAAAATGGAGTGCCATACCTTAAAAAGTACGTGCGAGCGATTCGATGTAATCCGAATCGTATTGAGAAAATCTTTTGGGAGGGAGGGTTTCTAAGTTTCCGATAGGCTCTAAACCTTCAATTTCGGAAATTCCTTTCTCGTTTGCAAGCAATAACGTCGCCGCCCCTTCTTTGAGGTTTTTTTGGGGAGGATACATGTCCGAAAATGGACCCGATAATTTTTCGGGGATTAAATCGCAACACGTTACTAGACAAAATGAAATGGTATTTGAAAGGAGGAGAGTTTCGGCCGCTTCGAGTGCTTCTTCTCCTGAATACTCCAAATTACTGACAGTCAGAGTGGGGCCTGTCACTCCAAATTGTTTCGCCAAAAAACCGAGCGTTGCATTGTGGAGGCTCGATTGAAAAATCAGCGGCCTTGCCGTGTTCGAAATCGCCAGTTCTGATAAAAACTCCGCGGTGGCATTGAGTTCGCCGTGACTGGTTCCGAGAACCGCGCCTAACGAGGACTGAATTTTTTCCCAATGGAGAGTGACGGTGTCCACGCATTTTTTCATCGACAGGTAAGCGATTCCCATGTTGCGAGTAGCGCGTCTGAATTCACCTTGAGAGAAGAGATTTTCCAAGGATTCCTTTTCATAAATCCCTTTTGCAATCACGTAAATCATGCGGTCTTCTCGATTCTTTTGAAAACGAGAGCTCCGTTGGCTCCTCCGAACCCGAGTGTGTTTTTTAAAACGTATCGAATCTCCAAAAGTTTTGCTTCGTTTGCGATCTGAATTTTGAGACGCTCATCGATTTTTTCGAGTCCGTAGGTCGGTAGAACGGTTTGATTTTGCAATGCTTGGACGCATAAAACACTTTCGAGTGCGCCCGAAGCCGCCAACGAGTGACCGTGAATCGCTTTGGTCGATGTCACGGGAACGGGTTTCCCCTCGAAAAGTCTTTCAAGCGCAATGCCTTCGGAAAGATCGTTATGCTCGGAGCCCGTCCCATGGGCGTGCACCCAGGAGATATCGCTCGGTAGAATGCTCGCCATATGAATGGCCGATCGCATGGCTTGTAAACTGCCTTTGCCTTCGGGATGTGGCGCTGTCATGTGATAAGCATCGGTTGAAAATCCAACGCCCGCGACTTCGGCGAGGGCATTTGTAGATTCGGTTTCAAGACAGAGAGCTGCAGCTCCATCGGAGAGATTAATTCCTTTTCGGCCTTGATTAAAGGGTCTGCAAGTTTCGTCCGAAAGCAGTTGAAAGGATTTAAAACCTGAGATGGTCAAAGTCGAAATCACTTCGACCCCCATGACGAGCACACGTTTGACTCGACCTGTTTTAAGCCACAATGTTGCGAGACCGAGGGCATGAGTCGCAGCCGAGCAGGCGGTTGTGAGAAGCTGACGTCGCCCGTGAAACGAGATTTCGTCGCAGATTTGATCGAATAAAATCCCTAACTTCTCGTTTCTAAAATCGGTCATCAGTGTTTCTTGAGAGATTTCTTCTTTAAAAAAACGCATCAAGGGTTCATCCCATGTCGAGACAAGTGCGGTTGTTGTTGCGAGGATAAAACCGTCATCAGAATTAAAATTTTTCCAATCTGCTTGAGACAGGGCTTCACGGCATGCGGAGGTTGCGTAGGCAAGCGGAGAATTTTGCTTAGGGTGGACTGAAAGTTTTTCTCGGACAGCTAGCGGAATTTTTCCAAGGCCGTCAACAATACCGGATTTTTGATTGAGACAACTTTTCCAAAGTTCTTCGCGGTTCGCACCCACGCAACTCACGGCGCCGAGCCCACTCACATAAACGGAGTTCACAAAGGTTGTGTTTGAAAGCCGCCGGTTTGCGTGCCGACGTAATCGGTGAGCGCTCCAAGAGTTGAAAAGGCTTTCTTCCCTTCGTCCGCGCCACTGATTTTAATTTGGTATTTTTTTTCGAGGGCGACGGCGATTTCTAAAACATCCAGTGAGTCCAGTCCAAGGCCTTCTCCTACGAGTGAAGTCGATTCTGTCATAATCGCTTTATCTTTGTGCCGTAAATTCACTGCAGTCCAGATGAGGTCGACTAGATCTTTTTGCAAGTGCTCTCGCGCGATCGATTGGGCCATGGATCCTCCAAAGAAATGTGTCCCATTCTTATAGCTTACAGATTTGGCATTCTCAACTCGAGAGTGTATTCTTCGGGCCTCGTATGATTCGAATTTTCATTCTTTTACTGTGCTCTCCATTAATTGCGTCGCAACGCATCATCCCGGAAAGCGAAGTCAGAGAGAAGCTCAGTTTTTATCAAAAAATCAAAGAATTGAAGACCCAGTTTCACCAAGTGAAGTCGATTAAAAGCTTAGGCATGGAACTGAAATCGGAAGGGGAGATGGTTTTAACCCGCCCTGAAGATGTGATTTGGAAGATTAAAAAACCAAGCTATTCGGAAGTGAGATTGCATTCGAACACCATCACGCTTTTCTCGGGAGAAGGCGGGGACTTAAAAAAGCAAGAGATGACGCTTGGAAAAGAAACCGATCCGAATGTTTCAAAAGCGCTTTTAAGTATGATGGCTTGGATGCGTATGGATATTCCCGAAATCTTGCGTTCGTACACGATTTCAGAAATCAGTCCGGCTATTTTTCGTTGCGAACCTAAGTCGCTAGAAAATTCGGTGTTCGCAGCGTTAGTCTTTAAGCTGCACCCCAAAGGACACGTAAATGAATTAACGATCGAAGAAAAGTCGGGCGATTCAATTAAAATTGAATTCGAAACACCCACGGTTAAGTTTTCCCCATGAATAGAGTGTTTTTTCTCCTTTTATGGAGTTTGCTCGGCGCCTCCGCGTTTTCTCTGAATATCGAAAAAAGTGAATCGAAGTTCTTTCCAAAAGAACTCGGCGAGAAAATGACACTATTTAAGTCCTTTGAAACTTTTTGGTGGGGATTTGTCATTACTGAATCAGATGCCAGAGAAAAATCCCTCGCGCTCGCGCATGAAACTTGTTTGCAGCTAAAAAGTTCGTCCCTCTTCCAACGAGTGGAATGTGAACAAACTCCGGGAACCTATAGCGCATTAATTTCGGATTGGGCAAGGGATCTCCCATTAAGAGAACCGCCGCCGGAGAATTTAAAGCAGAAGTTTCTGGCCGCTCTCGGAAAAGCGTCGCTTCCACTTCCGGCCGATATTTTCTCGGTGCTCAGAACCGACCCATTAGAATCTTATAATGAATTGATCCGTATTTTTAAATCCCGTCTCAGTTTGCCGTTCGAACGAGTTCAGGGCGTTTTTTTTGACGAAAAAACTTTTAGAGGGATTATCCCTGTTCAGCCCAAGTTTCCAACTTCTGAAAGTGAGAAACTGATTCCACTGCAAAAGGCTTTAAACGAAAAGCTCAAAGATGGTCGAATCGTAATGATGGGGCCTCACGCTTCTACGATTGAAAATAAAGAACAGATTTCAAAAGACCTCAACTTGGTTTCTTGGGGAGGGATGGCCGTCTTACTTTCGTTTATCGTCATGTTTGGAATGATTCGACAATTACAGCTCTCATGGCTTCTTTTTCCGGTGCTTCTGGGGGCGGGGCTCGCAGCACTCACCATTGATTTCATTTTCGGGAGTATTCACGGCCTCACTCTTTGTTTTGGGCCTGGGATCATTGGGCTTACGATCGACTATGGTCTTCAAGCGGCTTTTCATCCGCGTTCGACCCAAGTTTGGAAAAGTAATTTTAGCGGGTTTCTAACGACCTTTATTTGTTTGCTTGTCATTTCACTTACGAAGATTCCGCTCTTGAAAGAGTTAATGTATTTTTCGGCCTTCGGATTCTTGTATATTTTTTCGATTCTCTACTTTTCGCGGAACTTTCTTGGAAAGTTCGTCAAAGGGACCGAATTTAAAATTCCGGTAAAACAAAATCGAAGGGCATTGATCGCCTCGCTTTTGCTCGTGGTAGGATTGGTTTATGCGGTTTTTAAATTGAAGCCTGCGTTGGAATTCAATCAGTTTGATTTTCAGAGCCCGAATACGAAGGAATTTTCGCGTTGGCTTTATCCTAAAGTCGTAAAACAGCCGCCTCTTTTTCAAATCTCTCACGGACTGGATAAAGCGATAGAGGAAAGCCATCAACTTTTGGATTTTGCGAGAAAGCAGAACATCCCCCTTGAAACAATCGGAATCTATCTTCCTTTAAAAGATAAAATGCTTGCATCTTTAGAGGCCTGGAAGAAAATGCAGTGCGGACCGCAGAATATCTCCTCACAACTAACGCGCCAAGAACAAATCCTCTTCGCCCCTGGCATTGAAAAATGGAGTTGTGAGAAATTAAGCGCCGGAATCCAACTGCAGAAAGCTCCCGCCTATCTGCGTTCGTTGCGGTCGCAGGATAACTATCTCACGCTTTGGTTTCCCAACTCTGCGGAAGAAGTTTCTCTCGTTAAAAAGCAATTTCCGGAAGCGACTTCGCTTAAAGAACTCACGACGAGCTTTTCGACTATTTTGGGATCCGAAGTCGCTTGGATGATCCCCTTGTCGCTTTTCTTTATCTTTACGTATCTTTTTATTTATTATCGAAACGTCTACTTAGCTCTCTGTGGATTTGTTCCTTTTTTAGTGGGATGTGGCGCGATTGCCTGGGCGGGAATTTTATTCTCTTTTCCGTTTAGTTTTATGACCTTTATTGCGATTATTATGGTTCTCGGAATGAGCGTTGATTACTCGGTTTTTTCAATCGATGCCCTTCTATTTTTGAAAGAGGAAAAGGAAATTCATAGAACAGCGACGGGACTTCTTTTTTCAGCCCTGACAACGCTACTTGGATTTCTCCCACTCATTTTTTGTAAGCATCAAGTGCTCTTTCAATTGGGGATGGCCCTGACTTTAGGAATTCTTGGAACGCTTGTGGGATCTTATATTACGCTTCCGGGGATGATTGGGCTCAGGAGAAAGCCATGAGGGGAGGGGTGCTTGCTTTTCTTCTTCTCTGCACTTGGGTGGTTACGGTGTATCATCTTTCCACAGCGCCCGACCTCAAACTCCCTTTAAAATACTCTTTAGAAAATAAGAAGTTTATCCCTAAGCAAGTTCACGGGATTCACCAGTTGATCCTTTCGGGATCCCCCGTCGAACGAGGACTTTTTGCAGGAGAGAGAACGAAGGATCTTCTTTTCATCGAGGAAATGTCGCTTCAAAAAGAGTTAAAAAAAATCATCCCGAATGCATTTTTGCAGCGCGTGTTTTTTTTCGGTTTGATGCGATGGTTTTGGGGCGTCGAAAAATATTTCGAGAGTTCGATGCTGGAAGAAATGTGGGGAGTGTCAAAGGCGACCACCGATGGCCTTAATTTTCTTGCCGATCCGTATACCCGACAAATTGCCTACCATGGCTTGCATGAAATCGGTCAGAGTATGGTCGATGCGAACCCTCAGTCTTTTGGTTGTACCGTGATCGCGTTGCCTTATAATAGCGGTTGGATTTTAGGACGAAATTTTGATTTCGAAGGCGGCCGCATTTTCGACGAGGAAAAAATCATGAAGTGGACCTACCCCGAAAAAGGGTATGCCTTTCTATCCGTCATCTGGGCGGGAATGGTAGGGGCTGTGACAGGGGTCAACGAAAAAGGGGTGTATATTTCGTTAAACGCTGCAGGGACTTCTGATTTTAAACGAATGGGAACTCCCTCAACGCTGGTTTTGGCCAAAGCGTTGCAATTTGCTGCAAATAAAGAAGAAGCGCGAAAAATCATCGAAGAATCGGAAATGTTTATCACCGATATTTTCGTCGTGGCGGATAATCGGTCTGCTTCATTTCTAAGAATTGAAAAGTCTCCCAAAAGAGTGGCAGTACTAGAGCATCATTCCGCTACAGCGGTTGCCAACCATTTAGTGGATCCAATTTGGGCGAACGATAAAATTAACCGCATTCGCAGAGAAGAAATGACTTCGCAATCGCGACAAGAGCGAGGGGAATACCTACTAAAAAAACTTCCGCGCCTAAACGAGTCGGAAAGCGTTCGGGCAGTTCTTGCAATTTTAAGAGACAAATCAAATGTGAAAGAGAAAAAACTGCATCTTGGCAATCGCGGCGCAATCGATGGATTAATTGCTACACACTCTGTGATTTGGAATTCGAAACGCAATATTCTCTACGTGAGCCAGGGTCCCTCGCTGTCGGGTCCCTTTTTGGGGGTGGATCTCCAGGCTTCGTTTCAGAAAAAAGAAATTGTGAAAGTGAAATCGCTTCCTGCCGACCCCGAAGTCAGTCCCGAAATTTATGCAAAGGTTTTTCTTTTGAATGAGAAGATTTCTAAAATCAAAATGCTTTTTGAGAAAGAGAAGATAGATTCTCTAAAATCGGAGCTAAATGAAGCCCATGCGCTCGGAATCGAGAACTGGAATTTGAGTGCGCTGCAAGGCGACTACGCGTTATTACAAAAGAATCTTAAACTTGCAAAAACGTATTGGTTAAAAGCGCAAGATCTCGAACCTCCTTATCTTGCAGATAGGGTCGAATTGAAAAGGAAGTTAAAGCGATGAAAAATCTCTTTTGGTCTCTCAGTATCTTCTTAGTTTCGTGTACGTCGATTCAGAAAAAGATCTCGGGACCCTTGGATCCAAATCGGGTTTTTCCGGATGGGACTTATCGCCATCGGGTGACATTGACTCAAGCCAACGGCAAAGAAAATGAATTCGAAGGCATTTTAAAACTAAAAGCCGATGAGATTCGAGTCATTGGGCTATCGCATTTCGGAAGCACTGTGTTTGAAATCGTGGACCACAATGGAAAAATAGATCTCGCCATTTATTACGAGCCGATGAAAAAACACGAGGGGCAATTTAAGGATTTTTACGTCTCGATGAAAAAAATTCTGGTACAGAAAAATGACCAAGGAGAGATCACTTTGGACAACGGGGCTAAAGTCACTGTTGGAAAAAAAGACGAGAATCAGATTCCCGATTCATTTGAAATTATCCACCCGAAGTTTAAAGTCCGCGTGAAGGTAGCAGGTTATGATCTTTAAGAAGGCTTTTTATTCCGTTTGTCTTTTTTGTCTTGTCTTTATGACGGCCGAAATCCTGGTGCGGCGATGGTACTGGAACCAGGTTCCGACTCAGTTGCCAAGTTTTTGGGTGTACACTTTAGTTTTGGTAAATCTCCTCTCTCTCCCGTATCTTCTCAAGCGGGTGGGAAAGAAAAAACCGGAAAGAAATTGAACCATTGATAAGGGTTCTCTTTGACGTGAGCTTCTAGCGATTTTGCGAATAGAGAAGCACTTTCGTAAATTTCTTGTTCTTTCTCTTTTTCTGTCAGCACGAGGGTGTAGGGACTACTTGCGTAAAAACTATACTTTTTAAATGCCTTTCTAAACCCAAAGGTAAAAATCAGGGGCACATCTAGAGCTAAAGCGATCCGAAAAGGGGAGACATCGATGGGAAGCAGCTTCCCCATAAAAGGAACGAGTTCGTATCGAGAGTTGGACGGCCTGTCCGCCATCATTCCGACTGGGTTTCCCTCTTTTAGGAGGTTTTGGATGTCGAGTGAAGCGTGTTGAGTTCGATTGTGGTAAATAATTTGCTCAGGCGTCTTCTTTTTGTCGGCGGGAACTCGGTTGGCTCCGTATTGAATGCTATGGAATTGGTTGAGTTTCCAATCCGAGCGGATTCGCTTTGAAGCAGTTTCCCAAGACCCCACATGAGCGCCTAAAAGAATCACCCCTTGCTTATTTTTGACAAGCGTTTGAATGTTTTCAAACCCATGTGACTCGGGTTGAACATCGAATTTTGTTAAGATCTCAAATCCTTTTTGATCCAACATGACTTTGCCGAATTCAAAGTAATGTTTTAGGACAAGTCCAGATCGTTTGAGAAAACCTGCGTCAGGAAGGACCGCCTTCCAATATTGTAATGAGGCGTAGGTTGCCTTCGGTGCGAAAATAAAAAAATAGGGAACGATAAAATATAAACAAAAGTAAGCCGCTCGAAATCCGAAAAGTTTTAAGACCTGTAAGAGAAACCAGTTCCCAAACTTTCCTCCTCGCGACTTTCCCGTCCATGCTTTGGGATCGGGTTTTAACTCTGCTTTCACTTTAAAAATAGAATACGTTAGTAAAAATGCCAAAACTCCTAAGACCGTTCCTAAAACGAGAGAACCCGACAACCATTGTGAGAAAAATAGTTTTGCCTCGGAGACCTCGATAGGAAGCGCTATCGGGACATCAGACGGAATTAAGTTTTGCCCGATGCGAATAGATCCTACTGCTATTAACGGGGCAAGGGGTGGAATCGAAACTTGTGTGCCTAAAAATAAAAGGCCTAAGTTGAGGGGCAGAAAAAGCGAAAACAAAATCACAAGCGGCGTATGAAACCCGAAGAAAGGTGTGGTGCCTATCAAAACGCCGAGTGCAATCGCCGTCGAAGATTTAAGCGGACTTAAGTTTTGACGGAAAAGCGATGTGACCACGAGAAGCGTATTTAAAAAAGAAATACGGATATTGTCGCGGATCTTATTAAAGTGGCTAATGCGTTTTTCTTTTTCTGCGTAGTGGCAGAGAACCGGAACTTCGACAACCTTCATCCCTTTCCAAATTAAACGGATCAAGACTTCGATCTCAAAGTCATAGCGCTTACACCGAAATTTCATCATTTGAAGCGGGAAGAGCGGATAAACTCTGAGGCCTGATTGGGAATCATTCACTTGAGTTCCCGTTTCATAGTTCACCCAGAAATTTGAAAACTTTCTTCCAAAGCGGCTCATTTCCGGAACGGTTGTTCCACTGAGATCGCGCATTCCAATAATTAAACTCATCGGTGATTGCTCCGATGCCGCCAAAAGTTTTGAAATTTCTTCCACCGGGTGTTGCCCGTCGGCGTCGATGGAAAGGAGGTGAGTGTAACCTTCTTTCAAAGCCTCTTTGAATGCTATTTGAAGGGCAAAACCTTTCCCACTGTTTCTTGCTAGCGTGAAAATCCGAAGGCGCGGGTTGGGTTTTAGGACGGACTCCGCTTTTGGAGCTGAACCATCGTCGATAACGTAGACGGGAAGTTCCGTCTTTGCTAAGCAATCTTCCACCACGTGCGAAACCGTTTCGTTGTGATTGTAAGTAGGGACGACAATGACGGTTCGAATCAGCATTAGTACGCTTCTTGAAGAACTTTCCAGCAATGATCCCTTAATTGTTCGGCGCTTGAGAAATCTTTGGGATGAATCGCAGGGAGTTGGATAAGCGACATTTTTTTTCCATACGCGATTCCACTTACCCCTTTGGGCCAAACGTGGTCTGTGCCCTTAAACAAGAAGGGAATCATGGGCACCTGCGCTTTCATCGCCACATGAAATGGGAAAAGATGAAATGCCTGAATTCCCGAAAAGCCTTTTTCACAACGGGTCATCTCTGGAAAAAGGTGAACCGGATCTCCTTTTTTGATCGCTTCAACCATTTTTTCCATTGCGCCCAAATAGGATTTTTTATCTCCTTTTTTGACGGGAAAGTTTTGTAAAGCCCAAAGCATGATATTTAAAAAAGGAATTTTATACAGCGCTGATTTTGTGACGACCCGAATGTTTTGAATTTTAGTGAGTAGGATGAACATGTCCAAGTGCGAGCGGTGGTTGGAGAACGTGAGATATCCCGCGCGGAAATTTTTCCATTGAGGAAGATCGACATCCGTTTGTAATTGATACCAGGGTTGGCTTTTCATAAGAAAATCCACGCCGTTCTTCAATACGATTCCTCCGACAAACCAAAGGGGGCGAAAAAACCGGCCTAAAACCAAACAGGGAAGTGCTACAAAGTAAGCGGCAATGCCCCCCACCCATATAATTGAAATCAAGAAGTAAAACATCCAAATGCGTGAGTAACGGCTGTTACTCAATGCAATGGGAACCCCTGTTTTGACTTCACTCAGCACGATCGTTATCTTCCTTTTTTAGTAAGAAACTGAAAATAGCCCTGAGGTGTAAGAGATGCAAGAAAATGAAGCTAACCCGGTGAAAAGGATGGCACTTGTCACTGGAGCAAGCTCCGGAATTGGGCAAGCTGTGGCGGTTCGCTTGGCACAGGATGGTTTTCATATCATTGCCCATTACCACAAAAACCAGAAGGGCGCCGAAGAGACGTTTTCTAAGATCCACGAGCTGAAGGGCACGGCCGAAGTTGTTCAGTTTGATACGAAAGATAGAATGGCGATGGAGAGTGCGATTGATAAGGTCTTCTGCACCCGCGAAGGGCTCACTCCATTTGCACTCATTAACAATGCGGGATTACACCGCGACAATCTTGCTGGATTAATGTCGGATGAAGAATTCGACGAAGTTTTAAAAACGAACACTTCTGGACCTTTCTATCTTTTAAGACATTGTACCCGGAAGTTCTTAAGACTCAGAGCTGGTTCTATTGTGAATATCAGTTCACTTGCGGGGCAAACCGGAAATGCGGGACAGATCAATTACGCGGCGTCAAAAGCAGCCTTGATCGCTATGACGAAAACTTTAGCGATGGAAGTGGGAAGTCGCGGCATTCGAGTCAATGCGGTGGCTCCCGGACTGATTGAAACGGAAATGATCAAAGGCATTCCGCAAATTGAAGAATTTAAAAAGAGAATCCCAATGGGACGTTTTGGAAGCCCTCAGGAAGTTGCAGGGGCTGTTTCATTTTTATGTTCCAGCGATTCCACTTACATCACAGGCCATACCCTGAGCGTGAATGGAGGCCTCTTTCCTTCATGAAGACTTGGGACGTTGTGATTATCGGATCGGGGATTTCATCTCTGACCAGTGCGGCTCTTCTTGCTAAAAAAGGAAAATCCGTTTGTGTTTTAGAAAAGCACACCAAGCCCGGCGGGTACTTACATTGCTTTAACCGTTTTGGAATTCAGTACGATACGGGCGGGCATTATGTCGGCGCTTTGGATCCGGGCCAGCCTTTTCACACGCTCTTAAATTACCTAGGGGTTTGGGATAAAAATCTTTTTAGCCCGTTAGATCCGAGTGGCTTTGATGTTTTGCAATTCCCGAGTTTTAAAATTGAAATTCCTAAAGGCTATGAAGCGTTGATCGCACGCCTCTCAAGCGTTTTCCCTAGCGAGGCCTCTGGGATTAAAACTTATTTTTCAAAGGTGAGTGAAACGGTTAAACTTTTTCCGACGTATTCTTTTAACTCAGAAATCGATGACAGTGCACTTCTCTCCGTTTTAAATGCCTCGGTGAAGACGGTCGTTGACGAGCACGTTCGGGACGAAAAACTGAAAGCGGTTCTTTTTGCCTACTCAGCGCTTTACGGTGTTTTCCCTGAACACATGTCGTTTGGATTGCATTGCCTTGTGGTGGATTCGATCATCAGAGGATCTTACGGTTTCAAAAATGGAGGCGATGCGCTCGCTCAGAAATTTGTGGAGCTCATCCGAAAAAGTGGTGGCGAGGTCAGACTTAAATCTAAAGTCATGCGCCTTGAAACAAACGAGAAACGCATTACAAATGTGATTTTGGAAACTGGAGAAACCCTCAAAGCAGAATGGGTGATTTCAGGGATTCACCCGAAGGCGACTTTTAGGCTACTCGCAGATGCACCTCAAACGCCCGCATTTATGAGTCGACTCAATAAAATCCAAGAAAGCGTCGGGCTTTTTGGCCTCTACGGTTATGGACTATCAGAAATCGACCTCTCACCTGAAAAAAATTATTATTATTTCACCTCTGAAAATACGTCTGAGTTTTTAACTTATGACAAACCGACCGATCCGCCGAAAGTTCTTTTTATGGCGCGAAATGATAGAAAAAACGTGGAGAGTGGAAAAAGGCCCGTCACTATTCACTCGGCTTGCCCAATTTCGTGGTTTTCGGATTGGCGTGGAACTCGAGTCAATCGTCGTCAAAAAGAGTATTACGAACTAAAAGACGCAGTCGCCGGAGCTGTTTTGAAATCTGTGGATCGTTATCTCCCCAATTTCTCGAATTGGATTGAGGACTACGATACCTCTACTCCGCTCACCAATATTTGTTTCAATGGTTCAGAAGAAGGAACGGCTTACGGAATTTACCACTCCATTGAAAATACAGGTCTGAGAGCACTCGGTCCGCGCACGCATTTTTCGAATCTTTTACTGACGGGACAAAGCACCCTTTGTCCCGGATTCTTGGGCTCTGCGATCTCTGGATTGCGAAGTGCGGGCCATTTGGTTGGGATGAAGCCTATCTTAAAGGAGTTATCGCAATGGGCAAATACATGAAAGTTGTCATCACCGGATGTGGAGTGATTAGTTCTTTGGGAAATGATCCTCAGACGATGTTTGAATCGTTGCTTAAAAACGAAACGGGCGTCAAAGCTTTTCCCGATTGGAAAAAGTATAATGGGTTGCATTCTTTTTTGGGCGCTCCGGCGAAACCCTACGATGAAAAAACGATCCCCCGAAGTGCGCGACGGAGTATGTCGCGAATGTCTGAGATGGCGGTTCTCGCGTCCAAGCAAGCGCTTTCGCACGCGCGTCTGTCTTTGACGGGAGATAATTTACGAAATCTTCTGATTTTAGGATCGACAACAGGAAGCCCGGACACGTTAGAAACGTACTTTAAAAAGCTGATCGAAAAAGGAGGCCCGGAGGGACAACTCTCGACTTCTTTTTTCAAAGTGATGAATCACTCGGTTGCCGCAAATGTCGCGATGGGATTGGAAGTAAAAATTCCAAACCTCGCGCCTTCTTCGGCTTGTAGCAGTTCTTCACAAGCGATTGCACTGGGTTGGGAGCTTCTTCAAACAGGTTTATATGATGTAGTTGTTGCGGGTGGCGCCGACGAACTTCATTATACGAGCACGGCCGTCTTTGATAACGTGCTTGCAGCTTCACGAGGTTACAATGATTCTCCTTCGATGTCGCCTCGACCGTTTGATCAAAAACGGGATGGGCTTGTCGTATCTGAAGGTGCCGCGATTGTAATTTTAGAAACCGAAGAGCATGCAAAAAAACGAGAAGCTCGGATTTTGGGTGAACTTGTCTCGGGGTCTTATTACTGCGATGGAAATCATATGGCGCAGCCACAATCGGATTCTATGATTGTCGCCATGAATGAAGCGCTTCGACGCGGTGGAGTGAATGCGTCCGACGTGGGTTATGTGAATGCGCATGCGACGGGAACAATCTTGGGAGATATTCAAGAAGCTAAAGCGACCTTTGAAGTCTTTGGAGATAAAGTTCCGGTCTCAAGTTTAAAAGGGCATTTCGGTCATAGCTTGGCCGCCTGCGGATCGATGGAGATTATTGCGAGTCTCGAGATGATGCATCGAAATATCTTAATTCCGACACGCAATCTCGAAACGCCTGATCCGGAATGTGGTGGCCTCAATTTGATTCAAACGCCGGTGGAGCAAAAGACGCAGTATGCGCTCTCGAATAACTTCGCTTTCGGTGGAATGAATACAAGTCTTATCTTAAAAGTTTAGCCGCACGTCTTCGTAAAGCAGGTTTGGTTTCTGGCGTCTCGGATTCGACGAGAGATGCAAGAGCTTCTCTCAATTTTGGTCCGGCGACTATTTTGTAGTCCTCGAGGAATTGAATCACCATCCCTGGCGAGTCGCTGAGAACTTTAGCGAGAGTTTGGTCCACTTTACCCAGATCACTCGCGAGAGTTCTTATTCTGAGGATGATTTTATCCGTACCGCTTTCAAGAGTGTGTTCTAGGAGCTTCCGATCATGGATTTCAAGGAGGCGACGAAGAACCGCTTCTTGAGACAAAATGTTGGTTTCTAATAAAAGTTCGTAGGATGACGGAACTTGTCGGAGTGCCAAAAGCGTCAATTGCGCATGCACTCTGATTTGCCATTTTTCGCTATTCTCAAGCCATCTCAGAAGTTCGAGAACTTTTGCGTCTGGTTTGGGGTTATTTGCCAGTGAGACCATCGGCGCGCCCTCCACCCTAAAAAAATTCATTTCGTCTACGAGAAGGGCGACTGTTGCTTTAATAAATTGAGGCGAGTCCTTTGGAGTCTTTTGTTTTACGAGCGCATTGTAAGCTAAAAGTGCGAGGGCCGAGGCTTCAATCTGAATGAAATCTTCCTCTACGTGATCCAGCTCTGACGGCTCGTAGTATTTAGGCAAAATTCGGTTTGTTTCGTGTTCGACAGCGAAGAGTAAATCAAAAAACAATTGTTGATGAGAAAACGGCAGTTTTGTGGCGCGTTCGAGAAGAGAACCAAGGAAGCCGAAGTCCCAAGCGGCGACAGTTTTCAACCAGTTTTCTTTCGCGGACTCGATGATTTTTTTTCTAAATTCGGGATTTTCTAGCTCGTGAAAATGAAGCGACAGGCCGACTAAGCGGGCTTCAAAGATTTTGTGAATCATGTCGAGAACCGCGGGATTTTCTAAAGGGGCTTTTCCGATTTCACGCAATTTTGGATCTTCGAACTGATTGTATTTTGCAAGAAGATCGCAGACGACATGTCGAGCGCTCACCACCATGTCGGGAGCTTTCCTAATCAGGTCACTGAGGAGTCGTTCAGCGTTTATTCTTGAGAGCTTTCCAAAACGATCGAGAAGTTTACCTCTCAGCTCGGGGTCTAATTTCGAAAGCGCTCGAAATAAAGTGGGGTGAGTTCGCGGGTCGTGCTCAAATTGATATCGCTCCACCAAAAATGATTCGATTTGTTCGGGGAGTTTAAAAGATTCTCCTAAGCTTAACCAAGCCGGGTCTTTGACTTCTTCGATGCTCGAGCCAGCAATTCTACTGCGATAAGAAATAGCTGGCAGCTTTTCCCTACAACTGAGGGAGGGAGGGGAAGTAGACTCCGGCTTCTCATCTTTGGATTTATCTGCTGCAAACCCAACGGCGTAAAGACCCATGAAAATCAAAAGCGCTAGTTTAGCCTTTTTCATCATCTTTGGCGGTCTCCCATTCCGTTGAAATGCGGCGAACTTATACCATAAAAATGACGCTTTCAGTCAATTTTCTGTCCCCGTCGAATGGGGAACAGGGGCGTAAAAGGGCACTTCCTTTGTGTTGAGCTAAATAGATATTATTTGACAGGAAATCGGCCTTCGATTGTAAATAGTAACCAATAGGCTTTGCTGACAAGCACTGAAAGGTTTCCCCCAAATGCAGAATAAAATCTCGCTTTTTAAAGTCCACATGCCCGAATCGATCAAAGCACCGCTTTGGGAGACTTTATTTTCGGGATTCATTGGGCAGGGACCTAAAGTCAATGAGTTCGAAGAGTGCTTAAAAAGTTTTGTCGAAAGTCCTTATCCTGTGACGCTGAATTCGGCGACTTCTGGCCTTCAGTTAGCCCTTCGTTTGGCGAATGTTGGACCCGGGGACGAGGTGATTTCGACCGCGATGACTTGTACGGCGACGAACATGCCAATTCTTGCGTCGGGTGCACGCATTGTTTGGGCAGATGTGGATCCGATTTCGGGGAATATCACTCCTGAAGCGATTGAAGAACGAATTACTCCTCAGACCAAAGCGATTTTGGTCGTTCATTGGGGCGGCCAGCCTTGCAAGATGAATGAGATTAACCAGATCGCGAAAAAACATTCGCTGAAAGTTATCGAAGACGCGGCTCATGCGTTTGGGTCGGAGTACATGGGACGTAAAATCGGCAATCATTCGGATTACGTCGTTTTTTCATTTCAAGCGATTAAGCATATTACAACTGTCGACGGTGGAGTCCTTTTTTGTAAATCCGAAGAAGACTACAACCGCGCTAAACTTTTGCGTTGGTATGGAATCGATCGTGAAGAAAAAGGTCGTACGGATTTTCGCTGCGAAAATAATATTCCTGAATGGGGTTATAAATTTCACATGAATGACGTCGCCGCGACGATTGGAATTGAACAACTGAAATTTGCCGGCGAGATTGTCAGAAAACACCGAGACAATGCTGCTTTCTATTACGATTCGCTTCAAGGAATTCCAGGAGTAAGGCTCGTAGAAAAAAGTACGGATTGGAAATCCGCCTATTGGCTCTTCACAATGCACACCCAACGCCGAGACGAATTTACACAGTTCATGAGCGACAACGGTGTCATGACTTCTAAGGTGCACAACCGAAATGATATTCATACCGCATTTGCAGAAGCAAAAACGTATCCAATGCCAGGACTCGAAAAGTTTTACGAGAGCATGGTCTGTATCCCCGTAGGTTGGTGGATCACCGAAAGCGAACGATCTTATATCGTCGAAAAAATCCGCGCCTTCTCAAAAAACCATATTTAGTAGAACTCGTCGCCACGACGGGGTAATAGCAATTATAGAGAGCGAAAGATTAAATTTCTCGAAAAATGGATTTGGTGTTCTTTTGCAAAGTTAGATTGCGGGAGATTCTGGCCTGAGCCCGTGTGGCTGATGAGCTGATAGCCAAGCGATGTCATTTTTTTCTCAAAATCAGTGAGCGACAAAAAGCGGTGAGGGACTTCCGTTCCGGGCATATTGATTTGCTTTGAAACATACGTTTCGATTTCGCCAATGACGAGGCGTTCGAAAAAAATCAGTTTAGGCTTCAGTCGCGTGAACTGTTCCAAGAGCGAATCCAAGTCTTCGATGTATTGAAGGGCTGAATTAACATAAACCAGATCGACTTGAGCGGCCGGGAACTCTTGCATGCTCGAAAAAAATCGAATTCCGGACTCGGCTCTGAAAAATTCAGTTCCCGCCGCACAAATCGCGGGCGTTTCCACAATATTATAGTCCACTCTTTCCGTCGAGGTGAGGCAGTCTCTGAGTAGAACAAACCCTGATCCGATGCTGCCTCCAAAATCTAAAACCACCACTTTTTCTTGAACACTGAGCAATGTGGAAACAAGATACGAAATTCCGTTGGGAGTAGGATTAACTTGAGGTTCTCCGCGCAACTTACGGCGGTTTTTGCCTTGCAAAAAATACTCTGCGTTTTTCTTTGCTCCTTCAATCCAGGTCGCTTCCGTAAAGGCTCCGCCTTTTATCGGAACATCAGAAAAAGTTTTAAACGTTCCTTCCCATGTTTTTCGGGGAAGAAAAGGATTGCGCCCTTCGCGATACTTTTCGAGACTGTCTTGAATCAGT
>CALCZU010000066.1 GCA_937903155.1 uncultured Bdellovibrionales bacterium
GTTCAAACTCTTCAAACGGAGGAAGGTCAGTATTCATGTAATCCGTCTCGAAATGTCTATTACCAATCTCGAGCTCAAAATCAACAACCTGAGGATTTATTTTAACGATTCCGTCTTTGAACGTTCTTACTGAAATATTTCCTTTCTTAATCAATTCTAGCAAAGCACTAAGGTTTAAATTTCGCTTCTCAGCATACGTTTTAGGATGCACTAACTCGGTCATTCGATTGCCCCTTGCTTCAGAGTTTTGGCTCATTTTTATGTCCTTTAACTAGAAAACTACCGCGAGTTGCCGACCCGCACTTCTTTTTGAGGAAGGAGGGACCCGAGCCTCACATCTCCTTTATCCTGCGTTCTTGGGTGTAAGGGTTCTTACTTAGGATAATGGAGTTTTTGAGCGAGACCCGGGATAGGCCGCTTGGGTTTAGGTTCTGGTCCTTGGTACAAAGGCCTTTGGTTCAGCTATGCTGGCGCAACAGTGTTGGGTGCACGGTGTAGCGGTATCGCGTCAAAGCAAATATCGTCATGAATGACCTCGATGATGTCCGTTACGTTGCTAAAAAGATTCTTTGTTTTAGTAGAAACTTTATCTTCTACATTTACCAAGATGACCTTGCCCATAAATAGATCCGTGTCCATCTCCTCTCCGGCCTCCGGACTTTCACGAGTTACTATCGAGTACCAGCGATAGAATTTGGTGTATGGAGAGAAGTGTTCATAATGTGCGTTAAAGAAAGCATTTATCTCAGTGCCTTTTGAGGGGCCCTCAAGTATTTCGAAAGTCATGTGAATGGCCTTCCTTCGTCCAAAGAATGAACCCGATTCTATGCGGATAACACGGGCCTTATACTGCCCGGGTGGAATATGACGGTTCTTGCCACCAGCAACTAGTTTCATGTTCCTAGTTCCCTTCGAACTGGGTCGATCCTAAGGGCATTTAACCAGGCATCCAAATCGGATAGCGAATCGTTCTACCCGCTTTTATGAATGGTGGAGAGGGCATATAAGATGCTCTTAATCCATCCAATCGTCGTCTAACAAGACTGGAGACCGAAACACCTAAATACTCGGCAGTTTCTTTCGTCGTAAGTGTAATTTTATCTTTATACATTATGAATCCTCCTGATTGATTGCTGCACACATGCATTCATTCAGCTAGATTACAGGACGAGAATCATATCAGCCGGCAGAAGTGACTATTTTTTCGTGAAAACATTTCGAAATGATCGGAGTGTCATCCTGTGGATAACAGTATTCTTCGTTATAAAATGAACGTATTGACCATAACTGGCTACTCTGTCACATGGAGGCGGCTGAGTTAAAAATAAATTCTTAAACGCTAATGGTGAAGATTTCACATACTCAAAGAAGTCCACACTTGTACCTTTCGGAACTAGCTTTTTAAAGGCTCCAACGACCTTAATCGATAAGCAAGGAGAGGCGCTTTTCATTTTAGCAATTTCTGCTTGTATGTAACTTTTTTGCTCTTGCGCGATAGGCTCACCACCGAGTTCCGTTACAAGCGCACACATTTCCCTCAGTTGATAGTAAGCAGGTTCCAGAAATATATCTGTCGAACCTAACAAATACCTACAAAGACCCAGCACTTTAAGTAACTTGTATTGATCGATCTGAAATAAATTTGCGTTTGGTTTTATAAGTGATTTTTTAACTCCTGTCAGAATTTTAAGTGTCTGTTCTTCCTTACAATACCAAACACCACTAATCATACTAGTAGTAACATTAAGTTTCTTTCTAAGTTTTAACGCCTTTCTGAAAATATCCTCAACCTCACCTAAACAAACGCGATTCCGATAAGAAGAGTTAATCCGTTTCATCGTTTGCGAAATTTTTTTGTAATTTTCATTGTATGAAGAATTTTCTGTAAGCTCTGACAGCACCTCGAAATCTTCCCAAGTAAAATATTTGAAATGTTTTGCTTTCGGGTTTTCGTTTTTGGGTATTTGGTAATAAAGGTTACCTTTCTGCATATGTAACTTCTTCTTCCAGCGAAACTAAATACCTGTCATCGAGTTTCTCAACGGCCTGGGCCTTAGTGGCATGTGATAAGTGAGCATATCTTAAAGTCATCTTCAGATCAGAGTGTCCAAGTAATTCTCTAACTGTGTTTAGGTCTACTCCTGCCATGACCAGTCTACTTGCGAAATGGTGTCGTAAGTCATGCCAGCGAAAATTGGTAATTTTAGCGATCCCCAATACTGTCTCCCATGGGTGCTTTATATCAGACAGAACAACTTCCCCTCCTCTGCCAGGGAAAACCACGCCAATAGTTGGACTTTTTTGTTGGAGGTGCCAATTAGACAAAGTAGAAAACGCTTCATTATTTAGCGGAATATGTCTGGTTGTGCCATTTTTTGAATTACTTCCAGAAACAAACAATGATCTATTGGAAAAGGAAACATTTTCCCAGCGCAAGTTAAAAACTTCGCCACGCCTCATCCCTGTGAGCATTGCAATCAAAGTTAGTGGTCTAAAATAATCAGCGTATGTAACCTGATTCAGGTCTAATAGAAGAGGCAGGTTGCGTTCAGCTCTCCACAGATTTCCAGAGACACGGTCAGTGCGAATTTTCTCTTCGCGTGACAAGAGAGCTTCGCGTAAACTTTTTTCTTCTTTGGGTGTAAGAAATCTAACTATAGCTGATTTATCGACTTTTAAAGGACGCACACTAACAAGGGGATTACTTTCTAACATGGCCCACTCCTTCGCTCTATTTAGAGCAGATTTTAGCGCTCCTATATCGCGATTTAGTGTGGTCGGCGCAATTCCATCAGTTTTTCGTTTTACTCGCCATTTTTCCACTATCCAGGGTGTGATCTCATTTAATTGTTTATCTAAAAATTCGACAAAGCACCTTTCCAAACGATTTTTAGTTTTCTTTCCAGTTTTTCTATTGCCTTCTACCCAGGGACCGTAATTTTGAGATAAGAAAACGCGCAACGATTGGACTCTAGCTTTCTGTTTTTCTTTCTGCGGATCAATCCCTTGTACAAGCTTGCCTAAAATCACACGTGCTTCATCTCTTGCTTGAGAGACTGACATAACAGTGGTGCGCCCTAGGCAAGTACGAGTTCTTCTGCCGTCCGGTCGTCGGTAAGAACAAAAGAAGCTCATCACTCCACTAGGTTGAACTCGAATAAGAAAGCCTGGCACTTCTGTGTCCCAAACTTCATAAGGTTTAGCTCGAGGGAGAAGTGAAGAAACAACTCGCGACCCTATTTTTGTCTTCATAGCATTCCTTTCTAGAGTCCACTGGAAGTCCATTCAGAATGCACTTCAGTAAAACCCAGGGCATAACATGCTATAAATGAAAATGGGATAAGTAATTGAGATTATTTGTTTTGCACTACAATGCGCTACATTTTGATGTATTACGATTTCAGCTAAAAAGCCCTTCACACGGCGAAGGTCACAGGTTCGAGCCCTGTGGCACCCACCATAATTTCCGATAAATGCCCTAGCTAGTTTCCTTTTTTGAAGTCACTGTGGGAAACTTATACACGCCATGCGATTCAATGAAACTCAGTACGCCAGGAGAATTTTCAGGGTTCGATTGTCAGTAGCATTGGTGCTCATGGTTGCTTTAAGTTGGACCAAGCCAGCGTTTGCGACGAAACTGGGTGAATGTGTACTCCGCCTTTTAGGTCTCTTTTCAAAGTCACTGCCGACGTCCAGCTCGCGAGCCGGGACCTTACTGCTCCCACAAAAGGTTGGGCCTACTTACCCCAAAGAAAAAATAGCAAAACTACAAGATCTTTTTACTCGAATAGAAGCTTCAGAGTTCAGACACCGATTTTTATATTTTAATAGCGGAGACCGGAGAGAAGATCTTCGCAGCCTCGTCGATTATCTTCACCACGCTGCCTCGGGTGGAACGATTGACTTAGATACTTTAGAAAAAACCTTAACCTATTTGCAAAGCGCCGAAAGCTTCCATGTCGAAATCCCTATGGAACTGGAGCTGAAAGAAAAACTTTTTCGCCACGCTCTAGACGCTTACCGCGGAAAAGCCGCCTTGGGTAATAAGACAAAGGAGCTTTACAAAATTGGTCATCCTCCGAGTTGGAATCATCGATTCTGGGAAATAGCCCTTGAAACTGCAAAAAACGGAGAACCGGAACTGGCAGCCAGATTATTTAACGAAAAAGGAATAGGAGCCAAGCAAAGCCAGCACCGAGACTATTCGGAATTCAGAGGCTATCTAAAAGGACTCATTGAAAAAGGAGATCTGCAGAAGGAACAAGAACCGCAAATGGTTTGGCTATTCCTAAGAAATGTTCTTCAAAACTTGGAATCTTATGCTGAAATGATTCGTAGCACGATCGAGGCGGGAGATCCTTCTGGTAAGGGAGCGACAGCCATCGACAATGCCATTCAAGCTTCGCACAGAGACGTTCGTGCATGTCTCAATCACCTCATCGAAATTAGGGACCCTTTTACAAAAACTGAAGAGTTTGCCGCGATTCAACGTGCCGCAAAGGAACTTCAGAGACAAACCCGATTGACACCGCAAGCAGACTTTAAAAAGGACATTGAGTCTTTTACCCATCGCTTCCCGAACTAGTTAGAAAGAGTGCCCAGTCACTTCTCAGGTGGAAACATGCCAGGTGCAGTGGAAACGAAAAGGTGCCAAGGTAGGTCCTAAGGTTTAACGCAACACTTGAGTTAGTGTGTTGCGTGAGATCTTAGGACCTACCCACTTCCCTTTTTCTCGTAAATATTTCCATTTTTTTGAGCCAAAAAGGCACCCGATTACGCGTATGGGGTATGTCTATAAACCAAATGGAGTCCTTATGAAGTTGTTATTACTGATTGCCCTCGTCCAAAGTTTTACCGTTACCGTAAACGCGGTGACGGTAGGTACGAAATTCGCCTGCTGCATCTCTGAAAATACGTATTGTCTGAATGGAGGAGGCGGTACGATCTGGCGGCGGACGCTAGCCGATCGCGCCCTTACTCAAGTGGATGCTAAACTTCGCTGCGGATTGCACCGAATGGAATGGAATACGCACAGTTGTCCCGCCAGCACCCCCTGCAGTGAACCTGTGCCCGTGAGTCCACCCACCCATACTCCGACGACGCCTCCCACGACCCCAAAATCGGAGGTATCAACGATAAATCGCACGGAGGTCTACAACTCTCTCACTGTTGATGCGTATGTCATACTCGATAGCCGCGGAGAGGGATTCAGTGGCAACACCACAGGATGGCACAAAGTGGGTCCGGGCGAACGCAGAACTTTCACACACAATCCAAATGCGTGCATCGGATACTCAGTCAACCAACAAGACCGTATTTCTGAGAAGATTGCTCAGAAAATCGCTTCAAACGATAGATACGATTCGACTTGGGTGCACCCGACCTTAGGCTTCGAAACGCGTTACTGGGAAATCATAAATGGAGCCACCGTGTGGATCTCATTAGACAGTGGAGCCGTCAAAACAGAAATCTCGGAACGAAAAGGTGCGCTACAACAACGCCTTCGAGATTTCGGAATGACTCTTTACCGCTGTCTTCCAGTCCGAGGTATTAGCAACGTTGTATTGGATTAACTTGAATAAAAAAGGAGTCCCCCAACTTTAAGTACAAAAAGTTGGGGGACACATCCCAAACCGTAACAGCCGTTAGCATTTTGATCAGACGGATTTTGCTGCGACCTAAACACAATGCTAATCCTAGTAAGAGAAGGGTGGGGATTCAGTTGGAACGTAAAGATTTTCAACGCGCATATTTGCAAATATTCATTTATTTTATTTCCTTTGCGGGTCTCACGTGGGCCCATCCGGCCTTTGATCACGAGCCGCTGATTTCTATCAAAGATATCAAAACTTGGGTGGAACATGACAGTTCTTCGGTCAATACCGTTTCAAAATTTTTAAAGCGACTCCCTGAAGCCTATCGAAGTCACTTCGTGCTTCAGTACGCAAGCAACAGCCTTCACGAGGCGACTGCTGAAACTCCACGGATGATTTTCTTTGGTCCTGATTCCCGATTGCTGATGGCTGTTTCGGGAGAGCCTTCTGATCTTCGGTACAACATCATCGAGTTCATTGAATTTAACGCAAAAACTTCGCGATACGAATTTCACGAATTAGATTTTTCTTCATCTCAAAAACCAAAATTGATATCAAATCCATCTTCATGCAAGAACTGTCACGGAAGCTCTCTCAGACCCAACTGGGAACCCTATGACTTATGGCCGGGAGCATACGGAACCCTTCACGATACGATCAAACAAAAAAGTCAGGAAAATGCCCAGTTCTCAAACTTTTTAAATCTCTTAAAAAATTCGAAACTGGCTCATCGATATTCCGCGCTCCCAGACGCGTTCTTTCTCACACAAAAAACCGCCGCAGGGTCCTCGAATTACTATACCGCCTCTCGAGGAACAGGTTTGAATTCGACGATGTCGATTCTCACAAGCTTTGCTAATCGAGAGCGAATCGCTCGTTTGATTATCGAGTCTCCTTTGCATGATAGCTACCGTTATGCCATCACTGCTGCGCTCATTGGATGTTCCGAGCCTATCGAAACGTTTATCCCGGAGAAATACCGCGAAAATCATGTGCGTTTATTTGAGGAAGTCTTGAGAGAAACCCGTTTGAAATTATCAGAAAATCTTCAGCGAAAGATTCATCTCTCCATTGGTATCGTAAAACCTTTTGACGTTGAAGAGTTTATTGAAGGGGTCGACAAGTATGGTCTTCGCGAAAGAGAAGTTTTAAGAATCGCCAAACTCCGTTACCTGCTCGAGAACCGAAAAGAGGGTCCGGTCAAAATGGACGATTGGTCACTCAGTCTTTATCGAACGAGTTACGATTTCAACGACGGGAATAGTGGACTGGAAAATTTAATTGGGCATTATGCTCCAAAAGCGTTGAACAATGATCCCAAATTGCTGAGTGAAGTCGGAATTCAGCCCATTCCTCTCGACATCACTCACTATGAAGATTCGTCTACGAGCAGTCCCACGGATTACTTTAAGATGACCCTCTACAAAATTCGAGACGATCAGTCCATGAGTTGCGCGCATCTACACTCAAAGCCCCAATGAGCCAAGGCGTTGTAATCTCAAAACAAAACGGGGAAGGACGCCGAGAGACTCATCTTTGTCATTCTTCTAAAAACGCAAAAATGCTATAAAGCCCTCTCTCATGAAGCGCTTTTTTTATTCTTTCATCCTCATCCTTATGGCTACCTCCGAGCCTGGATGGTCTGCCTTTTCCTGTGAAGAACAGCTTCGATTGGTTGCCGTAAAATCTTCGTACCTTATCGGCATGGCCGGAAACGCTTCGGGAAGCACGCTGGCTGGGAAAACGGCGGCGCTTGGATTTCAAACTTTGCATCTGCGTTTTAAGGCCGTGGATCCGGATGTCGATAAAACTTTTCCCGGGAGTGATATTTTTGCTCAACAATGGAGTGTCGAAGGGACTCATGAATTACCCGAAGTAGCCCATCAAATTGCTCGATTTGCCCAGCAAAGCGGACGCCCCTTACGAGGCGCGAGTCCCGGAATGGATCTGGCCGTCTACTCGGTAGACTTTTTAAGTGCAGCTTTTGGATTACAAGCCAACTCAGTAGAACTTGGAGATTGGAGATCCAACAAAGGTAAAGTTCATGAGGCTATGCAAGCTGCAGGTCTTCCCACTCCCAATACCCAATTTTTTCAAACCCCGGAAGAACTGCAGCGGCAAGCAGAATTCCTGCCTTATCCCCTTCTCGCGAAACCTGTGAGCGGCTCTGGTTCCGTGGGTGCGGGTTCTTTCTTTTCCGCAAATGCTTTACGTCAGGGACTAGCACCCTTGGTAGAAGAGAATCGCAAGCGCCAAAATCACGATAGAGGCTTGCTCGTTCAAGAGCTCCTTCAACCTGCGGGATATATTCCTTTCGTAAACACCGTTAGCTACCGACAAAAAGACGGAACCGTTAGGCGTGTTGTCACCGGCGTTTGGGAAGATGTGCGCGGAGAAGATTTTCCTAAAGAAGTTTGGGATGCGATCTACCTTTGCCCTTCTGAGAAATACTTGTCGTCGGACCGCTTGAGATTCTTCCAAACCATTCGAGAAGCCGACCGTAAAACACTGCGGGCCCTTGGGGCCGAAGTAGGTGTGACTCATAATGAATATATGGGAAATCCCCACCGTCTGATTGATCCGAACTGGCGTTTACCTGGGCTAGACTCTCCAAGCCTCGAAGCGCTTGCGACGGGAATGAACCCTTATCATATGGAGATTGCTTCTCGGGTTTTGCCTTCGGTATTAGACGAATATCCCGATGTCTACACTTTCAAAGGCCAAATTCAGCCCGCGCTCGTTTTCATTCGCTCTCATCACGACGGAGAGGTTACGGAAAAAGGAGTGGAATGGCTCGAGCAACGCTTAAAGCTTGGTCAAAAATGGTTAGCGACCTGGAACGCTGGAAATTTCGACTCTCCAGAGCAAACCGTGATTATCCGACGAGGCGGCAAAAAGGCTCACGCCTCTGCCTACATGACTAAAAATGGTCGAACCCTCGTCGAATGGCTCCAAGTAGTTGGCCCTGATCGCGAATCGGTCGAAGCTTTTGTTCGCGATGTTCGACAAAAGGAACGAGAAAACTTTTTCGTGCAACCTTCAAATTAGGATAAAACACTTTGAACTTGAATAAGCTAGTTTTGAAATTGATTGCATCCGACACGCACAAGAAGCGGTTGATTTATTGTTTAATCTTAGTGAGCGCGAACTGTGGATTTGCTGCGGGTCCCACACTTAAAGATTGGCTTAAGGGGAAGAATAACACCCCGATTCTTATAGTTCTCAAAAGTATACTCGAGCCGAACTTCTCCAGTGAAGTAGTGGAGAACCCAGATCCAAAAAATCCCCACATTCATGAACTCATTGTTCGCAACGGGCAGGGAGAAGTGTTTCGGGCAAGTTTCGAGTATGGGGACAATATGAGTTCCGAAAAACCCACTAAAGATGACCCGGTTCATATTCGTGCTCCACAGCCAGAAACTGCTTCTAAAATACTCGCTTCCTTGGTGGCAGAGAGTATTCCCGCTGCAAAAAGCTGGGATTCTTTACCACCAATCGAACCCGTGCTCTTAGCTTACTTAAGAACTGGTATTTTGCTCAATTTAGGATTCAGAAACCAAAGAAAAGATTCTTTCACGGTCGAGGGTGTCGTACCTTTGGCACACACTTTTGATTGGGTCGCCAAACGAAACGCACGTCTTTCGCGGTTAAGGCTCGGCAATACGAGTACCCTTTCCACTCTAGAATCAGCGGGAACCAATTACGTTCAGTTTCAGTCAGTGGAGAGCCGCTTCGAGAAAGATGGTGAAATTTCGTTTGCGCGAACTCCGCATAACGGCTACGACCTTGGCGCAAACGCCTTACTCATCGACCCATACCCTCATACAATGGTAGATTTTGTAACGTTAAAGCCCCTAAAAGATCCCAAAAAAGCAATTCTGTATACCGACGGCGGAAACATATCGGAAGAACGACTTTCACGACATGATGAGAAATCTGTACCGCAAATCGATCTAGCGTTAAGGGTAGCTCGGGAAATCAGCCCGTCTTTAGAAAATGCTGACCTCGTGTACGATGGCTTTGGGTCCAATCGAAAAGAAGCCGTTTTCCCTCTTTCTCTGAATGACAAGCAACTGGGTTGCATTAATTTTTTCTACGAATCAGCGGCCACTAGTTTTTCGTGCAACCTTCAAATTGGGATAAAATATTTTGAAGGTCACAAACGCAGAAAAAAAATGAATGGAATTGATGAAAATTATTCTGTCATGAATCGAAAGGTGCAACTTTCGGAGGCAAATTGCACTAAAAATTAATACCCCTCATCTCGAAAACACTTACAAATCTCACCCGATAACAAAAGGGCCTCTATTCAGGGTCCTTTTGAACAAAACAAGGGGGATAAAAAATGAAAACCAAATTATTACTAGCGCTTACCGTGCTTACTTTATTTCTTACAACGGGCAGTGTTTCTTTCGCTGATGATCGGTATTGTGAAAACATTTATCGCTATTGCAGCAATCGGCCTAACAAATCTCTCTATGATTTTTATGCGTGTCTCCGACACTACGGATGTAAGTAATAAAACGAGAAATAGACAAAAAAGGTGTCACCGTAGGTACTAGTGACACCTTTTCCTTTGCACTTATTCATGGGTGGTTCAATCACCATGCCGGAGCCCTAAATTCGCACTATATTTCCTTCGATAAAACATGCTAAGAGGTGCGATGCCTTACCTACTCTTATTATCAGTTTTCGTTTTCAGCGGTTGTTCGAGCCTCCCAAAAAAACAGTTGAGATACTCGGCGCAGCCCTTTTCTCCTGAAGCTAAAATATTTTTGGTTGCCGGGTCGCCTGACAGTGCAAATTTTGCACAAGAAATCGTGGATCAGAAACGTCTTTGGATTTCGAGAGGGGTTTCGGCGAAAGAAATTAGTTGTTACTTTGCACTCCCATCGAATGGACTTGTTTGGGAAGATGAAGAACAGTTTTTTGGTCTCTCCGACGAACTGGCTCATTGCCATCCCGCCAGCGCGAAGCTGCTTTTATCGCATCTCAGCCAGTCCTTGAGCAAAAAACCTCGTTATATTTATCTGTACGTGACTTCTCACGGCGAGCAACCCTTTAAACAAAAGATTGAACAAGAACCCGATGAAAGCCGTAAGAAGGAGTTAATCGCAACCCTTGAAAAATACCCTTTTTTAAATTCGTACCATTTGAATATGACTTCAGTGGCATCTGGCTGGAACATCACAGAAAATGATTTAGAAGAAGTTGCTAAAGGCGCGAAAACTGTTTCTGACGTCACTTTAACGCCTCAAGATTTGGCTTCTGTCCTTCGCGAAGGAGATGCGAAGACGAAAAAGATCGTCGTCTTGCAAGGCTGTTACTCGGGCGGATTTATTGAAAATCCGCAAGGAACGACAGAGAACACGATTGCAGGAGTTCCTAACCTCATCGCCCTCACTGCGTCCAACTCGACGTCGGTCAGTTTTGGGTGCAGTCCGGGCGCCGAAAAAACTTATTACGGGCAGGAGTTTGAACGAGTTCTTAAATTTCATTTCCTCAGTCCAAATGCAATCGACTGGAAGAAATTCTACCAACTTGTGAAGATGGGAATTGAGTCACGTGAGATCTCCGAGTTAGGACCTAACACCCCGTCCTCTCATCCGCTCTATTTTTCAAGTAAACAAAAGAGTTTCGCCCGGTGATGCTCCCAAAGACACTGGATTCATCCGCGAAATAATGCTGACAGGGCAAACATGGCGAAGCTATTACACCTATTCCTTTTAGCAACCCCAAAAAAAGACTTAGATGCAAAATTTTCAGTTCAGAGATATGAGTATTTTCCATGAAAAGGTTCTTATTACCCATTTTACTTCTTGCCTCGATCGCCCATGCGGGTAAGGGTCTTCGGAATGCTACGAATAGCACTCCATGCACTGACTTTATGAGCACAGTTTATAACGGATACGTTGCTTCGCGGTTGAATTTGGTTCCTCAGAATCAGGAAGCGGGTAATTTTTCATCCTTAGCTTTGCGCACTTCCGATCCGAACTTAGAAGCGACCATAAACGCATTTCCTTCACTCCGGAACACGCCTGCGGCAAAGATGGCTTTGAAGCAAAAGGGAGAACTGTTTGTCATTTCCGACTACTTCCCCGTGAACGACATGGAGTTAGGCGATCCAGTACGCCGTAGAAGAGCCAATTGTTTAGTCTCCGCACTGGCTTGGTTCGGCCTCACCGAGAATTTAGATCTGTATCATGAAGATTTTTCGAAGATCCTCGAGGATAATTTCGATCTTTTAGCGCCTGGTAAGGCTCAGACACCCATCCCCCCAGAAACCATGGTGACTTTTTGCGGAAAAGGAAGTGGTCAATGGATGGCTATCCACGCAGCGGTGTACTTGGGCGACAATATCCTCTGGAACAAGTACGGCATCGAAGCTCCTGCTTATACTCCACTCGAGAAAGTGATGCGCCAATACGGTGTCACGGGTAGACCTGATGATAAAATGATAATGCGTTTTTTTAAGCTCAAACGATAATAAATCCCTCAAGGTTTTATTCTTTGGATCGCGCGGCTCAAAGTGACGGGAGTTACTCCCAAATACGACGCGATTTTGTATTGAGGAATTCTATCGATAAAAGATGGGAAGTTTTTCTTAAAAAATTCATAGCGTTTTACCGTATCTAAAATTAGAAAATGTTTTTCCCTTAGAGAACGAACGCTGAACTCGAGCTCGAAAATTCTTCTGGCGGCTCGATCCCAACAAAGATGTCGGTCTAGAAGATGTTTTTTCCAAAAGATGTAGTCCACTCCGACTAGAATGGACGCTTCAATGGCTCGGATTCCGCAATCCGCTTTAGAGTCTGTCAGCAACGCAATCGTAGGAGCAGCAAAATCGGATTTTTTCGAAAACCGGTAAACCATCTCATCGCCCGCGTCAGTCAGGTAATAACACTCGACAAGACCTTTAGACACGAAATAGGCATATTGCGCATCGTCTCCCTCGTTCAGGACAACTTCTTCTGGCGCATATTCTTTTACGATGAATTTTTCTTCGAGCAGTTTCCATTCGCTCTCAGGGAATTCCGCGAGGAGTGCCGCAAAACTTTTAAAGGTTTGAATCGCAGAGTCTTTTTGTTCTTTTGTGATCATATTATCAAACGATAATGCATCGGCTTTTCAATCAGCGTAAATAGTATGGATGAAGTTTATTTATAAATCTATTTTTAAATTGAAAGCTCTCAAGGCATTTATTCGCCTAGTAAAAAATCCGATGGATTTGGAAGCGGTATTTTGTTTAACAAACGATCCACGAGTCGCAAGTGCGGAAAAATTTAAAAATGCTTTTGCTTCCATTCGAGAGGATTCGGATTCACAAAAACTTTTAGATGAAAGATATAGTCCTACTTGGCCCACGCCGAGTGAATTGGAAGCTTCAACCACTGGAACTCTCGCGAGCGAGTATTACCATTTTTTAAAAACGTACGATCTTTTTAAAAGTTATAAGTTCCCAAAACCCATTAGCTTAGGAAATGACGAAGTAGACTTTATCCGGGCCCGAATTCGAAAGACTCATGATCTTTGGCATGTTCTCACCGGATTCGATACCTCGGTCGAAGGAGAAATTGGGCTTCAGAGTTTTTACTTAGCGCAACTAAACACATAGGTCTCCTCCATCCTCTTAGCGGGCGCCCACTTGCACGTTGTTTTGTACAAGCCAGAACGAGTGTCGTTTTTATTGGACGCCATCGTAAAAGGTTGGAGAATGGGAAAGTCTGCTAAATCGCTTTTTAGCTGTCGTTTCGAGCAAAACTGGAATCGTCCCCTTTCTGAAATTAGAGAAGAGCTGAGAATCCCTGCTCACTAGACTACAGTTGACAATAATCTCAGTCGGTTTGTCACCACACTTAATCAACAAGGCGTCCTACGTACATTGACATCACTTTTGAAAATATATAATCGTTGAGTGGGTCGAAGAATCTACTAACTTTAAGGGGGTATTATGAAAGTTAAATTTTTAATCGCTTCGTTAGGTCTTTTATTCTATACATCGCTATCACAAGCTAAAACGTTTAATTGTTTAACAGAAGATGGGAAAGCAGAGTTTTTCTTGGAGGTTTCCTCCCAAGGAAATCAAAAATCTAAAGTCTACCGATCTTACTGGGGTGAGCAATTAGATTATATGTATGTTCTCACAAACTCCAAAAATGAAAATTCCAAACTGACTGAAACATACATTCTTGCCTATACAATATATTCCAAGGGAGCTACCAAAGAGTTTAAGCTGACCTATAAAGACTACGATCCAAAAGCGAAAAGTTTCGACGTGGTTCGTTTGGGTTACACTTACCACTGTGAATAATCAGAGATTGGCCAAAAGGATAAGGTGCCAGTACCCTATCCTTTTGGTTTCAACTACGCTTTGATCTTTTTCGCTATTTCGCTCCAACCAAAACCTTAAAGC
>CALCZU010000067.1 GCA_937903155.1 uncultured Bdellovibrionales bacterium
CCTTCAACCTTCAGAGTCGCACTGACATCTTTAATTCAGCGCCGTACCTTTTCGCCCGTACCCCCTACCTTTTTACATTTCCGCTTTCCCCAAGGGAGAGGCTTTTTTTTATTCCAAGAAGAACCAAGGGCAGTCGGGTGAACTTATCTCCCGATGCGATTCCGCAGCACAGTAAAAGTCACTTGAGCGAATGCGACTCACAAAGGGTCTGGCGAGGACTAGCAGCGGGAGATAAGTTCACCCGGCTGACCGTCGCACTACCAAATGTCATGTAAGAAATAGCCGACAATCCGTCTCCGTTTCACTGCGCCGGACGGGCCTTTTATTTCTCAGTTTTTTGGTGGCGCTTTACTCGTCAGGCGTAACTAAGTGTAGCCTGATAGCCGACAACCGGACTTGAACCGGTGACCTGCTCATTACGAATGAGCTGCTCTACCGACTGAGCTATGTCGGCATCTTTGTAGAGGCGCAAAAAATAAATCAGAGGGGGCGGTTTGTCGAGTCTTGGATTTTTTAGAGGACTTCGGACTGGAATTCGCCATCGGAGAGGCGAGTGACCAGCTTATCGCCTTTTTTGATTTCTTTGACGCTGCGAATTATTTTGCCTTCTAAGGATAAAGTCAGAGTAAAACCTCGTCCGATGACCTGCAAAGGGGAGAGGGAATTTAGCATCTGAATCCGGGATTCGAGTCTTTGTCTTTTCAAAGCCAAAGAATTAAACATTCCCGTTTTCAGTTTCAGAGTCAGCGTTTTGAAGTTTTCCTTCATCTGACGAATTCGTTGTCTCGGATCCACCAGTCGAGAAGTCAGATGTCCTAAATGCAATTTCACTTGGGCAAGGTGCTTTCCAATCAGAGAATTCATCCGCACATTTTGGTGTGTCACCATTCGGATCAGTTCTTCTTTTTTCGGCACGACGATTTCGGCGGCGGCCGAAGGCGTTGGGGCTCTGACATCCGCCACAAAATCACTGATCGTAAAATCAATTTCGTGTCCGACCGCTGAAATTGTAGGAATCGAACAGGCGTAGAGAGCTCGAGCAACGATTTCTTCGTTGAACGGCCATAAATCTTCCATCGAACCGCCTCCGCGGCCAACAATCAAGACATCGACTTTGTCGTCCGGATATTGAAGATTCCAAGTTTCGGCTTTTTGAATGGCCGAGACGATTTCAGGCGCGGCTTTATCGCCCTGAACGGCGGCGGCGAAAATCAAAACTTTTCGGTCGGGAAATCTTCGAGAAAGAACTTTTAAAATATCTTTTACCGCAGCGCCGGTGCTCGACGTGACAATCCCAATGCGTTTGGGCAACGGCGGTAGCGCTTTTTTATGTTTGGGATCAAAGAGACCTTCGGACTGGAGTTTTGCTTTTAATTGCTCAAAAGCTAATTGAAGAGCTCCGACGCCCACCGGTTCTGCAGTATCGCAAACAATCTGATATTCCCCACGAGCCTCATAAACGGAGACCGCTCCGTGCAGTAAAACTTCCATTCCTTCTTTGAGTTGGAATTTTAATTTTGAAAGGGAACCTTTAAACATCACCGAACGAATTTGCGCGGTGCTGTCTTTTAAAACGAAATAAGCATGGCCAGAAACAGGTTTGCGAAACGTACTGATTTCGCCGCGGACCCAGACATCGAAGAAAGAGTTTTCAATATGCCCACGAATCCGGCGATTGAGTTCAGCGACCGTAGGAACTTTCGTACGCCAATCCGCTTCGACCACCGGAGGCGGTGTAAAATCCATGAGTATCTGTACTTCGTCGTTATTGTTCGTATCGTTTAGCATCTCTTTGCCGCATTATTGGGGAAGCGCCTAAAAACGGCAAGGTTTTGTTGGGAGCGCAAGCCCCTTAGAAAGGGCGTAAAATCACGAGGAAAACGATTCCAATCATTAAAAGCGTCGGGATTTCATTTAAATACCGAAAGGTTTTTGCAGAAACCGTGCAATTGCCCTCTTTGAGTTGCCGCATAAAGCGCTTGCCAAAATGGGTACTTCCGATGAGTAAAACCACCAAAAATATTTTTGCGTGGAGCCACCCCTGTGAAAGCAAAATGGGCTGTAACGTCAGCATCCAAATTCCAAAAATCAGCGATGCAATCATCGCTGGATTAATGATGATTTTATAGAGTCTTGCTTCCATGATTTGGAAGCGCTCTTTCACCACTTGTTCGGTTTCTTCGGCATGGTAAATAAAGAGTCTGTAAAAATACAAAACTCCCGCCATCCAAGAAATAATGGAAATAATATGGAGTGCTAAAATAAATCTATACCAAGAGGCCATCGCTTTTCACCGGAGATTTGGATTGGAGTTTTTTGACTAAAAATTCGACTTCGTAACGTTTCGAAGGATGTTCTTTCATCACGCCTTTTACTTTTTCGTCTGCGTGACAGACGGTCGCGTGATCCCGTCCAAAATTTTTCCCAATTTGCTCGAGAGAGAGCTGAGTAAATTTTCGGGCTAAGTGCATAGCGACCTGACGGGCCCAAGCGACATTGCCTTTACGCGATTTAGAGCTGAGTTCTTGTCGAGTAATTCCGAAATTGTATTCAACGATCGCAACGATTTCGTCGAGCGTCACGGACTCGCGCTTGATTTCACGCAAAAGTCCCTCTTGAGAGAGGAAATCCGCATCGAGTGCTTTATTTTCAAGTCGCGATTGCAGGTGAATGCGGAACAACGTGCCAATCAGTCCGCGAACATCTGAATTGCCTTTTTCAGCAAGCAATCTCAAGACCGGTGTTTCAATTTCCATTTGGTGAGCAACCGCGGCTTTCGAGAGGATTTCTACCCGTTCTTCGAACGACGGGTGGCGAATCTCTGCAATAAGTGATGAAGCCAATCGCGAACGCAAGGGCACTGAAAATTCTTCTAATTTGTGAATCGGAACCGAAGAGGTGAATAGAACTCTTCCGCCATTCGAAGTGATTTCGTTATAAATGTGACAAAGCTCTTCTTGGCTCTTCGTTCTCTTCGTCAAGAGATGCAAATCATCGAACAAGAGAATGTCAGTTTGATGGCGATATTTGCGTTTGAAGAGATAGCTCTCTTGTGCTGACTGAAAACTTTGATACATATCGCCGGTAAAAGCTTCGGCGTGCGTGTAACGAATCCGCAAGTTAGGATTGTTGCGATAAATTTGTTTACCGATTTCAGATAGCAAATGAGTTTTTCCCATTCCGACCTGAGAGAGCAGAGTGAGTGTGTGAATATTCGAATCGCGGTGTTCTGCAAAGAGGCGACCAAATTGGTAAGCCACTTGATTGTACCCACACACAAAAAACTCATTTGTAAAAACGGGATAGTTGGGTTGAACCGTCTCGAAAAGCTCTTGCGGAAGGGTTTCCTCAACCGTCGGCAAAACCAGATTGCGCGAGCGCATGGACGCTGGCATTACAACGGTTTCGGTACAGACCGCAGAGCCTGCTGAAGGAGATCGCGCAGCTAATTCATTTTCTTTGCTAATTAATACTTCAAACTCGAGTTGGAGATCGGAGCCGGTTTGTTTACGGATCGCTTTTTTAATAACGGATGTGAAACTTTGAACTCGGTCGGCGTGGAAATTAGAGAGCACACCAATGCGCACGGATTTATCATTAACATTGATCAATTCAAGTGGAAGAAGCACGTTCTGAAAGTGGACCTGTGCCACTTCTTCCTTAATTGTATTTAATGTGGCGTGCCAATCTAAATAAGACATAATTCCCAAAACTCCTTTTATATCTTTGTTAGAAGATCAGCGGCAAAGAGCAGTTATCGACGTTTTTACGCTTAAGGCTTTTTGTTTATCCACACAGGTAAGATATTGAAATTTAATGAGATAGCTTGTGATGTCATAAAATAGAAGGAGCAAGAGTCCGAATTAAAAATTTTAAGATTGAAAAGTAATTAAATTTCAATGCTTTAACCTAGTTATCAACAAACTGTGGATAACTTAATAAGTACGATTTTTAGCTGTTTTTAGCGTTTTACTGAAGATTACAAAAAAAACACTACCCCTTGAAATGGTATTCTCTGGCCATATAACGTGGTTTAGAAAACGGGCTGGAAGTTATTTACCACTCTTCTTTAAGACGGACGCGCGAGCCTCTAAAAAGGCGAAAATCAGCTCCGCGGCGACACGACTTGAGCGCTCGAAAGCATCCAATTTCGGTGAGACTTCACATATTTCAAAGTACTGAATATTCTCTTGTAGGCCTGCAAGTTTAGCGAAAAAGTAGAGTTCGGTAGCAGTCCACCCGAGTACCGGAGCCGCACTGACACCCTCGACGCTTTCGCAGGAATCCATATCGATCGTCAGACCGACAACATCACAGCTTTTGCAAAGTTGAGCGAGAATTTTCTGAAACTGTTTTTGCGGGGGTAACGTTTTTTCTCGAATCTGATCCCAAGTTTGAATTTGTACTTTTTGTTTTTTGCACCATTCATAGTGAGACTTTGCATTGCGATTGCTTCGAATTCCAAATTGAACAAAGTTTTTTGGATTTAATTTTTTACTTTCCAGAATCTGCCGAAACGGAGTGCCGCTGTGGGGCAGGTTTTCTTCGAGCTCGCGCACATCGAGGTGTGGGTCAACATTGATGAGTCCGGGCTTTTGCGGTTTGCGCCCCGCTAAAAAGCCTAAAAAATTTGGAGCGGCAAAATCGTGTCCGCCCCCCAAGGCGATGAGCGTAGATTTTCGGGTGGCGTATTTTTCGGCCATTGAAAACGCCTTCGCGTGGGTCGCGTCGATTGCTTTTCCAACCTCGATATTTCCCGCGTCGAATAACGAAATTGTTTTGCTCCAATCAAAATGCATGGGTGCTGTCATTTTGTAGAGGTGTTTGCGAATCGAATCGGGTGCCGCTTTTGCTCCCTCTCGGCCGCGGTTGCGGATTATTCCCGCGTCGTCGGGACATCCGTAGAGAATGATAGGCGCTGTGGAATCCTCCATCAAAGAAACATCTTTGACTTCATTTCCAATACGGGGATCGCCTGCTCGAGTTTTCGGGATTAATTCGGTGTTAACGCTTTGCATCTTTGACATGATAGTACCGATGATTGTTTTGCAAAAGCGTAGCGTGTCTTCTGGGAGCTTTCAATCTATACTACAAACAAATCAAATGACATGGGGGATAGAATGACTGAGGAAAGTAAACTCGAAGTACCTCGCAAATGGATCTGGGCAGCTTTCTTAGGGCCACTCATTCTCCTTCCCATCTTGTCGCTCTTCGGACTTTTCGATTTCGAACTCGGCGGAAAAGCGATGGTCGATGGAGCAATTTCAAATACCCTTGTTAGAAGTCTATTGTTCCTCACGATTTTGCACACCGTATTTGTAGGGCCTTACGTTCTTTTTATTCGTCCGCAATTCCAAAATCGAACGGAAGTCGAGCGCGTTTTAATGGCGTGTGTTTTTTTAGGCCTCCCGCTCTCAGGTTTTGCTTATTACGAAGGAAGTGTAAAAACGCTTCTTGATTATCACGAGTGGATTCTCGCGTTTCTTCCTGCGCTGATTATTTCGACGGTATTGTATGAGAGAACAGAAAAGTTGTGGGCATACTCACTTTGCTTAGGACTGCAATTTATTTACTCGGTTTACCTGCTCAACGACGTCCTGACGCCTTATTCGACGCTATTGAATACGGTCGCGAAATCGGAATGGCTTTACTTTTTTAGAACGGTTTTATTGACTGCAGTGACTGCTGTCATTGCCGCCGTGATCCCTCCCAAAACCCTGAAAGATTCTAGACAGGAATTGCGTGCCAATGTGGCAGTTCTGGGGGCTCTTTGGATTGTGCTCGACTTTGTTTTGCCAAGCTTGATTCGATCTACGGCACTTGAAACGAAGATTCCATTGCTTCATCAGTGGGAATGGATACTCGTACCCGTTCTTTTGGGTTTCTTATTCGCGAAAAAAGAGATTAGTAACCTCGCCGCTCTCGTTTTATCGGCGGCTTTAATTGTAGCTTCGGCGTATTCGTTGATTGATCTGGTTCGCAATTTCGAGAGAGATTTCTGGAAACTTACTTGGGCCATGTTCCACATTAGCGTCCTTGTGACCTCAGCCAAAATTTTCGTTCTCATGCGCGCTAGCGTCGTTAAAAAGAATACTCTTTTCAAAATCCCTGCTCGAGTCGTTTAAGATTTGTCTGATTTGAGGAGTAAACGCCTGAATTTTCGAACTTTATTATTAAATCGGCCATTTAAGTTGCGGTCACTTCGCCATCTTCAGGTATTTAAAGGATCAACCGATTAGTATATACTGGTATATACTATGTTTATTTATCGACTAACGGCGGCTTTAGAGAAAAACGGCGTTTCTTACGCGATCGTAGGAGGTTTCGCACTGGCCCTTCACGGTGCGGTTCGAGGAACCGTAGACATTGATTTAGTTTTGGCGCTGTCTGAAAAAAATTTTCTAGCTGCTGAGAACGCGTTAGATCAGCTTGGATTTAAATCTCGGCTTCCTCTTATTGCGAAGGAGGTTTTTCAATTTCGACAGGACTATATTAAAAAGAGAGATCTAGTTGCTTGGAATTTTTATAATCCTAAAAATCCGATTGAACTTGTGGATATTATTATCACTCATGATCTTTCTAAAATGAAGACCGTCTCCGTTCAATCTCAAGGCCATACGTTAAAAGTATTGTCCGTGAAAGATTTGATCGCGATGAAAAAAGAAAGCGGCAGACCACAAGATTTAGAAGATATCAAAGCGCTCGAAAGGCTGAAAAAATGAAAACACTTCAGAAGTTTACAGACGAATACCTCGAGCATTGCAAATCGCTATCACCTCAACAAATTATTCAGTTTTTAGAAGATTTTAGACAACTTCAAAATGCATCTTTAGAAGGAAAGTCCATTCTTATCAGTCTTAAAGTCAACGAATCGCTTTTGCGGGCTTTTCGAATGAAAGCAGATGCCAATCATCTTTCTTACCAAACTCAGATTAAGAATTTAATGAGGAACTGGCTTAAAGACTAAGGATAGATCCGATACATCATTCGTGGGAATGCTGCAGCTTCTCTTAAGTGTTCGAGTCCGCAGATCCACGAAATTGTTCTTTCGAGGCCTAGGCCAAAACCGGCAGAGGGCACCGAACCATAACGTCTTAAATCTAAGTACCAGTCGAAATTTTCTTGTTTTAAACCGTGTTTTTCAATGCGCTGAATGAGGACATCGACGTCTTCTTCACGCTGTCCGCCCCCAATGATTTCGCCGTAGCCTTCGGGAGCGATACAGTCGCAACCGAGCGCGAGTTTGGGGTTTTTCGGATCATGCTTCATGTAGAATGCTTTGATCTCGGCCGGAAAACGGTGAATGAAGAAAGGTCTATCGAATTGCTGAGCAATCGCGGTTTCTTCAGGCGCTCCGAAATCGCTTCCCCATTCGCATGGGACATTGAGTTTCTTTAAAATCTCAATCGCTTCGTCGTAAGAAATTCGAGGGAAGGGTGCTTTTACGTTCTTCAGAACGGTTGTGTCTCTTCCTAGGACTTTAAATTCGTACTCGCATTCGGTTAAGACTCTTTGAATCGTATATTCGAGATATCTTTCGGCGAGCGCCATATTGTCGTCTAAATCATTGAAGGCGACTTCAGGCTCGAGCATCCAAAATTCAGTCAGATGACGGCGGGTCTTACTTTTCTCAGCGCGAAAGGTCGGACCGAAACAATACACTTTGCCGAAAGCTTTACTCGCGGCTTCCGCGTAAAGCTGTCCGCTTTGCGATAAGTACGCTTTGTCGTCGAAATATTCGGTTTCAAAAAGGGTGGTCGTGCCTTCGCACGCCGCCGGTGTAAAAATTGGCGTATCGACGAGTGTAAAGCCTTCTTGATCAAAGAAATCTCTCGAGGCCTTCACAAAACGGTCGCGAATTCTTAGAATTGCGTGCGGACGTTTGCTTCTAAGCCATAAGTGGCGATTCGAAAGCAAAAAGTCTGGTCCATGTTCTTTAGGGCCCAATGGATAATCTTTGGCAATCGATAAGATCTTTAAGGTGACACCATCGAGCTCAAAGCCGAGGTCAGAGCGTTTATCTTCTTTCACTTTGCCTGTGACGATTAACGAGCTCTCTTGAGTGAGCGTATCGAGCTCTTTAAAAGTTTCTTCGCTATGATTGCCCTTAAACCAAACGACTTGGACAATCCCTGAGCCATCTCGCATCAGAAGAAACCGCAATTTTCCGGAGCTGCGGATATTGTAAACCCAGCCTCGCAGTTCAACTTCTTGTCCGAGGTGATTTTTCAGTTCTCGAATAGTCGTTCGTATCGCGCTCATGCAGTTCTGACTTTGACCTTTTTGGGGTTTCTAGATTCCATGAATTTTTCAACGTAGATTGTAAACGGCGTCGCGATGTAAACTGTCGAGTAAGTTCCCACGAAAATTCCGAAGCACATTGCAATCGCGAAACTTTGGATTTCGCCTTTACACAGAATCGCGAGTGGAAGAACCGAAATAAAGGTTACAAATGAAGTAAGAACCGTACGAGAAAGTGTCAGGTTAATCGCTTTGTTAATCGTTTCTGCGAGATTTTTGCCGCCGGCTTTATGCCGAATCATCTCACGCACGCGATCGTAAACCACAATCGTATCGTTCACGCTATAACCTGCAATCGTTAAGAGTGCTGCTACAGCAGTAATTGTGAATTCTCGACCCGTAACAAGATAAAACGCAGTACACATGATAATGTCGTGCACCATCGCGATCGTCGCGCCCGGAGCAAACCGAGCATCAAATCGTAACCAAATATAAATCGTAATTAAAATGACGGAGTAAAAAAGTGATCGCAGTGCTGCGCCCCGGAGTTCTTCGCCTACTTTTGGACCGACGACGTCTGCCGACATGACTGTCAGGTGATCGTTCCCCACTTTTTCGACGAGGCGGTCTTTTAGTGACTGAGTGCCTTTTTCGAGAGCGGTTCGGGTCGTGATGAGGTATTCATCTCCCCCGCCACCGATTCCGACGACCGACGCTTCGTTGTCGCCCAGCTCCGTCATAATTTTTCGAACGGACTCGGGATCTTGCTTTTGATGGAATTTCACTTGAAGAACGGTTCCGCCCTTGAAATCGATTCCGTAGTGAAGCCCTTTGATGTTGATAGCTGCCACAACAACAATCAGTGTGATCACCGAAAAACTAATGAAGATAGGAAATTTTCCTATGAAGTTGATGTTCGTATCTTTGGGGACAAGGTGAAAGTATTTCATTTAGAGTTCCTTTAAATACTGATTTGTTGTTTACCTTTGTGCGTAACCACGTAATCGAAAATAAAGCGGGTTACAAAAACAGAGGTGTAAAGAGAAGCTGCAAGGCCGATCAAAAGTGTTACGGCAAAACCGCGAATCGGTCCGTAACCAAAGTTGAGAAGCACAAGCCCTGCGATAATCGTCGTCACATGAGAATCGATAATCGCTGAAAAAGCTCGGGCGTAACCTTCGCCCACTGCATGGGCGAGTGATTTGCCAGCTAAAAGCTCTTCTCGCATATGTTCTAAGATCAGAACGTTCGCGTCGACCGCCATCCCAAGCGTCAGGGTAATCCCGGCAAGACCAGGCAAAGTGAGCGTTCCTTCAAACGCTGCCATCGCAGCCAAGAGAAGAATTCCGTTCAGCACAAGCGCTACGTTCGCGAAAGTTCCCGAGGTTCGGTAGTAAACTCCCATAAAAATAAATACGAGAATTAGCCCGGCCGCCAAAGACGTCATCCCGGTGCGGATTGCATCGGCTCCTAACGACGGACCGACGACTCGCTCTTCGAGAAATTCTAACCGCGCTGGTAAAGCGCCTGATCGTAAGACCAACGCCGTATCTTTTGCGTCGCTCAAAACTTCATTTTGCGCGCGTCCCGTCGAGCCCATTTCAATCATCGCTCGACCGCCCGCAATTTTTGTTTTGATTCGAGGCGCTGAGTGGACGTTGCTGTCCAAAACAATTGCCATGTATTTTCCAACGCTTTCGCCCGTGCCTTTTTCAAACTTCTGGGCACCTGTCGGCGTTAACTGGAAATTCACTTCAGGCAAATTGTTTTGAGGATTAAATGCATAATACGCATCTTGTAAATCATCTCCACCCACGATGGATTCTCGTTTTAAGAGGTAAGGAATGTAGTCCGCTTGTTTTGTGTTCACATTCACTTTTTTATGGAAAAGAATTTCGGTTCCATCGGGAATTTTTCCGGTGAGCCAAACATTCATTTCACGTAAGTATTTTGTAATGGGATTGGTCGCATCGAGGACCAATTTTTTCTCGGTCACGAATTGTTTTACAAGTTCGTCCATCTTTGCTGGACTCGGTGTGCCGCCTGGTTCTTCAGGACCACTCAATTCCACTTGAAAAGAAAGTTTCGCTGTACGAGCGATAATTTCTTTTAAGCGTCCGGGTTCTTGAACCCCTGGGAACTCGACCATAATTTTGTCTTCGCCTTGGCGAGTGATAATCGGTTCTGCAATTCCGAATTCGTCGATACGATTTCGAAGCGTTTCAATCGACTGGTCAATCGCACGGGTATTGACCGAATTTTCGTATAGAACCGTCATCTTAAGAGTTGCCGAAGTACCGGATTGGCTTTCGTAATCGATGGCGTCATTAAGATGTTTTCCGATCTGATCTTCCACCTTTTTCCAGGTCACATCATCCGGGAATTTGACGACAATCTTGTTGTCGTTTGTGGTTTCCGCCGTAACGCCTGTGATTTTTTCTTGCTCACAAAATTCAAGCAGCTGATTTTTAAGCTTAGAGATGGCATCTCGATGAACTTCGTTGAAATCAATTCCGAGCTTGAGATGTAATCCGCCCATGAGATCGAGCCCGAGTTTTAAAGACTCTGAAGGGATAAATTTATAAAACCAGGGGTCGGTATCCTTTGGAATTTTTGGGACTGATTTGCCCGTCGTAAATTTGATGTAGGTTGGAATGAGTAGGTAGACTGAGAACAAGATGGTTGCGAAGACGATAAACCCTCGCCACTTTAGACTTTTCATTACGGCCCTCTATTCGTTGCAAATTTTATCCGGTTTATGCCGGATAATGTTCAAGTTGTTGCTTCTGTTTGTTTGGCAGAAACCTCTTTGAGATTTCCGGCACTTTCAGCAATCTGACTTTTTAAAACCTTCATGCAGACTCCGTCATCGATTTCGAGAGTGACAAACCGATCGCTGACCGTTTTGACCGTTCCGATGATGCCTGAATTCGTTACGACCATTTCACCGCGTTTCAATTCGCTGATGAATTTTTGGGTTTCTTTTTGTTTCTTTTGTTGAGGTCTTAAGATCATGAAATAAAAAACGGCGAAGATCAAAAGCAAAGGAATAAACGGTGTTAAACCTTCTTTTGTCATGGCTCCGGCATCCGCAAAAGCACTGACACTCACCAAACTCATCAAAAATAAATTACGCATCACAACTTCCTTTCAAATCCACATCCTTTTGGGCAGTTACCCCCGGATAAGCCTCTTTAAGTCGGGGAGACATCTCAGCGTAATAATTCTGAAATGTGCCCGCCTCAAGGTGCGAGCGGATTTTCCGCATGAAGGCGTGATAATAGTTGAGATTATGGGTAGTTGCAAGGCGGCATCCGAGTATTTCTTTAGTCGAAAAAAGATGTCTTAGATAGGATCGGGAATACTGCGCGCAGCATTCGCAGTCGCAACTGGGATCGACCGGCCCTTGATCCAATTTATACTCAGAATTTCGAATGTTTAGAAGGCCGTCATCCGTGAAAAAGCCGCCGTTTCGGGCGTTTCGGGTCGGAAGGACACAGTCAAACATGTCAATTCCGCGGGCAACGCTTTCCAGTAAATCCCGTGGGGTGCCGACTCCCATCAAATAGTGGGGAAGGTGTTTGGGAAGCTGAGGGGCTAAAAATTCGAGCACTTCGACCATTTCATCGTGGGTTTCGCCGACGCTTAAGCCCCCAATGGCAAGTCCATCGATCGGCAATTCTAATGTCAGCGCTAAACTCTTTTCTCTTAAGGCGCGATTCGTTCCACCCTGGTTGATGCCGAAAATTTTCTGACCTTCAAGTCGAGGCGTCGCTAAGAAACGTTTTGCCCAACGATAACTGCGTTCGACAGCAGCTTCGATGACTTCAATTTTATTGGGAAGGGCGACGCATTCATCTAAAACCATCGCGATATCGGAACCAATCGTTCTTTGAATCTCGGCGGAGAGTTCAGGGGTCAGCGTGATTAAATCTCCGTTGAGATGAGAGCGGAAAACAACCGCTTCTTCTGTCATTTTTTTTAGGGTTCCGAGAGAAAAAACCTGGAAGCCCCCGCTGTCGGTGAGAATGGGTTTGTCCCAGTTCATAAAGGAATGAAGTCCTTTGAAATGGGACAGAATTTCAAGCCCAGGTCTTAAATAGAGATGATAGGTATTTCCTAAAAGGATTTGAGTCCCGAGCGTTTTTAGCTCAGGGGGTGAAATCGTTTTTACGGCCCCGTAAGTGCCGACGGGCATAAACACAGGCGTTTCAACTGTGCCGTGTTTTAATTTAAGGCTGCCCCGACGGGCAAACCCTGACTGGTGACTGATTGAAAAGGAATCCATGGCTAGAGAGCTTCTATTTGAAGTCTCGGGAAATATCAAATTCAACGATTCGGGGAGTTCTCAATGGGCAGAAGGTCCATGATTTTTTGAACGTGTTCACGACCTTTTTCGATTCCGAGATTTTTCAGCTCGTCGGAAGAAATAGGTTCGCTGAAAGCGGTTTGAATGCGAGTGAACGGGAGAGGGATGTGATGTTTTAAGAAGGGGAAACTTTTATTTGACCATTGCCTTTCACAAACTAAGGGTCGTCCCGTTTCGAGGGAGAGCTTGATGAGTGATTCGCGTACTCTTCCGTAAGGGCCACCGGAGTCTGTCCGGATGAAGAAAATAAAATCTGGGTTTTTGATGAGATAGTTTTTTGTCACTTGGTACGGTTTGATATTTTTTTCGCGATCGTAACGGGCGCACTGGTAATTCCAGAAGTATGCGGTGATGGAACCGAAATAGGAAAGGAAATGATGCAGTCCTAACCAAGAGAAGGGATGAGCGCTTGCTTCTCGTACCCTTCCAGCCGTCTTTCTGGCGACTGCGAAGTAAAGCCATTCGGGATGAAACATGACAACGATCGCACCGCGGGGAACTTGCGAAGGTCCTTTAATCGCAGATTCTGCGACGAAAAAACTTAAGAGCCCGGTCGCCCAGTGAATCAGAAAACCAATCGGAAGTGCGGGGAGGAGATGCGAATAGCGATATTCGTTCCAGGGAATGCCTTCTCTGTTTGGACGGGTTTTCATGGTGGGCAGAGGGATACAAGTCTTTTATGCGTTATGGCAAGGTTCTTTTCGAGTACAGCGGGATTGCTTCGTCGCTTCGCTCCTCGCAATGACAGCAAAAAAAAGCCCTGTCTTTACGACAGGGCTTTTCAATTTATGGAAAGAGTTTAGCGAAGTTCCCAATAGTAATTTCCGCCGTTTACGGGGAGGACTAACTTCGAGAAGTTTGCTGAGTGAGCGCCGGACTCAAAAGGCTGACAGGATTTTTGTGAGACCGTTCCGTTGAAATTGGGGTTAACGCAGAATGAAGTTCCAATTCCCCACGCTGCATTTTTGTGACTGTCTTGAGCGTGTGCGTAGATTTCGCCTTGGTAGTTTAGTTTTACTAAGACGCAACTTCCGCGTGCAATTCTCCACCATCCTTCAGTGACCATTTCGCCGTCTTTTGGGTAAGCGAGAATCGCATACGGGACGTATTGCAATGTTCGGTTACAGATGTGGATATTGGTCGGTGCAAGAGGCGTGGGTCCGATGACCGGCGGCTCGACGGGGACTGGAGCTGCGACGGTTTCCATGTAGACTGGAATGGAACATTTTAGATTGTGCGGACCATTCAGAGTTAAGCTGATGGAGGACGTAAAAGATCCTTCTCCTTTATTTAGAGAAAACTTTTGTGCGGTTTTATCATGAAGCACGGCATCTTCTTTGATTCCTAAATGCGTCGTGTACACATCCGAAATTTCCACGTCTTTGCAGAATGTCGGAACCGCGAATCTGAAGAATTTTACTTTTCCGGCTTGTTTC
>CALCZU010000068.1 GCA_937903155.1 uncultured Bdellovibrionales bacterium
TAGTTAAAAAATCTTCGGGGTTATGAGGCGGGCCAGTGGGCCCGCCCTTTTTATTTAGTTAAAGTGAAATTCGGTGAAATAAACTTCTTTCACCTGACCGCCAGAGATCAATCGATTGATGGCTTTGACGATATCGAGTCGCAGATCTTTCATTCCACTTGCTTCGCGAAGTTGTTTGTACGTTCGAGTGGTCAATAGCATGATGACCGCATCTCGAATCGAAGCTTTCTTCTGAGTCATTTCTCCTTCGAGCGAGGGGACTGAAAGTGCAAATTCCATTTGAACTTGTAGGTACTTCGGTCCTTGGTCGCCTGTAATATTGACTAAGAAATTGTCCATGGGAAAAAGTGTATTTTGTTCTGAAGTCACGGCGGCATTTCCCGCGGGCGCGTGCCCACTTTCCGCTTCGTGCGACTTTTCACTGCTTGGGGTAGAGGCCATTTTTGTTTGTTCGGAAATCTGGTGAGTTCTCACCCAAATCTTATTCAAAAAAAATCCCATAAAACTGAGAAGCACGATATTAAAAACGACGAGCGTGAGCGTCATGACAGGCATGAGACTCGTTTTGGTGGGCGTCTTCTCAGTCTCCTTTTTCGGATGGAGCTGATGGACTTGAGCAAAGGGCTTTTGCGCAGACATACTTCTTCCTCCCTTTCCTCCAGGGTACTCCTCAATTGTGACGCAATTGTCGTGACTAAACTTTGGTCGATTTCCCGCATGCTGGAGCTGTAATTTGCTTCTGGGACATCTTCCCCTATAATTTCTGAATGAACTTAATCTCAATCTTCCTTTTCATGACGCTTTGTTATGCGCAAGAAAAGCCGAGCTCTCACGAACCTGAAAAACGTGCGCGTGAAGTCGTTGATGGGATTTACGCCAAAAAACCGGAAGAGGGGTGGCACGAAAAACTGCAGGAGAGCTTGAAATTGATCCGCGATAAAGACTTAGAAGGGGAATTGGGTTTTAAAATTAAATCGGAGCTTGGGGCGGATATCTACACGAGTTTTTACTGGTTGATAGAGAAAAGTTTGCCTCGCATTGAATCTGAGCTAAAAAAAATCAAGGATAAACTGAAATCTCCGATAGGAGCGACTCAGAAAGACAAAGATTTTTACCAGAAGAAGGATAAATTGATCGCTTTTGCGAAACAGTGGGATGAGTATAATCGTCTGATTGGAACGGCTAGCAGAAATTTATCAAAACTCAGTGTCGGAAGAGAATTATGCCATTCGATCTATGCCAAAGAGCCTATCGATGTCCAAGATGAATCTTTTTTTGATAGAGAAAGAAAAAAAGATTACGAAAACAACGCAGGGGTCAAGTTTACCTTGAAAGCTTCGGATGGGTCTTATTACACTTTGTGCTCTTTCCCCTATGGTTCTAAGTTAAGGCCTAAAGAATTCGTTTTGCATTTTAACAAAGATTTAAAATTGGAAGAGGTTTTTCAAGGGGATTCCGGCTATTGGGTCCCGGTTGATTTTTCTTTGAACACGAAAAAGGTTCAAATCAACAAAGACACTACGGTGACTCGAATCGCGTTTGATTTCTCTGAGAAAAAGAATCCCTCGGACTCAAAAAGATTCTACCTTTCAAGGCAGCACAACTCAAAAACAAATACCTCTGACCACGTGGTTCTTGGACGCGATCCGGAAGAAACTTTTGAGTTCGATCATGTAACTTATTTTAATTTTACGAACGAATTTTATTACCCCAAATCGGAGTAAGACTTAGGTTGCCGCAGGGCCGCGGCCGCTCTATTTGCTTCGGAGTGCTCTTGCCTCTATAATTTCTAAATGCCTCCCTTCCGAAAGTTTTCGATTTTTGTCAGTGTCGTGCTCTTCCTTTCAACTCTGTCCTATTCGCAGGAAAAACCAGGGACGCATCAACCTGAAAACCCCCCATCACGTCCCATCGCAGATGGGATTTATGCGAAAAAACCGGAGGCGGGAAGAGACGAAAAGCAAGAGGCTTTGTTAAAAGAGGTTCGAGAAAATTATCGAAAACATAAAGAACTTTACCAGGCAATTGAGTTGTTAGGATGGGAAATTGCGCACGTAATTAAGTATCGCAACGGCGTCCCTGATTTAGAGAAACGCTTCAAATCGATTCATGACAGAATGAAATCCCCTTTAGGGATTTCTCAAGAGGATGCTGCTATTTTCAAGAAGAAAGAATTGGCACTCAAACTTGCCAAAGAGTGGGCGATTCTCAATCCAATCATTGAAAATGCGAATTCCAAACTAGTGAATTTGGCGGTAGGTAGAGAAGTATGCAATAGCATTTACGCAAAAGGTTTGATTGATAGATCATTTAGTCGTGTCCATGACAGCAAGATAGAAAAATATGAAAACAATGCGGGCGTCAGATATTCGATGAAATCTTCGGATGGTTCTTATTATACCGCATGTGAATTTCCAGGCCCTTCTTCTGTGAACGAAGCAACGACGTTTTTACTCCATTTTAACAAGGATCTTAAATTGGTAGAAGTTTTTCAACCTGCGAAAGATAGATTCAGTGATGAGTATGTCCCGATGGATTTTGCTCTCGAAAGAAAAAAAGTGAGGCTCAACGCTCTGACGGAGGGCGAGCGTTCTGTCCTATTGTTATCAAACAAATCGGAAAATAGTCACAATCTGATATCTTTTAAAAGCAAAGAAAACAAAAGCTCAAAAGAGTACGATGACCAAATCCTTGAACGAAATGGAAAATCAGAAAAATTCAGTTTCGAGGGATTTCACAACTTTAGTTTGCAAAATGAATTTAGGTACTCTGACTAGCATTTTTCCAAAAACTTCACGACCTCTTCGGCAATGTCTTTTCCTTCGAGTTTCTTAATCGCAATCACTCCTGTGGGAGATGTGATATTCATCTCCGAGACTTTGCTTCCGATGAGATCAATTCCTGCGAGATCGATCTTTGATTTTACGAGGAATTTACCGACTTTTAAAAGAACTGCGGATTCCGATTTCGAAAGGGGTTTCCAATCGGCCCTTCCTCCTTGGGCAAGATTTGAGACAAAATCCCCGGCTTTAGGGACTCTTAAGACATGGCCCACGACTTTGCCTTTGAGAAAAAAGACCCTTCTGTCTCCTTCAACCACATTCGGAAGGAAAGGCTGAACCATGATTTCCTTCGTTGTGGATTCTTTAATGTTGGCGTAGGCCGCGAGCAATTCTTTCTTACTGAACTTCAAAATTTCATTGCCGCCAAAACCTAAGAAAGGTTTTGTCACAAACGTGTCTGTTTTCTGTGACTGGATAAACTGCGTGGCTCCCGCAAGGTTCCCAATATAAGTCGGGATCAAATCTTTCTTATCCAAAAATCCTGCAGCCAAAGCTTCGAGAGGAACGAGTTTCTCATGAAATTTCAAAAGAGCTTCGGGTTGGTTGAAAAAATAAGTTTCTTTTTGCGCAAGTTTTAAAAGCCAACACAGTCGGACGTAAGAAGCGTCGAAAGGCGGATCTTTTCGGATTAAAACGGCTTTAAAAAATCCCATCTTTTTAAAAATCTTTTCACCCAGCTCGGCCGTTTGATCGGTTTCACATTGAGTGACTTTTCTTGCATGGACGAAAACTTCATGGCCGAAATACTCGATGTCGATATCGTGAGCCCAATAACAATCGTGCTTTCTGGAAAGCGCCGCTCTTAAAAAGGCGAGTGTGGTGTCTCCCTGAGGTTTTAACCGTTCGACCGGATCTGCAATAAAAAGAATTTTCACTAGTATGCCTCCGCTCCACCTTCGTCTCGAGGATCAAACGTAGCAGTGAATTGTCCCTCGGCATTGACTCCCACGGCCTCAATCACCGGTGAATAAGAGCGGGAGCTCAAGATTTGTCCTTTTGACTTCAGTTCGTCGGTTAACACAGTCAGATCTCCTTCGAGACTGAGTTCGTCCGGCAGCCATTGATGGTGGAAACGAGGAGCAAAAACCGATCTTCGAACATCATTCGGAAAAAGTTGGAGATAGTTGAGCGAAGTTTCTAAGACGCCCGTGATGATGCGAGATCCCCCAGCGCCTCCGACCACAAGGACGGGTTTTCCATCTCGAAAGAAAATCGTCGGCGTCATACTCGACACAGGTCTTTTTCCAGGTTCGATGCCGTTCGCTTCGCTACTCACAAGGCCGTAAGCATTTGCAACGCCGACTTTGCTGCTAAAATCATCCATTTCGTTATTCAGAATAATTCCGGTCCCTGGAACCGCCATCCCACTTCCAAACGAAGTATTAATCGTGATGGTAGTGGCGACGGCATTTCCTTCGGCGTCGACGACACTTAAATGCGAAGTATGGGTGCCCGATCCGGCTTGAACTTTTGGATTTTTGATTTCTAGGGAAGGTGTGGCTTTGTGTAAATGAATCGATTTTCGCAAACTGGCGGCGTTTTCCTCAGTTAGTAGATTTGCATAGTCAAGTTTTACAAAGTCAGAGTCTCCGAGATATTGAAAGCGATCGGCGTAAACTCTTTTCAAGACTTCAGTCACCAGGTGAATATACTCGCCAGGATTTTTTGAAATTTCTCCCAAGTCGTAGCCAGAAAGGGTATTAAATGCTTCCGAAATCAAAACGCCTCCAGCGCTCGGTGGAGGAGCCGAAATAAAGGAAGTATTCTTAAACTTTCCCCGAATCGGTTCTCGAAATTTGACTTCGTATTTCGAGAAATCTTTCGCATCGAGAATTCCCCCTTTCGACTGAACAAAGCTCGCGATTTTTTTCGGCAAAGCACCCTTAAAAAATTTTTCTCCCTGCGTTCCGAGGGTGCGAATCGTTTTTGCGAGATCTTTTTGGACGAGACGATCTCCCACTTGAAGGGGGTGTCCGTTTTTGAAGAGAAGACTCCGTAAAAAAGCATCTTCTAAAAGGCTGTCGTTTGCTCTTTCAATTGCTTTTTGCAGAGAAGGATAGACCAAGAATCCTCTTTCTGCGATGAGCGCTGCGGGTTCGACCACGTCTTTCCATTTCAATTTTCCATATTTTTTGTGGACGGCATAAAGACCGGCGACAAAACTGGGCGTGGCGATGCTCAGAGGTCCTTTGAGACTTAAGTTAGGAATGACGTTTCCTGCTTTATCTAGATACATATCCCTGTGTGCCTTTTGAGGGGCGGTTTCTCTAAAATCGACAAAAATATCGACCGGAGTTTTCTGATTCAAGTGCAGAGTCATAAAACCTCCGCCCCCGATCCCGGCCGAATGAGGTCTTTCAACAGCAATCCCAAAAGCGGTTGCCACTGCTGCGTCGACGGCATTTCCGCCTTTTTTTAAAATCTCGACTCCGGCTTTTGACGAATGGGTGCCGCCCGATGCGACCGCCGCCTGCGAACCTTTTGCCGTACAGCATTCTGGCGTTCTGTTCCATTCCTTGTAAGAGATGTGCTTTTCCGACGAGAAAACGTTGAGATGTTCTTTACTTGGGGTGGATTGACATCCCGCTACGAGAATCAAAAAAACAAGGGCAATGATTTTCATCTGACAAAATTACTTCTCAATTGGGTTACAGGCAACTAACATTGAGGAATGAAAATCGGACTCGTTCAATTTCAATCTTCGGCAGATTTAGAAGTGAACCTCAATAAGATGGTCGAAATGACGACTGCCTTAAAATCCATGGGAGCCGAAGTCGTGGTCTTTCCTGAGATGGCGTATTTGACGGGAAGTTCTTCGGTTTGGTCTCCGAAAGTAAATCAGTATCAAAGTATCTTGATGAAACTTCAAGAACTCGCAGCCGCTTGTAAAGTCGTCTTGATCCCGGGAACCTTACGCGAGCCTTCAAAAGAAAAAGGAAAGTTCCACAACTCGCTTCCGGTCATTAACCCTTACGGGCAAATCGTTGCGACGTATCGAAAAATTCATCTGTTTAAAGCGAATCTGCCTGATCGCAGTTATGACGAGGGAAAATATTGTGCTCCCGGAACAGACACTTGCGTTTTAGAATCCCCTTACCAATTCGGACTCGCCACGTGTTTTGATCTGAGGTTTCCGGATCAGTTTTCAAAGTTAAGAGCCCAAGGGGCTAAGATTATTTTTCTACCGTCTTCATTTACCGTCCCGACCGGCAAATCCCATTGGAAGACTCTTGTCTCAGCCCGAGCGATTGAAAACCAGGTGTTTATGGTGGCGCCGGGGCAGGTAGGGGTAAATGGGGAAGGGGCCGAGACTTACGGACATTCGCTGGTGGTAGGCCCTTGGGGCGATATTCTATGCGAGATGGGCAATGAAGAAGGTTACGAATGCGTTGATTTGGATCTGACTCAAATTGATTCGGCCAAATCAAGAATCGATCTCAGTCCAGTCCCTCTCTCGTGACATTTAGTCAAAGCCACGATAAAATAATGCCCTATGACACTCATACTTTGGACTCTAGCTTTTTTAATTGGCGCTGGCCTCTTTGGTTTTCAGGTCTACGGACGATTCAAAGTCCTCTTGCAAATGCGCAAGGACGACGGGCGCGACTATAGCTCGAAAACTTGGGGTAAGCGTTTTAAAAACGTTCTCTACTACGCCATGGCGCAGAGAAAGTTCTTCAGAGATGAACAACCTGCGGGTGGAATGCATGTTGTAATTTTCTGGGGATTTATCGTCCTGGGTTTGCAGGTGATGAGTATGTTTATCCGGGGATGGTTTCCGGATTTCTATGTTCCAGGATTTCGGACCGGAATCCTCGCGGATGTTTACAGCCTTTCCAAAGATATTTTTCAATGTGGTGTTTTAGTGGCGATTGGAGTCGCCTTTTACCGTTGGGGGATTTCAAAACCCCGTCGTCTGTACGGAATCCTCCCTGCCGAAACTAAACTCAGTCAGAAATCGCATGCCGAAGCTTATTTAATTCTCACCTTTATCTCGACGATTATGATTTCGGGCTTTTTCTACGATGCAGGAAGGCTCACGATGTTTGCTTCTGATCCGGAGCTTGCGGGTGAAGCGGCTTGGTCGCCTGTTTCGAATATGATCTCTCGGCTCTTTGCGGGCGATATTCCTATGGCTGAAAATGTGAGCACCATCGCCTGGTGGGTGCATAACTTAGTCATCTTAAGCTTTTTAAACTTACTGCCTCTTTCAAAACATTTTCATATCATCACTTCGATTCCCAATGTGTTTTTAGGAAAACTCGAGCCGCGCGGGAAGTTGAATAAAAAAGATTACGCTGCCGACAATGCCCTTTTCGGCCGTTCGCAAATCCAACATTTTACGTGGAAGCAAACACTCGATATGTACAGCTGTACCGAGTGCGGAAGATGTTCGGCCGTGTGTCCGGCGGCTGCTACTGGCAAGCCATTGGCGCCTCGACAATTCTTAGTCGATTTACGAGATACCCTGTACAAATTGCAAAGCCAACTGAACCAAAAAGGCGGCTGGGAAAAAGATTACGGTGTGGTCGTTGGAGATGACAAGCCCGTGATTGATGAAGTCATTTGGTCCTGTGTAAGCTGCCGAGCTTGCGAAGAAGCTTGCCCGGTGAATATCGAATATGTCGATAAAATCGTCGATATTCGAAACCACTTGGTCCAAGAAGCTTCTCGCTTTCCTTCTGAACTCAATCGTGCCTTTCAAGGGATGGAAAGAAATTCAAATCCTTGGGGAATCGCGGCGACAGAACGCGCCACTTGGGCTGAGGGCATGGATGTTCCCACGATTATGGAAAAGCCCGATGCTGAATATTTGTATTATGTCGGTTGCGGAGGATCCTTCGATTCGAATCACCGAAAATCGACTCAGTCTCTTGTCAAAATTTTAAAAGAAGCCGGCGTTTCTTTCGCAATTTTAGGAAGCGAAGAAACCTGTAATGGAGAAACCGCCCGTCGATTAGGAAATGAATACCTCTATCAAACGATGGCAGAATCGCTCGCGCAGAAAATTAACTCCTACGGAGTGAAGAAGCTTCTCGTCAATTGCCCACATTGTTTCAACACGATGAAGAATGAGTATCCTGATTTTGGTGGAAATTGGGACGTGCAACAAGCCGCATCTTTCGTCGCGAAATTGAGAGACGAAGGCAAGATCAAGATGAAAAACGAGTTTAATAAAAAAGTCGTTTACCACGATTCTTGCTACTACAGCCGTTACAACGATGTCACAGAAGCTCCTCGCAGTCTGATTAGCGGAGTCGCGGGAACTAAACTTTTAGAAATGGAAAATAACCGCCGCGAAAGTGTGTGTTGCGGAGCAGGTGGCGGAAGAATGTGGCTCGAGGAAAAAGCAGACCAACGAGTCAATGTCATGCGCACCGAACAAGCTCTAGCGACAAATCCTGAAGTAGTTGCAACCTCATGCCCCTTCTGCCGAGTGATGATGAGCAGCGGTGTTAATGAAAAGGGAATGGGTGAAACAGTTCAAGTCATGGACGTCATGGAAATCGTCGCCAATAATATGGAGCAGAGAACTTAAGGAGATTTTATGTGCGTTGCTTGTACGGAATATATTAAAAATAAAATGACAACGTTTGAGTTAAAGTCCGCCGTTAAAGAAGCGTCGAGAGAAAATCCAACTCATCTCGGCCAAGTCGAAAAACTCATCGAAGAACATTCCGATGACCCTGAAGAACTCAAAAGACTTTTAAAGCCTCTCGAAACGAATAAAAAAGATTACTAGCAGTCGTTGCGAGGAGCGAAGCGACGAAGCAATCTCGCCGATAACAAGAGCGCTCTTTCGCAGCGAGATTGCTTCGTCGCTTCGCTCCTCGCAATGACTGCTGTCACCGCATGGCTTCGAGCTCGGCCCATCGAGCGTAGAGCTTTTCAATCTCCGCTTGCTTCTCCGAGATCGCTTGGTAGATCTCGGTGAGTTTACTTGCGTGGCTTGTGTTTTCGGGAGCTTGTGCTTGTTGCTCGAGAGACGCTAACTCGGCTTCGACTCGGTGGATTTTCTCTTCCATCCCCGAAAGCTCGCGAGTTTCGTTAAAACCCATTTTTTTCTTCTTATTGGAACTCGAAGCCTCTTCTTTTGCTTTTTTCGCAGTTTCTTTCTGAGAGGCGGCTTTCTCTTTCCTCCAATTTTCCCACTGCGCGAGTCCTGAGAAAGAAATCACTCGACCCGTATTTTCTTCAGGGGCGGGGAAGGCATGGATTTCTTGACTGACTTGATCGAGAAAATATCGATCATGAGTGACTAAAATCACAGCACCATCAAAATCATCGAGACAATTCTGTAAAACATCTAGCGTTTCCACATCGAGATCATTCGTCGGTTCATCGAGGACGAGAACATTACATTCTTCAAGCATGAGCTTTGCAATAAGAACGCGACTTTGTTCGCCACCCGATAAATAACCTACTTGCATATCGGTCTGCTCTTTTTTAAACAAAAACCGGTCGAGATAGCCTTGGATATGAACGAGCTTTCCTTGAAAATTAACTTCGTCTCCGCGAGGGCAGAGTGTTTTGCGAAGGGTGACTTTAGGGTCGAGGGCCTCTCGATTTTGTTCGAAGTAGGTCACCTTCAGATGCTCGGATCGGATAATCGTCCCTGAGTCGACGGGCTCTAAGTTCATTAAAGCTCGGATGAGCGTCGATTTTCCGCAGCCGTTGGTTCCTAGAAGTCCGATTCGACTGTCGGGGCCGATGAAGAGATCCAGATCTTTAAAAAGAATTCGGCCGTTAATCGTTTTTGTGATCTTTTTTGCTTCAATCAGCCGCTTGGGTTTTTTATCCGACGAAAGAAAATCGATTCGGGTGGATTGGGTTCTATTCCGGTTCTCGAGATCTTCAACTTCATCTTTTAAAACTGCAGCCGCTTGGATTCGAGCTTGTTGCTTAGTGGTTCGGGCTTTTGCTCCTTGGCGGAGCCACTCGGTTTCGCGTCGTAGCCTATTTTGTAAGGCAGCTTCCTGCTTGATTTGAGTGTTCATCAAAATTTCTTTGCGATCGAGATAAGTCGAATAGTCGCCTTTAACGCTTAAGATTCCATTTTTATTTCGTTTATCGAGTTCTAAAATCCGAGTCGCGACTCGTTGGAGAAAAAGGCGATCATGGGTGATGGTGACTGTCGCAAAATCAGCACGGGTCAGAAACTGCTCGAGCCACAGGATACTCTCGATATCCAAATGGTTGGTCGGTTCATCGAGAAGAAGAAGGCCTGGCTGCTTTACGAGTTCTCTCGCTAAAGCCGTGCGTTTCCTCCAACCGCCCGAAAGGTGCTCAATTTTTTTAGAGGCGAGTGGATTGAGATCGAGCTTCGACAAGATTTCGCCTGCCTGTGCGTCTCCTGAATCTCCGTGAGAAAGTCTTGCTTGTTTTAAAACCGTTTCTTCGACGGTAAGTGAATGGTCGAGGCGCGGCGTTTGTTCGAGAACTCCAATTTTAAGACCTTTTTTAACGGAGACATTGCCTTGGTCCGGCAAAACTTCGCCGGACAAGATCTTTAAAAGGGTCGATTTCCCAGCGCCGTTGGGTCCGATAAGCCCAATCCGCTCGCCCTCTTCGACAACGATATCAAGTTCTTCAAATAATGCGCGAGACCCAAAGGTCTTCGCAATCGAATGACAAGTCACTAAAACATCGTTCGCCATCCCAAGTCTTTACCTTAAAAGGAGAGAGAGGTCAGGCTTTTAGTGTAAAAGGCGTTTCGTGAAAACATTCCACCCGTAAAAAATGCGGATTTTATGGTAACTTCCCAGTCCGCATTTTCCGTTGGGACAAACGCAATCGTTGGTATTACAGTTTCCGCAAGTTCCGCCGGTACAAATCAATTCTTTTGAAGAATAGTCATATTTCACTTCGGAATTTAAACGACCGATGAATCTTGTGATGTACGCATCATCTGTTTTGAGATTGCTATGGCGTGCTCCGGCGTAAAGTGCCAGCACTTCATAAAGAAGCCAGCTGCCACCGTTTTGGTAGTTTCCGGGATCCCGCGTCGCGATTTCCCAGAACTCGCTTTCTTTCAGATAGCTTCCATCTTCATTGGATAAACATTTATAGCCTAAGAAATCGCCATCTTCGTAAAACGCCGGAGCAAATTTTCCGATCGTGGCTTTAACAACTTGTGAATCTAGGATCGATTCATTCCAAAGATAAAGACTTAAGGCTTCGCCCATTAAACTCGAAACGTCGATCACAGTCGATCCTTGATACGCTCTTAAAATGCCATCTTTAGCTAAATTTCGATAAGCAGTTTTCGCGGCTTCAATCTCTTCGGTCGGAACAGCGACTCCCATATCACGCAGGGCCTGCAGGGTAACGACATATAAGCCTTGATTGTTCGCGGAGACGACGGGAGTTTTGACAGGTTCCCAGGCATCAATCCATCCGTGTGAGACGACCGAGAAACCGTCTTTAGTGACCGATTGTTTTAACCAGTTATAGCTCGCTTTTAAGTAAGGTTCGGAGACGACATTTTTCCCCGAAAATTTAGCACTGAGTACCCAGAACATGGTGCTTTCGTCATAACGACGTCCGTCGGGTGGATTGGTTTCTTTTTTTCGGATAATCGTCGATATCTGTCCATTCAACGCAGGATTCCATGAACTGTGTTGGGCATTTTGAGAAAACATATCGCTAATCGTTTTTAGATAATTGTTTTTCTCATATCCGGCTAACGTCCAAAAAGCGTCACGCGAATAGACTTCGGGATAGGCAGGGCTGGGAAGAATCCAGATCGGATAATCGGGGCCTAATCCGGGATTATGATCGATTAAACCAGCGGCTGTGTTATCCAGCATGCCGATGTATTTCGCTAAATCAAATCCTGTTGATTTTGCTTTTTGTTGAAGGTGCGCCACGACATCTGCATGCGATTGCAGTTCGGCTGCGGCGACAGATTTTGATTGGACAAATAAAAGTACTGCAAATCCTAAAAGTGAAAAAAATCGAAGCGATTGCATTTCGTTTCTCCTTGGGCAGATTGCTTTTGAGATAATGGTGTCGCAATTGAGATCGAAGCGCAATTAGAAAATTTGACGGAAGAATTCGTAAAATGGCCCTAGCTCGCGAAAATCAGACCTCGCGAAGCAATCGATTTTTCCTTTCAATTCTGGTCTTTAGCAATATTTCTTTTGAGAATTCCTCGGTTAGGGGTATGACAGGCCCCTCATGATTCGGGTCTTTCTGCTCATTGCATTTTTTTGCGGTTTTAGTCCGGCAAAGGCCACCCCCAGCTGCCGAACGGGATTTGCTGCCGTTGCCGCGATTCCGAGTTCCGCCCGCGAGCGAATCAAGTCCGTTTTAAGCCTCGATAAAATTCGTCAGTTAGACGAGATGGATGCCCGATTTCGCGCGATTTCGGATCCGAACTATGATCCTGAATTGGAAGGACTCTCAAGAAAAGAGATCTCAGACGAATTCGTGGCATTGGCTCCGGTCATTCAACTCTATTACCAATTCAAAGAATCTCTCACCCTTCAAATTGAATCTTGGGATGAAAGAGACAAACTTCGCTCCGAGAGCCATGCTCTCGACACAGAAATTTATGATCGTGAAGCCATGGGATTAAGCACGGTTGTTCTCCTCGAAACAAAGGCAAAATTGGAGCAAGAAAAAAAAGGATTTTATGAACTTGCAGATTCCGAACTCGAAAACGCGGTCGCTAGTGCTCGAGAACTTGTCGCCGCTTTAAACGAGTATCAAAAACGTCTTGCAGCTTCGAGCGAGTTGCCTTCCATTGCCGTTGCCTATCGGCCTCGCCAGGGAAATATCGCAGGTTTTAAAGATTCTGAACTCGAAGAATTCTACAATACAACCTCTCCTGACGCTCCTCAGTCGACAAACATGGCCGGCAAATTTCCTTGGTCGATGTATGCTGAAAAAGTTTTGGCGAGACTGCATCTGATCAACGATTGTGTCTCACTCAAAGAATTAAAAGACTTCGGTGGCAAGGATTTAAAAAAATATAAAGAGGGGAAGCAGTACGCGAATTACTATGCGATCGAAGTGGATAAGCAGTGGAGAATCCTCTTTCGCTGGGAAGAGGGCCATGCCTTTAATATTTTTATTGCAAACTATCACAATGAGTAAGAGAAGCTCGTGAAACTATTGCGGTTCATTGTGAGATTTTCTTCATAAAACCTTGATTGAGTGTCTATTGGAGACAACCGATGTAGTGCAGAGACAATGTGTATGATTTCAAACCGTTTTCGCCTTATCTATCTGCTGGTCTTTTTTTGTTTCAGTCACACTTCTTTTGGGCTGTGGAATGGGGCTTGCTGGCGGTTTTGGAATCGCTTGGGAATGAAGGATCCCCTTCAAAATGCTTGGCCCCTGCACGAGAGGGGATATTACCGCCTTGAAGGAGAGGGTGATGCTAAGCGTAGCCCTTACGAGCCACTCATTGGAAAAATGACTTACGAGTTTGAAAATCCAAACTGGACTGTATTCAAACTCGGAGAAGGGTCGGCAGGTAAAGTCGTTTTCTATCGATTTGTTCCACTGGGCTCGGAACCTTTTATGATGAGGTATTATCAACCCAACTCTGAAAACAAAATGGCCAAAGAAAAAAGAGCCTTGGAGATGGTGCGTGATGCCATCGAAGCTTACCCCCAATACCCCACATTTAGTGTCATAAAGGATTATCCAGTTCCTCCAAATCTCCAGCATCGAAGGCACTGGGTCCTTGAAAGTGTTCTAGGAAGACCTCTCGACCGAATTCTCATGGATGATCGAGTTCCTGAAGATTTAAAATTGAAACTTCGAATGGAATTGAATAGTCACCTTCGAAATCTAACTCGTGCGATGGGTCGAAAGTTTTCTCTCAGTCCCTCTACACTTAGACATCCCATCTCGCGAGTTCGGTATACCGATATTTTACGTTATAAACAAAATGGCGAGCTCTTAGTGATTATTGATCCCTCACAAATCGTCGTCACATTTGATCCCAAAGATCCCTACAAATTCGAAATGACATTAGTGGATGCTTACTAGTCTACGATCACGTCCGAAAACGGCTAGCAAGAGGGTGCGGTTTCGAGCTAAGGTGGAGTCAGAGGATCAGATGAAACATTATTCAAAAAGAATCAAAAGCCCGGTCGGAGAATTGACTCTCATCGCAAATGCAAACGCTCTGGTCGCGATTCTTTGGGAAAATGACAAACCTAATCGGGTTCGAATTGCCGATGTCGAATCCAAACCCAATCATCCGATTCTCGAAAAAACTGCAAAACAACTCTCTCAATATTTCTCAGGAAAACGAACTCAGTTCGAAATTGACTTTGAATTCTACGGAACCGAGTTCCAGAAAAAAGTCTGGCGTGCTTTAACTGAAATCCCTTATGGAGAGACCCAAACATACCTGCAAATCGCAAAAAAAATTCGATCCCCGAAATCCTGCCGCGCGGTGGGTGCAGCGAACGGAAAAAATCCGATCTCTCTCATGGTTCCGTGCCATCGCGTCATTGGTTCAAACGGCAACCTCACGGGATTTGCGGGTGGGCTGAAAGCTAAAAAATATCTTCTCGACTTAGAGAAAGAGTTAACGAGTGTAACGACCGCATCTTAGTAAGATTCGTGCCTAGAAATCCGTATGATTCGCATCAGCGCGTTGTTCAATGCGCTAACTGCAAATGAACTTTCAATAGAAATTCTTCCCTCCCGATAAGTACTCTGTCGCGTGGATTTCCCACGCCCTTTCTGATCTAACCCAGGAGAACTTATGCGTTTTTTCAATGTGTTACTCGTATTGGCAGTATTGTCGCCTCTGAGCGGCATGGCTTCGGACCGTATTGTGGGTGGCACACCGGCCGCTAAAGGAGAATTTCCTTTTATCGTTTCTTTACAAAGAAGTTCGCGTCATTTTTGCGGCGGTTCTTTGGTAAACAAAAACTGGGTTTTGACAGCTGCCCATTGTGTTCGTTCAATGACCTCGGGAATGAAAATTAAAGTCGGTCTTTTAAATCAAAAAGACACAGCCGGAGTGGAAACTTTCTCCGCTAAAAAAATTATCGTTCACCCTCACAACAATTCCTCGACCAATGAAAACGATTTAGCGATGATTCAATTGAGCGGCGAATCTAAATTTGCTCCGATTGTTTTAAACTCTGCCGCGCTTTCCATTCCTGACGAAGAATCTAAATCTCCTTTGGCAACGACATTAGGCTGGGGAGCGACTTCGGAAGGTTCGAGTGTTTCTTCGAAACTTCTTAAAGTTGAAGTGCCTCTTGTGAGCAGCGCTCGTTGCGAAAAAGCTTACCCTAAAGACATCGACAAAACGATGATTTGCGCAGGTCTCGAAAAAGGCGGCAAAGATTCTTGCCAAGGAGACAGCGGTGGTCCACTGGTCGTTCGTACCGAAACGGGTGCGATGATTTTAGCAGGCGTTGTGAGTTGGGGCGAAGGTTGCGCTCGTCCGAAAAAGTTCGGCGTCTATGCGGATGTGAACTTCAACTTAAGCTGGATTGAAAGCTATACAAAATCAAACTAAGCGTTTGATTCCCAAATTAGAAAAAGTCCCTTCTACTATTTCAAGTAGAGGGGACTTTTCATTTTAAATTACTCAGCTCTTTCGGTGACTCCCGTCACAACGCAATCCGCGGTACTTCCAATTTGCTTTGCGCTGACTCGGTAAGTAACCCCGCGCATTCGATTGACTGCGACTGTCACAAAATCGCTCCCGGCACTATTCACCACCGACTCAGTCCAAATACCCGGAGAAAAGTGGAGCACCTTGACTGAGGAAACAGGAACCTTGAGTCGACTCGCATAGGCTTCCAGCGCTGCTGTTTTCTGTCTCTGAATGCAGGATTCACCTGCGTAGAGACTTGCTCCTGCCAAAAAGCTCGCTAGTAAAAGTGTTTTCATGAAATGACCCCTTCCATCGTTAAGTGTTGGATCTGAAATATTAAACCAACTTTTTACTGTCAACGCTAACTACCGAACTTTCTTGCGAACGAAACCTTGAAGTCCCCTTGACGTTCTACCTTAGGGGTTGATCGCATCTCTGAAATCGATTAAGAGGCGGTATGCCTCAGGTCACTAATATTTCGACATATCAGTTTGCACGCCTCGGCGACCTGCAAACGCTCCGAGAAGAACTGCGCAGGCAGTGTCAGCAGTGGGCACTCAAAGGGACGATTCTTCTCAGTCCCGAAGGCATTAACCTCTTTGTGGCCGGAGCGCGCGAAAAGATTGATCTTTTAATGGCTAGCTTAAGACAAACTCCAGGACTCGAAGATTTAACTCCGAAGTACAGCGAAAGCGGTCACCAGCCTTTCACGCGAATGCTTGTGAAAATTAAAAAAGAAATTATCGCGTTCGGAGTTGAGGGCATTGAACCTTTTCGTAAAACTTCTCCCAAACTGAAGCCGCAAGAACTCAAACGTTGGTTAGATGAAGGCAAGCCCGTAACGTTACTCGATACTCGCAATGACTACGAAGTGAAGCTTGGGACTTTTAAGAATGCACTTCCGATTGGGATTCAGCATTTCAGAGATTTTCCAAAAGCCGTCGAGGCGTTACCTTCAGAAATGAAGGACACACCCATCGTCATGTTTTGTACGGGGGGGATTCGCTGCGAAAAAGCGGGGCCCTTCATGGAACGCGAAGGCTTCAAAAATATTTACCAGCTCGATGGCGGAATTTTAAAATATTTCGAAGAATGCGGAAGCGCTCACTACGACGGCAGTTGCTTTGTCTTTGATCAAAGAGTGGGAGTCGATCCCAATTTAAGTGAGTCCGAAGATAAGCAATGTTTTTTATGCCTTGAAGCTTTGACTCCAGAAGATCAAAGAGACGAGCGCTACCAACCCGGAGTTTCTTGTCCTTTCTGTTTCAAAACAGATGAAGAGAAGATGCGCATTCAGATCGAGGAACGTGAAAAGGCTCTAAAGCATCTCATCTCACCGCTGCCGGGGAGCCAACCCTACGACAACGCAAGACCTTTAAAAGTTACTGGCAAGTTCGATGGTTCGACACTTCTTGATTTTATTGCAACCATTCTTCCGCATATTCCGAGAGAACATTGGACGGCGGAATTTGAAAAAGGACGATTTGTCGATTCTAACCATCAACGAGTAGAACCGAGCCGAATCATCCGCGGCGGAGAACGCTATCTCCATCTTTTTCCTCAGACCCAAGAGCCCGACGTCAACGCGGATATAAAAATCTTGCACGAAGACACGGCTATTTTGGTGATTGATAAGCCGGCGCCTCTTCCTGTCCATGC
>CALCZU010000069.1 GCA_937903155.1 uncultured Bdellovibrionales bacterium
TCCGTCTCCGCTAAAGCTGCGCCGGACAAGTCGTCGCTTCGCTCCTCGCAACGACGGGTTGGGCGAAAGACGAGTTGGGTGGAGTATTGATGACCGGTGCCTGCTGTAAAAACTTTTTACATCAGCAAAATAGATAGAGAATACGGAAGGGGTACCGAATCAATGACTTACATTATTGCTGTCCCCTGACTGTATACATTGTTTACACTTTGCTCGAGTAAGTGCTCGAAATTTTGCCTGAACTTCTTGGTATACAACTTGCTCCGTAATGCAGAAACGGAGAATTGCCATGAAAAAATATGGAACAAGTTTTTTACTTTTAGGATTGTGCTCGATGATTGGAAATCCTATCTACGCGAATGAATTTGAGACTCTCAAAGAAATCGAACTACGTATTCAGCAACGTATTGACGAAAGACGTGGGAATCCCCATGTGCAGACTGAATTTAAAACTTCCGAAGAATTTGCTCAAAATCTTAACCAACGTGCCGATGAAAAACGTGCCGAAGAAGAAATATCAAGGCTCAAGACTGGGCAGGAAGATGCACATCAACGGCTCATTGACGAAACCGACGATGCACTCAAGCAAGATAAACTCGATTTAGCAAAACTGAAAGAAGTAGAAGAAAAGATTGCCCAAGCGTTGACCGAACTCGGGTCCGAACCTAAGTATAACGATGGTAAAGACGCCTGGGAAAAACATTCGATTCAGCTTACAGACCTCAAAGAGAGACAAGACAGAATCGCTGAAAAGACTAAAGAAACTGCTCAAAAAATTAAAGAGGAGGATGCGAAAATTGAGAAAGCTATGAAGAGCAAGTCCGAGAAAGAAATTGCAGAGGCCCAAAAAATCTTACAAAAACGACGCGACGATTTTTCGGAACAGGCGAAGAAAATATCGTGGGAACTCAAAGATGTAGGCAAAGAGTCCAATAACAGCGCTTTTCAGGAAAAGGGCAACAAAGCACTTGCGGCGATTCGTGAGCAACGAGCTGAAGTCGACAAAAAAATGGATAAGCTCGCGGAAACGGCAAAAACGATTGCTGAGAATAAGGCGAAAGCAGCCGAAGCTCGCGCAGTGGCCGCAAAGAATATTGAAGATGCAAAACACGTGGGATATGTTCAAGGGCCAGTTCCTACCCCCACAAACTTCACCACTGCAAGCGCTTCAGGCTCAACCGCCGGAACGATTACAGTTCCTTCTCAAGTTCCAACTGCTCCATCTACGACCCTCACATCGACTGGCGCAAATCCGACAGTCGCTGCGACTCCAAGCTCAACTAAACCAGATTTCAAAATAACGGACGCACTTGCACAGATTACACCTCCACCGGCCTCTGCAAAACCATCGACGCCAGCTGCACCTACTGCGCCAAGTGTTACGCAGGCAGCGCCTCCTTCAGCGCCGACAGTCGGTGGGTCTCAACCCAGCCAGCCTAAACTTGCTGCAGAGATGGACCAGGATGCTGTCTCTACTTACAACACAAAATCGATGAGCAATCCGGTCAAAGGCAATCGGGCTGTGACCTCTAGCGGAACCGTCATTGAATTTGATGGAAAAGGCTGGGTCATGACAAATGAGACAGTTAAGATCAATCATTCTCAACAGGTAAAAACTTCAGCGTCATTGGGAACCATAACGACAAGTCCTGCGAGCCCTCCCCCGGCGTACTATCAAAATTACGGCCCCTATTACCAACCTACCTGTAAGAACTGCAGACCACCCGGAGGCTGAGGGATAACTCACGGCAGCGAGATTATGTAAGCGTTTCGATTTATACTTAGAGAAATGAAAATTCCTCTTCGAAAAAAAATCTGGACTCTGACGTTCTTCTTGCTGGGAACGCTCCTTACGTTCTACATCACGAGTTGTGGTGAAGTCGCAAGCATTCAAAAGGTAAAAATTATCGGCGCGGGACGGTAGAATGAAGGGTTTAATCCTTCTGCTGCTCTTGGCCCAAGCAGTCTTTGGAGCGGGCTTAGATCCGTCTGAAGTCGGTGTGAAAGTTTTGGCGGTGTATCTCTCAAAAGATCCGTACTGCTCAAGCCCTATCGAAGTTTTCACAACCCAAGAACCCGGATTCGTCGATTTTATCGGTGGTCCCACTATTGGTCAGCTCGACAATTCAAAATTTCATTACGACGGAACTTATCGCTGTGTCGCCATCAAGATGAGCGAAACGGTTCAGTTCGTTCCTAATTTGGGCACGGGAATCTGCGCCGCGGGAACTCGCTTCGAAACCAACCTTTGCAATGCCGGCATGACGACGACAGGCATCGACGGAACGACCTCCACTTGCACGGCCGCAGGAACAGACAATGTTTTTATTTATCTCAGCACCGGATCGACGGCGGCTACATTCAACGCGAGTACCAATCCGTTTATTCCCCCGACGATTGCAGCACCCAATAACGGAATCAATCTCGCCGTTCCGATTACCATCAATGGCTCACTCAATGCCCGATTGATCTTCAACGCCTACGGAAGAATCGAAGTGCTGAACGGTACCTGCCAAATTAATAATCCCGGCATTAGCCTAGGACTCTAAAAAATTTTAGTGAATCACACCTTGTAGGATAAAACCGAGTGTTGCTCCCGCCGTTACTACCCACAGAATAATTCCCAATGCCAGTGGACGCCAACCAATCGAGCGAATGGCATCTCGTGAAATACAACTCCCAATAAAAAAGAGTGTCAGCACAAATCCCCGTCGTGCGATAAAAGCGATCTCTCCGCCAAAACCTCGTAGCGTCGGAACATATGTGACAAGGGCTGCCATCGCTAAAAATCCAAAAATAAACCACTGCTTTTTGAGAATGCTTGAGAAATTTTCTTTCCCTTTATTTCGAATCAGGCCCACAACTAAAGCGAGCGGCACGATCCACAAAGCTCGCGCTAATTTTACCGTTGTTGCAATCGAGAGCGCCTTCTCTCCAAACGTCAACGCCGCTCCGACGACAGAACTTGTGTCGTGAATCGCAAGCCCGCTCCACAATCCAAATTGGGCTTCGGTCATTTCAAGCTCGGTCCCGATCCAAGGAAAGAGGACCAACGCGACCGCATTCAACAGAAAAACGGTCGCAAGCGAAACCGTCACTTCATTGGGTTTGGCTTTCATGACTTTCGACAAAGCCGCAATCGCACTGCCGCCGCAAATGGCGGTGCCTCCACTGACAAGCGTCGTGATATCGTTATCGCATTTGAGGAGATTTCCGAGCGCTAGGCCGAGTAGCATAATGGCTAAGATGCCGAAGAACGTGTAGCCAATCCCTTGCATCCCGACTTTGACGACGGCATTGAGATCCATTTGCGCTCCCAATCCGACGATTGAAATCGCTAAAAGGAGTGTCGAGTATTCTTTAAACTTCGACACATACGGATTGTGATACAGAAGCGCTAAGACAATTCCAAAAACCAGGGCTCCCCCGCTACTAAAAAGTGGAAACAGGGTGAGCACCGCCCCGAGAGGGAAAATAATCCTAGATAAATTCGCTCTCGAGATGGTTTTTTTCATTTCAAATTAAAGTCTTATACGTGCTTACCAATGATTGAGTTAATTTTTCCCTTAACCATGAAGAAAATCAAGCCCGTTCCGACTCCGAGTGCACAAAGCATCATAAAGAACTGCTCTTTCGGCATCACGGAATAGAAAGTACCTAAATATCCAGTCATGTAGTTTCCGACGAAACTCGACAAGAACCAAACACCCATCATCATGCTGACGATCGGAGCTGGAGAAATTTTGGTCACAAGGCTGAGTCCAATCGGCGAAAGGTAGAGCTCGCCCATGGTAAACACAAACACGGTTCCCACAAGCCAGATGATGCTTCCCTTTTCCGCACCCGGAACGGATTTAGCTGCCAAGATCATCAAGATGTAAGCGGCACCGCAAAGGATGCAACCAATTCCCATTTTAGCAACGCTCGAAGGCTCTTTGCCCCGTTTTGCTTGCCATGCCCAGACCATATTCAAGAGAGGTGCGAAGATGAAAATCATGAAAGGATTGAACGACTGGAACCAGCTCGAAGGCACCACAAAGCCTAAGAAATTCCAATCCGTTTTATCATCTGCCCACAACTGCAGAGTATTTCCCTGCTGTTCGTAGATCGCCCAGAACATGATGTTCAGCGCGCACAAGAAAACCAAGACGCCAACGCTCGCCCATTCGGCTTTCGTGAGCTTTCGGGATTCTTCTTTTTGTTCTTTGGT
>CALCZU010000070.1 GCA_937903155.1 uncultured Bdellovibrionales bacterium
CTCATGGCTGCTGCTTTTCGCTTTATTATCTTTTCAACAGAGCAAAGCAATCTCGTTGTACTTGGGAAGAATCTTGGATGCGACGGAGAGTGCGGTCATCAAAATTTGGAAAGACTGTTGTACCTCTCGTGAGTTCTTTCATGCGGCGGCGAGATTGCTTCGTCGCTTCGCTCCTCGCAACGACGGGTTTTGCGACTCTTGTTACGGATGCAATGTCCAACCGTTTCCTTTTACAAAATCCAATGCTAATAATTTCTCATGGACTCTTTGAATCGACTCCGACAAGCTTACTCTTCAGATAAATACTCCACTGAGGGGACAAAGGTTCTTAAAATTCTTGAGAAGTATCTCCAGGATTCGCATAACTCTGCAGTAGCTCAGAGAAAGCCTCTCGATTGGCAAACGCTTCCCGAAGAGGCTTCCAAATTCATCGCAGATTCTCCTTCGACGATCGATTCTCTAACGTCCTGGTTTTTGGAAAACTCTCGGCTTCTGCATTCGCCTCACTACATGGGACATCAGGTTCCTCCTCCGATTCCCACAGCGTCTCTTTTTTCCTTGATGGTTGGGTTGGCGAATCAAGGAGGGGCTGTTTTTGAAATGGGGCCTTCTCTTGCGGGTATCGAGCGCACTTTGATTAAACGTCTCGGAAACTTGGTTGGTTGGAAGGATTCTTTCGATGGTATTGTGACTAATGGCGGAACGCTTGCGAATATGACGGCACTTTTAACGGCGCGAAATATTCGTTATCAAGACAGTTGGAAAAAAGGAATTCTCAACTCTGCAAGAACTCCTGTGATTCTGACGAGTGAAGATAGCCATTACAGTATTTCGCGAGCACTAGGTGTTCTAGGGCTTGGCACTGAGAATGCGATTAAGATTCCTGTCGATTCAGAACGTCGCGTGACTCGTAATGCAATACTAAAAACCTTTGAAAGCTGTGAGAAGCAGAATCAGGACGTGTTTTGTGTCGTCGCTTCGAGTTGCTCCACCGGTACTGGGGCTTTCGACGATTTAAAAGCGATCGGAGAGTTTTGTTCGAAAAATAAAATTTGGTTTCATGTCGACGGTGCGCATGGCGCGAGTGTTTTGTTTTCGAAAAAACATCGGCACTGGGTCGATGGAATTGAAAATGCGGATTCAGTGACTTGGGATGCTCATAAGATGCTTTTTCTTCCGTCCCTCTGTACCTTTCTTTTGTATCGTAAGGGAGAGAATAGTTTCGAAACATTTAAGCAAGATGCGCCTTATCTCTTTGCGGGAAAAGATTTAAATTCGCTGGAACTGATGAACGGTGGTTTACGGACCGTCGAGTGCACTCGCCAGGCCTTGGCGATTCCTTTTTGGGGAGTCTGGTCGATGTATGGCCAAGAAATCTTCGAAGATTTGATTGATGTGACTGCAGACAACACGCAGAAATTTCATGCGCTCTTAGAATCTGCGGAGGATTTTGAGCCATTGCATTCGCCACAATCTAATATCCAGTGTTTTCGTTATCTTCCAAAGTCTTTGCAAAATGCGAACTCCGATAAAATTTCAATTTTTCAGCAGCAAGTGAGAAAGCGTTTGGTGGACGACGGCAAGTTTTACATTACAGGCACGCTGCTTAATGGAGTTTCCGCTCTCAGGGTGACTTTAATGCAGCCGTTTATTGAAGACTCTCACCTAAACGCGCTTTTAAGCGAGATTCGAAAAGTCGGAAAAAACCTCGAATGAATCTGAAAACCTATCTTGAGGCAAAGAAAAATCGCGATGTCGATTCGAGAGAGTCTCGAGCGTATTGCCGAACCTGCACGAAACCTCAGTTAACTTGTTATTGTTCTCAGATTGTTCCGGTTGTGTCCTCGATTCAATTTGTGATTCTCATGCATCCAAAGGAAACAAAACGCAGTATCGCCACAGGACGCATGGCCCATCTCTGTCTTTCGAATTCTTTGGTGTTTGAAGGCGTTGATTTTTCTGAGAGGCCTGAAGTCAATACACTTCTTCAATCGCCGCTCCATCATTGTGTGGTCCTGGCTCCTGGACCGCGCTCAGTCGATCTGACTTTGATTTCTGAATCGGATCGTCAGTCGGTTTTTTTGAAAAATAAAAAACGTGTGGTGTTTTTAATCGATGGGACCTGGTCCGAGGCGCGACGGATTTATCGGATGAGCCAGAATATCAATCGTCTCAAGGCAATCTGTTTCAGTCCCACAGCGCCTTCCGGATTTGCTGTCCGTAAACAGCCCCAATCCCATTGCTATTCAACGGTGGAAGCCATTCACACTTGCCTTTCCTTTTTTGATAAAGAAATGGCGCGCTACGAATCGCTTCTCAAAGCTTTCTCGTACATGGTTGGTCAACAAGTGCATTTCGAATCCGTCGAAGGGGGGCCTCGTCATTACCGCTCTATTCGTGGGATTCGCACAGGCGCGAAATCCGAGGCAGTTCCAATCACTTACCCCCTACGATAATTCCTTCATATTGATGGGATATGCTGAGGCTAGTAAGAATCTTTGAAAGGCGGAACGTATGGAAATTACCTCTTATTCAGGCTACCGGCCATTGCTGGAAAGACCTCAAACTAAAACAATCGATCCTAAAAATAAGACGCAAAAGTCTCAGGCGACGCCCCCTAAAAAATAGCTTTTATTTTATTTCAGAGCGACGTAGATGCGATGAACATCGTCGTTGTCATCGAGCGTTTCTAAAAACGCGGTGACTTCCTTCTTTTGTTCTTCAGGCAAATCGACGGGGCTTTTTGGGACGAACGTAAATTCCGAGGCGCTGATCTGCCATCCCATGGTTTGTAGGGATTTGGAGACGGCTGCCAGATCGTTCATGGCACAGAGAAACTGGACGCCATCGTCTACCTTTTCGACTTCCTGAGCACCCGCTTCGATTGCAGCTTCTTCCGGATCTTTTGTAGAATCGGGATGGGTCGCAACGACCATTCCATAATGATCGAACATGTAAGCGACCGATCCGCTCACTCCGAGTGACGCCTTATTAAACAAAGCTCGCATATCGGCAGACGTACGATTTCTATTTTCGGTTAAGCATTCGACGAGAATCGGAACCTTATGAGGGGTAAACCCTTCAAAAACAACGGTTTCATAAGTGACGGGATCTAGAAGGCCTCCGCCTTTTTTTATCGCGCGCTCAATATTATCGCGGGGAACCGATGCTTTTTTCGCAGATTCGACTGCGGCTCGTAGACGGGCATTACCGTCCGGATCCATTCCTCCCGCTTTCGTTGCAATAATGATTTCTTTGACCATTTTGCTAATGATTTGACCACGCTTTGCAGCGGTCTCGACTTTACCTTTGTGTTTCCATTGTGCGCCCATAGGTCGAAAACAATAATAGTGGCCGAGCGGGTGGTCAAGCCGCTTCCTATCTGCCATCTAAGGGGTAAAACAGGGCGTAAAAACATCTGGTTTTCTTTATTAAAGCGGCTTTTGGGATATTATCCTTTTCATGAATTTAAAAGACGCAATCAAACAAATCGAAAAAAACGGCGTGCTTCTCGTCTATCCGATTAATAATCAACCCGAACCCAGATCGCTTTGGTCCGAGTTTTATCCCAAAAGTAAAATGCGTTGGGAGTGGGATTCAGGGGGTGACAATCGTGTCGCGGGACTTTGGCATTTAAGAGAGCAGCTTTCGTCGTCGGGTAAAGTCGTTTACGCAAAATGGTATCAGGGTAGGGCGACTTTTTTTTCTAAGAAAGTCTTTACCTCGTTTCACTATTTATTGAATTACAAGAAACAGGCTCTCAGTGAAGATGCCTTAAGAATTCTCGAAGTTTTGGATCTCAACTCGCCCCTGTCGGTAAAGCAAGTGAAAGTCATTTGTGAAATGAAAGGGAAAGCAAACGAAAGACGCTTTGAAAAAGCAATGAAGGAACTTTGGACACGCCTTTTGATTGTGGGGTATGGAGAAGTCGATGACGGCGCTTTTCCGTCGCTCTCAGTCGGATCCACTCGTCTCTTGTTCGAAAAAGAGTGGACGATTGCGCAGAAGATGACAAGCCGAGAGGCTGAGGAAAATATCAAGCACTTCGACACCGGTGGTAAGATGCTAGTGTACTTAAGAAAAAAAATGCACTCTGAAGTTGCGCCACCTACTCGATCACGTAAAAAAGTCACTGTGATCCGTTTTGAGGATCTTCAACCTCGGTCTTCGAAGCGCTAGATAGGCTTTAGAAGAAATCTTTTGAAGAGACGACTTGGATTTCTTTTTCATCGACAGCGATGGGGTATTTCGAAATCAAGACATCTTCGGCTAATACGGATTTTTCTTTTTTAACGCCGTCAGGATAATGAATAGGACACTGACCCGACTTTAACTCTTTCAAAAAGGCTGCAGCGTCTTTGGTGACCACCACCACCGTCGGTTTTCCGTTACTCAAATTTTTAGCGAGGGCGGCGTTGACTTCTTTTCGTGTGAGTTTGTCATTCGCTCTTTGAAGATTACTTAAGAAATCTCCTTCAATTCCGTAGAAGTTCGAATCGATGGCGTAGCCGATTTGCCTCGAGAGGACCGTTCCGAGGAGTGGAATCACTCCGGTGAGATGGCCTTTTCCTAACTGAAATTCGGCTTCGGTGAGACCTTTCGTCGAAATGTTATCAAACTCGCGAATGATTTGTTTTAAGAGAAAACATCCGTTGGGGACAGTCGTCGGACGAGCCCACATCGTGAATGCCTGCAGTTGTCTCGAGACTTGATTCGGTGGAACCAAAGAGTGCCCGCCGTTTGGAAATTCCTCGATGTACGAATAAGCTCCGTAATTCAATCCGCGAATTTCGCGAACGGTTTTCATCAGGCGTCCTACAAAAGAACGATGCTTGCCAAAAGCCATGCTTCCTAAATTCATCGCGGGAAAATCGGTTGAGTTTCGAGTGACGGGTTGGGAGATTCCCAAGTGAACGCCTGTGGAATCGAAAGGACCTGTGACAATCACGAGGTTCATCTTCGCTTTGGGCGTCGCTTTTGGAATGAATGCTTTAGCGTCAGTTCCTACGGGAAGTTTTAAGAACACCGTCCCGAGCTTCTTTTTCACAGAATCAGAAATCACGCCTCCTGCGGCGACGGTTAGTTTCTTCTGTGTGAAGTGGGTTTTATAAAAATTCTCAATCATCTCTTTGTTGATTTTTGCGACTCCTTGAGAAGTTCCCGCGAGCACATGAGAGTAGGGGTGATCGGCTCCGTAAATCGATCGTTCGAGAGCCGCTTTTCCAAGTTCTTCTTGATCTTCTAAAGGGAGCCGTTTTTCGAGCACATCTTTGGCTTCAGACTTGAGACGGTCTAATTCAGAATCACTAAACTCGGGTGCGAGAATCATTTGGGTGAGTAGATCAAAGAGGGTGTCCGCATTTTCGGCGGTACAGCTGACTCGAATCGACGTTTGTTCCTTCGATGCAGAGACTTCGATACTCGCTGCGAGGGGAAATAAAAATTCCTGGATCTCTTCTCGGCTTCTTTTAGGAAGGCCTTCGTAGGCTTTGACGCCCCCTTCTTCCAAAAGGCCTGCGGTTAAATTCGCGATGCCCGCCGTGTCTTTAGCATCGTCAGCGGACCCGACTCGAAACGTGACATTAAAAACGGTGAGCGGAAGCTCTTTGCTCTCTTTTAAAATCACCGGGTAAGCAAAAAGAGTGGAAGCGGTCAGAAAAACTAGGATAAGAGATTTCATTATTTTGCTCCTTTTAAAGTCACGACCGTTTTATTCGTATCAATCAGATATTTCGAAGCCGTTGCTTTGATTTCATCCGATGTCGTTTTGGAAATGTTTTCTAAAAATCTATCAATCACGCCTAAGTCTCTTTCAAGATTGGTTAAGATGGAGATTTGGTGAGCGAGAGAGGTTGGGCTTTCGAACCATGTCGTGAGAGCTGCGTTCAGAAAACGCTTTTTGGTACTCTCTAACTTGGCTTGTTCGACCGCTTCTTCGCGAATTTTTTCAATAAGTTTATCGACTGCTTTTAGGACTTCTTCCACATGCGACTCACCTTTTTCAGCAAATTTTAATGAGAGCGCCCAGAGGCCGGGATCTAAAAAGGGTTGGTAACCTCCATCGACCGAGTCGAGCCATTTTTTATCGTAACGATATTTCTTTTGAAATTCTGAAGTGACTGAGAAATAAACTTCCGAAAGCAATTGAATGGCAGCATTTTCATTATTTTTCGTCGAAAACGCAGGGGAACGGTAAGCGACGACGACCCGAGTTTGGGTCGGTTTATCCAACGTTACAAGGGCTGACCGGGCTTCGGTTTGCGCGGGCTCTGAAGGAATCGCGACGGGGGGGAGCGTTTTTGCTTTCCATTTTCCAAAGTGTTTTTGGATGAGCGCCAAAGATTTCTTGAAATCGATATCGCCCACTAAAATGACGCTGACATTCGATGGGACATAGTATCGGTCGAAAAACGGCCAGACATCTTTGTATCGTTCGCCGTATTTTAAAATATCTTCTCGGTACCCCATTGTGGTGTGGCTGTAGGGATGAATTTTAAACGCTGTCTCAAATAATTTCTCCTCGAGTTGGAACTCAGGTTGGGAGACATTTTTATTGTATTCACCCATGATGGCCCCCGCTTCATCTTTGAGTTCTTTTTCGGAGAATTTAAGATTTTGAAATCGATCGGCTTCGGCTTCGAGAATCTTTGGAAGGTATTTCGTTGCGACATTTCCGTGATAGCAAGTCTCATCTAAAGAAGTCCAGGCGTTGTTTTCGGCTCCCAGTTTTGAGTAAAGGTCGCTGAATTGTTTCCCTGACATTTTCTTTGTTCCGCGAAACATCAAATGCTCAAAAAAATGTGCGAATCCAGATTTTCCTTTTTCGAGTTCGTTTCGGGAGCCGACATGAACGGGAAGCTGATACGAGACCACGCCGGGACTCGGATACTTTACAAGAATGACTTTAAGGCCGTTTTTAAGTTCGTGTTCTTCGTGGGGCAGTTTTAAGATATTCGAGAACAGCGTCGCTGAAATGAGAGAGATGAAGAAAAGTATGCGCATCGAGCCTCCTAGGATTCAAAGAGCCGTATTTTTGCACGAATTGTGAAGATTGTGAAATTTTATAAGTGTTTGATATTGGACGGAAATTGAAGGTGGAATTCTTAACTCATCGAGTCAAAATTGTGGTATCCTAAAGGCAAGAACACTCCTATTGCACGTTGCCTGTGGTTCAGATTTTGACGAGGGGGCAACATGAAATTTCCATCGATAAAAAAAATAAATAAGCTTTTCATTTACGAACTCAGTTTGCTTGTCTTTGCACTGCTGGTCGTTGCATTTGATTTTGTCTACATCATGGGAAATCCCAAAGCGAAACCGCTCCATGTAGCTCAACATGCATCGGCTGTGAGTTTGAGTGCGAACAACGAAAGTTTTAGAGAGAGTTGTCAGGTCTTAGATTCGCGTTCCGAAGATTTGAAATCGATGATCCAACGTGGAATTTGCAATGTTTCCGTAAAATAACCCCATTGTCCGCTTTCCTTTTATCAGCTAGACTTTTGGGCATGTCACAAGTCTGGCGAAAATGTTCAAGTTGTAAAAAAGATATTCGTCTCAATGAGACCTACTACGTTTGCTCGGTTTCGACCTGTCGAGGAAATGCGACAAACTATGTTTTCTGTAGTGTCTCTTGTTGGGATGCTCACGTACCGGTCGAAAGGCATCGTCCCGAAAGCGCAGGAGCTATCGAAAAACAGGCCCCTCGCGAATTAGAACCGGAAGCTGTGAGAACGACTCAACGAAAAGTCGTGGGATCTGCCCCCTCGCCAACGGGTAAGTCGACTGTCGAAGACGAAATCCTCGTGGTCGTTAGTAAAGTGCGCAAATATATTGCGGATAAATCCGGAATGAACACGAGTGCCAGCGCATATGATGCTTTGACTGAAAGAGTAAAAGGTCTCTGTGAGGCGGCGATTCAAACGGCTCGCTCTCAAGGTCGCAAGACCGTCATGGACCGCGATTTTCCTTAAATTGTTAGCTTGTCGGATCTTCCGGCCACTTGTGTCGCGGGTATTTTCGCGAAAGTTCTTTGCGAAGGGCAGGGTACGAACGCTTCCAAAAGCCCGCAAGGTCACTTGTAACTTGGACGGGGCGATAGTTCGGACCTAGGATCTCAAGTAAAATCGGTAGGGTTCCGTTACAGATCTTCGGCGTTGTTTTTAGACCGAAGAGTTCTTGGATTTTCAGACTACATTTTGGGGAATTTCCCAAAGAAAAGACAATCTTCATTTTTTTTCCGTTGGGGAGCGACAGTTGCTCGGGAATTTTTTGATCCAGCTCGTGGGCTTTTGACTTTAAAAAGTGAAAAAGGAGTTCATTTTTCCAATCCACTTCTTTTAAGTCTTTTAGGCTCGATTTGCCGATGAGTCTTGTTTTTAGAAATTCGAGAAATAAAGGTGGCGTCATCGCTTCTTTCGTAAAAAGTTCGATGCGGGCGAGCTGACTCTCAATCATTTCAGCTTCCATGATTTTATGCAGACGGGCTAAAATTTCTTTGAGTGACAACGATTCGGGATGGGCGAGATTCAACGCCTCTTCGAGAAGGATTTTAATGCAGTCTTCGTCCGACGGCTTGTCACTCCGAGATTCCATTAAAACGAGCTTGTGGTAACTGACGCGAGAGCGACTTAAAATACGCTCCTTCTCTCGGTCCCACCAGGAAACGACAGAGTCTTCGAGCTTGTCTGTAAAGTTATCGAAAATATCTTCAAGATCGAGGGCCGTGTAAGAATGGATAAATGTTTTTCCGGAGTCGTGTTTTTTTGCTTCCAAGACCAATAAGAAATCGGAATCCGGAGCCTCGGTTCTTTCGAGTTGAGCCACGCCACCGGTGGCTAAAACGTATTCAACAAATTTAGAAGAAGTGTCTTCTTTGCGTTTTGCGACTCGGTCTGGGAAACCGGCGAGAAGGCATTGAATGAGACTTGCTGCCGAGGCTTGTGCAGGTTTATCGAGAGAGCGTAAAACTTGATCAAATGAGCGTTTCAAAAATGAATTGGATTTTAAACTTTGCCATTGGGAAATCAGATCTCCCTTCGGGAGTTTTCCGTCCATCAGCCCTGCGGCAATCCAAGCCGTCGTCTCTAAGCAATTCCCGCCATTGGCTTTGATGAGCATTCCGGCAACCCGTGGATGCGTCGGGAGTTCTGCCATTTGCCTTCCGATTGAAGTCAGCTGAGTTGTCGAGGCGAGAGCTCCCAGTTCTGTAAGAAGGATTTCAGCACCCTCGATAAGATTTTTACGTGGCGATTCAAACCAGGGAAACGTGGTGAGATCCTTAACTCCTAGAGTGAGCAGTTCAAGATAGGTTTTTGTGAGTTCACTCCGTTGAATCTCAGGCGGAGTAAAAGGCAGCAGGGAATCAAACTCGCTTTTAGAGTAGAGACGAATACAAAGACCGGGAGCGGTTCGAGACGATCGTCCTGTGCGCTGGCGAGCCGACGCCTGGCTGATTTTCCTCGTTTGAAGCTCGGTAATCTGAGTCCATTCGTCGACGACGGCTCGTTTCTCGAGTCCGCTATCGATGACGACGTTGACGCCTTCAATCGTAAGAGAAGTCTCGGCGATATTCGTTGAAAGGATAATTTTTCTAAAACCTTTCATGGGGCGAGTTGCTTCTTCTTGTTCATTCTGAGCAATTTCTCCGTGGAGAACATAAATTAAAGTCTGGGGGAGGCGAGCATCACTCAAAGTGCTTTCTGCTTTTCGAATTTCAAACATCCCGGGGAGAAAAACCAAAATATCACCCTTGAATCCCGACTCCAATGCTTCGCGGACCGCCTTCAGACATTTCTTTTCTAGATAAGTGTCCGGCAGATTTAAGTGTCGGATTTCAACGGGGTGGGGAGGAAGCTCTTGTTCGAGCGTCGGTGCATTGCCGAGATAAGCTGAAACCGGCCCAATGTCGATGGTCGCCGACATCACGATGATTTTGAGATCGGGACGGGTGGTGAGTTGGAGATTTTTTAAGTACGCGAGCGCGATGTCACCGTGTAAATGCCGTTCGTGAAATTCATCTAAGATCACCGCACTGACATCGCTCAAGTTGGGGTTCGAAAGCAGCTTCTTCATCAGAAGGCCTTCGGTCAAAAAAATAAGCTGAGTGTCGGAAGAAGTTTTTCTTTCGAAGCGAAACTCATAGCCCACTGTCTTGCCGACTTCTGTGCCGAGTTCTTGCGCCACACGGTGGGCCGAAAACTTCGCGGCCAGTCTGCGAGGTTCTAAAACGTAGATCTTTTTGCCGCGACCCCAAGGGGCCGAGAGCAAATAAGGAGGGACCCGAGTTGTTTTTCCAGCTCCAGGACTGGCTTTTAAGATCAGATTATTCTTCTCTGAAAGAATTTGGCCGACTTGGGGCAAGAGCGCATCAATGGGAAGAGAGATTTTCATGCCCGCGCAGTTTTATACATTGTGAGAGCCTTTTCTCGTTGAATGGAATGATCGACAATTGGATTTTTGGGCGAATGGATTTGTTTGTAATCAAAATCCTTAGTCTCCGGAACCCATTTTTTTATGTATAAACCTTGAGGATCAAACTTTTCACTTTGAGAACTGGGATTAAAAATTCGAAAGTAAGGTTGCGCGTCACAGCCAGTGGATGCGGACCACTGCCACCCGCCGTTATTCGGAGCCAGGTCGCCATCGATGAGCTTTTCCATAAAGTACTGTTCTCCCCATCTCCAATCGACGAGTAAGTCCTTGGTTAAGAAAGAAGCGACAATCATTCGGACGCGGTTGTGCATCCAGCCCGTCGCATTGAGCTGTCTCATTCCCGCATCGACAATGTGATAGCCTGTTTTGCCTTCTTTCCAAGCTTCGAAATACTTTGGGTTGTTTTCCCATTTTAAAGCATCATAGGCCTGTTTGAAGCACTTTTTTTCGACGTGAGGGAAGTGGTAGAGAATATGATAATAAAATTCCCTCCAAATCAGTTCGTTTAAGAATTTTTTTGCGCCTTCGGATTGAGAAGAGTCGAGTTTGAGATGCTGGATGACTTGCGTTGTCGTCAACGACCCATTCTTGAAAAAAATCGAAAACTGAGAGGTTCCGGCAATGGACGGAATATCGCGAGCCGTCGAGTAGTTTTTAAGCTTTTCTTTAAATTCTTCCATTTTCTGAAAAGCCTCAAGACTGCCGGCTTTGGGAATGGGGATGCTAACATGTTTTGCATTTTTTTGGATAAACGAGTCCAGGGCGTCGTCCATTCCGGATTTTTTCACGATGAGATCAGACCACGAGAGAGAAAAGATTTTTTCTGATTTTCCAGAAGCTTTCTTCTCGAGGTATTTCAATCCGGACGCCTGCCTTGCGACTCGGTTCTTAATCTGTTTCTCTTTTAGGAAACGCAGCCAAATTTTACTAAAAGGCGTGTAAATTTGGTAAGGCGTTTTCTTCTCGGAAAAACTTAAAAACTCGACAGGCTCAATCAAGAGGTGGTCCGATTCGGTGACGACATCGACTTTATTTTCTTTAAGGAGCGTCTCAATTTTAGCATCTCGTTTGCGCGCGAAAGGTTCATAATCTCGATTCCAACTCACTTGTTCAGGCGGATGCGAGAGATTTTTTAAAAGAAGTAAAAATGCTTCGTCTGGCATTTTGTCCAAAACCAAAAGGTCGCTTCCGACGGATTTTAACTCTTCTTTTAAAGCTTTCAGCGTATTTAAAAAGAATTGAAATCGGGTATGCGAAAAATCCTCACGTGCTAAAAAGCTCGAATCAAAACTAAAAAATCCCACCACCCGAGATCGGAAGAGCAC